>JAJTDK010000109.1 GCA_021300495.1 Limnohabitans sp. | reverse complement strand
TGACTTCCGCGAACACCGCCTCTGACCGAGCCCGCCTCAACACCACCAAAATACTCTTTCCACAAGGGAGGCAAGCGCTGCCCCTGTGGAATGCTTAGCCAAAGGCGGAGCAAATGTCGTTTGCGCTCGGGCTCATCGTGATCTTCAAAATTGGTGCGTGAATGTATGACAACATAGTTGTTCAATAACTGCAAATCGCCACGATCGAGTTCCATCGAATAGCAAAACTTATCATCTGGCAGCAATTCATCCAACAGGTCCAGCAACTCAATTTGCTTTGGGGTTAAACGAGGCACTTCTGGAAAATCGCGTTGGGCTGCCGTGACATTTTTTCGATTGGCACGCAAAGAAAAGAATTCGGGGTCATCCCCCAAGATGGGACACTTGTAAAAAGGAGGCTGTGAAGCGTCGTTGGTTCCCTGATAGCTGTAATAAAAAGGCTGTTGCATGACTGGAATCAGGTCAGGTCGCAAGCGTTTTATTTCTTCGACCACAGCCATAGAACTTGTCACTTTGCTTGTGCCACCTGATTTTGCAGTTTGCAAACACATCAAGGCCACCACATCGCAGGAATCGACATGAAAGTCTAAGCCTGCATTGGTGTTGTACCCTCGCCCATTTTTGACTTTGTAATCGCCACCCTCATCACGAACATCGTTCATGACTTGGCTGGCTCGGTTTTGCGTTCTGGCCACGCCCACGTTCAGTCCAATGCCCCAATTGACCAGTCGCGCATCTTCTACTGACCATCGATCCACGGGAAAACCTTTGAGCAAACACATGCCATAAGCTGTTTGTGTGACAGCAAAGGCTCGATCAATGGCCTGCTTGGCATGGCGTTTTAAAGGAAAATCGTTGGCAGTCATTTGCAGCCAAGATTTTTCAGTGGCCTTGGCATGTTGAAGGGCTTCTTCTATTTCGAGAGTTGCTTCACGACTTAGGTGGTGAATCCAAGAAGAATCTTGACCAAGCTCTTTAGGTAGCCATGCGCGCGGTTTTTCGAAATGGGAAGAATTGAATGAAGGCATATTGGGATCTATCTTACTGAACATAGACGCGTCTATTTTTCACATAGGGACAACACCAATGATAAGGTCTTGCTAGAAAGCACCAACTGTCCCTACACTTTAGGCATACTTTGTACCAACAAACACAGGCTTCTCATGAATCGATTTTTGGCTTTCATTCTTTCTCTTCTCTCCATCACAAGTTACGCTCAAGAACAAGCCTATCCTGTGAAACCCATTCGCTTGCTAGTGGGCTATGCCCCGGGTGGGGCTACTGACATTGTGGCCCGCAGCATTGCCATCAAACTTCAAGAAACACTTGGACAACCGGTGGTGGTAGAAAACCGCGCTGGTGCAAGCAGCAACATTGCTTCAGAATTTGTAGCGCGCAGTGCCCCAGATGGCTACACCCTGCTTTTAGGCACCATTGCCAATGCCACCAACATGACGGCATTCAAGAGCCTAGGCTACGACACCATGCGTGACTTTGTGCACATTACCCAATTCATGACGGCGCCATCGGTTTTAACAATTCACCCTTCAGTGCCAGCCAAAAATCTGAAGGAGCTGATTGCAGTGGCCAAACAAAATCCCGGCAAAATTGCTTTTTCCTCAAGTGGCAATGGCGGCTCACCTCATCTCGCTGGCGAGCTTCTTAAAATGCGCGCCAACATTGACATGATTCATGTGCCTTACAAAGGTGCAGCACCTGCCATTGCCGATCTCTTGGGCGGTCAGGTTCAAATGAGTTTTCAAACGGCCTTGTCGGCAATTCCTCATTTGAAAAGCGGCAAACTCAATGTCATAGCGGTGGCCAGCAAAAAGCGCATGGCCACACTGCCCAATGTGCCCACCATGGCAGAAGCCGGATTGCCAGACTTTGAGGTCTCAAGTTGGAATGGCTTGTTTGCGCCAGCCAAAACACCACCGCACATTGTGGCAGCGCTTTACAGCGCCTCTATCAAGGCTCTGCAAAGTCAAGACATCAAAGACAAAATGGAAGCCCAAGGTGCTGAGCCTGTGGGTAACAGTCCGGAAGAATTCAAATCATTTGTCAAGGCTGAAATTGACAAATGGGAACAGGTGATTGTCAAATCTGGCGCCAAAATGGATTGAGCTTTCAGATTAACGAATGAATGATACGAACAGACGCTTGACACCCAGATCAGCTTATTTGATACGGTATGTGGCAGCAGTATGCGTAGTTGGCAGCTTGTCGTTGCCAAACAGTTTCTTCCGAAAGCTGCCAGGTTCGTATTCGGTTTTATAAGCACCACGCTCTTGCAAACAAGGTACCACTTCTTTGATGAAGTCATCAAAGCATTCAGGCACAACGGTTCTGGACAAATTAAATCCATCTATGCCAGCTTGATCACGCCAGTCAATCATTTGCTGCGCAATGTTTTGGGCCGAGCCTACCCAAGGCGCTTGCCGACTCCCAAGAATCATTTGTGACAGCAGTTTGCGCCGAGTCCACTGAGGTCCTGCAGATCGCGTCATGGCTTCTACGTTAGAAACAATGGCTTGGCTTTTGCCAGTTTCAATGGGCTCGTCGATGTCGTATTTTGAAAAATCAATGCCCATTGAAGCGGCCGCATGAACCAAGGCACCTTCCGAGCTGGCATAGCGTTTGTACTCTTCAAACTTCTCTTGCGCTTGAGCTTCAGTGGGCGCAGTGATGATGGTGGCACCCATCCACACTTGAATATCTGAGGCAGCACGCCCCTGCTCAACCGCTTGACTTCGAATGTTGTCTACGATGGTTTTCACGGCAGGCATGCTTTGCCCGTTCAAAAAAACGCATTCTGCATGGGTGGCCGCAAACCTTGAACCTCTTGCAGATGAGCCCGCTTGGTACAACAAAGGAGTACGCTGCGGAGAAGGCTCAGATAAATGCATGGCCTGAACCTGATATTGCGGGCCTTTGTGTTTTACCAAGTGCACTTTAGAGGCGTCTGCATACACGCCGCTTTGTCGATTGGCCAATACTGCGCCCTCTTCCCAACTGCCTTCCCAAAGTTGGTATACCAAGGCCATGTATTCATCGGCCAAGTCGTAGCGATCGTCATGGGCTATTTGCCCAGAGAGTCCGGCAGCTCTGGCGGCACTGTCTAAATAGCCCGTCACAATGTTCCAGCCTATCCGCCCTTTTGTTAAATGATCAAGCGTAGACATGCGCCTGGCGAATAAATAAGGCGACTCGTAAGTGAGATTGGCTGTCACGCCAAAGCCCAAGTGTTCTGTCACGCTGGCCATGGCCGGTATGAGCATCATGGGGTCGTTCACGGGAACTTGCACTGCGCCCTGCACTGCGGCATTGGGACTGCCGCCCAACACATCGTAAACACCCACTACGTCTGCAAAAAAGATGCCGTCAAATAAGCCAGCTTCCAGACGCTTTGCGTAATCAGTCCAATATTTCAGATCGAGGTAGCGCGTCGATTGATCGCGCGGATGCGTCCAGAGGCCTTGTTGAATATGTCCAACACAATTCATATCGAAAGCATTGATTTTGATTTTTTGAGACATGTGCAATTTAAATGAGGTGTGAAGTGGGTCTGATCAATTTAGCTTAGCTGGTGTTTGAGTCACAATGGCCATCGTTACAGTCTACTCATAAAACATGCTCACTGCGCCAAAACGTATTCTTCCCACTCTTGTTTTGGCGCAATTTGCGGGAACTTCTTTATGGTTTGCCGTCAATGCAGTCATGCCCGACCTGCAGCAGCAAATGGGATGGCCTGCATCTGCGGTCGGCCGCCTCACCTCTGCCTTGCAATTGGGCTTTATTGTGGGCACCTTGGTTTTTGCTTTGCTGGCCATTGCAGATCGATTTTCTGCCAGACGAGTTTTCTTGTTCTGCGCCTTAGCCGGCGCTCTGTGCACATTGGGCGCATTGATGCGCATAGCATCTTTTACAGAACTCTTGTTATGGCGTGCGGCTACTGGCTTTTTCTTGGCGGGCATCTATCCAGTCGGCATGAAGATAGCCTCACAGTGGTTTCCCAAAGGTTTAGGCGTAGCGCTTGGTTGGCTGGTAGGTGCGCTTGTCTTGGGGTCAGCCAGTGCGCATGGCATTCGTGCTTTGTCTGTTGAGCTTCCATGGTCAGCGGTCATGATCAGCGTGGCCCTTTTGGCTGCAGCAGGTGGCTTGCTTCTTTTTATGGTCATACCAGAACCGCCGAATTACACGGCAAATACCAAAAAACTCGAAATGCAAGCATTGGCCACCATCTGGACTGACTGGCGTGTGAGGGCCTCGGTTCTGGGCTATTTTGGCCACATGTGGGAGCTGTATACGTTTTGGGTGCTGGTACCACTTATCATGGCGACTCAACTCAATGGTCAGGCCTTGTCCTTTGCAGCTTTTGGTGTGCTTGGCATTGGGGCCTTAGGGTGCATAGGGGGCGGTTGGCTTGCACAACGATGGGGCAGTGCACGCGTTGCCACAATTCAATTAAGCATGAGCGGTATGTGTTGCCTTCTAGCGCCTTGGTTCATGTCTGCACCGCTCATTTGGTTCTTACTGTGGTTGGCCGTTTGGGGCATCACTGTAGCTGGAGACTCGCCACAGTTTTCAACACTCACAGCCAGCAATGCGCCCAAGCATGCAGTAGGCAGTGTGCTCACCTTGACCAATTGCATTGGGTTTGCACTCTCCATTGTGAGCATTGAACTCTTTACGAGTTTGGCTCAGGAACATCAGTTGTCTTCCCTTCTACCATGGCTAGGTATAGGCCCTCTTTTAGGAGTTTTGGCCATGCGTCCGTTATTGGGTAAGCAGTTAAGCGGCCGTCCTTGAAATTATTTTTCAGAATTAAATTTATTTAAACCCCACTCGGTCTAGCATTTGCTGGACCTTAATTTGATTCATGCCAATAGCGCTTACGGGCAACACTTCACTTTTGAAGACAGCATTCGTTTGATTTTTTGAATTTTTGGCCACTGCGCCGCCTGCAATGTTCAGGTGGGTTCCCCAACTGGCTTGATTGGGAAATACAACACCCAGTTTTTCTACCATTGCTTTTTCAGCGGGGTTGGAAGATCGCATGAGGCGCGCTAAGTAATAAGTGTTGGTGACGGCCACATTGCATTCGCCAGACGCCACACCTTTAATTTGATCGGTATCACCACCCGCCGGATTTCTGGCCAAGTTATTCACCAGGCCCTTCAGCCAAACTTCAGTTTGCTGAGGACCTATGTGCTCAGTCATAGCGCCAAACAAGCTAAGGTTGTAAGGGTGAGAGCCGGAACGAATGCACAGCTTGCCTTTTAACTTGGGATCTGCCAACTTTTCATAGGTGTCGACATCGGACTTTTGAAGTTTGAGCTTGTCGTAAACAATCACTCGGGCGCGAGTAGACAAGCCAAACCAAGGAATACCACCGTTTTCAGCGCGCTTGGCGCGCAGATTGTCGGGAATGGCTTCCTCAAGCAATTTGGATTTGACAGGCAAAAACAAGCCATCTACTTCGGCTCGCCAGAGCCTGGCCGCGTCGACCAACAAGATGACATCGGCGGGAGAGGCTGCACCCTCCGCTTTCAATCGCGTCAGAATGCCGGCGTCATCTGAATCGATTCGGTTGATCTTGATACCCGTGCTTTTGGTGAAATCTGCATACAGGGCTTCATCGGTTGGGTAATGACGGGCCGAGTAAATGTTGATAAAGGGCCCGGCAGCCGACTGGGCAATGGCCAAATGAGGCACCAAGCAAGCAGCTGCAATTAAAAGGGCCGCATATTTGAATAATTTGTAACTCATTATTTGTTTCGACTTCTGAATGATGGGATTCTACATCAAACAAGAATGATTCGCATTTGCATGCGGAAACAAAAAAATGGTTAACAGGAATTTTTAGGTTTGTCGCTCAAAAGTCACCACATGGTCAACCTCAGCGCGAATACCAATCCACTCGCCAATTGTGTGATCGTGGTGGCTAGGCACATGGGCCATGACCGTCTCGCCTGAGCGCAATCGCAAGGTGTACAAAAACTCAGACCCTCGAAATGACTTTCTCAAAATCTCGGCTTTGACCATGGCTTCATCGTCGTGAACAATGTCATCTGCGCGCAACAAGACATCGCAATGTTTGGCCTCCTCCCCCTCAGAATCAGCGGATTCATGGGGGTCAGTTAGGTCACCTAAAACAGTTTGCACATGAAGGTGCCCATGGCTTTGTGAGCGAACGCCAGCAATAAAGACGCCATGACCAATGAACTCTGCCACAAACCGCGACGCTGGCCGGTGGTACAAGTGGTAGGCATCGTCCCATTGGTGCAGGTGGCCTTCTTGAATGACGCCAATCACATCCCCAATGGCAAAAGCCTCCATTTGATCGTGCGTGACAAACAAAGCTGTGGCGTTGGCGGCCTTCAAAATGTTGCGAATTTCTAAAGCCAATCGCTCGCGCAGATCGACATCAAGATTGGAGAAAGGTTCGTCCAAAAGCAGCAATTCGGGTTTGGGGGCCAATGCTCTGGCCAAGGCCACCCGCTGCTGCTGACCGCCCGAGAGTTCATGCGGGAATCGATCTTTTTCAGCCTCTAAGCCTACCAAATGAAGCACTTCTGCAATGCGTTGTGTTTTGATCGATGCGCTTTGTCCATGAAGGCCAAAAGCGATGTTGCCGGCCACCGACAGGTGCGGAAAAAGTGCGTAATCTTGAAACACCATGCCCATGCGGCGCTTCTCTGGCGGTGCCGTTAAGCCTGGTTGACTGACCACCCGATCG
>JAJTDK010000036.1 GCA_021300495.1 Limnohabitans sp. | reverse complement strand
CAAGTCAATGTCATCGTGATTCACGCTGTTGGCGGGGTACAAGCCCATCACACCATGCGCGGTGATCCATCTGCCTTCAATGATTTTTTGTAACATCTTCTGAGCATCATTGAAAACTTTTTGCGCTTCAACGCCTACCACTTCGTCTTTCAAGATGGCGGGGTAAGGGCCGGCCAAATCCCAAGTTTGAAAGAAAGGGCCCCAGTCAATGTAGCGTGCCAATTCGGCCAAATCGAAATTCTTGAAAACACGGCGGCCAATGAATTTAGGTGTGGGCGATTTGAAGGCAGTCCAGTCAAGCGCCGTTTTGTTGCCACGTGCTTTGGCCAGTGGCCACATAGGTGTTTGTTTTTTATTGGCATGCATCTCGCGCACTTTGGCGTAATCGGCATTGAGCTCGTCAACGTAAGTAGCGGCGTGGTCTGACAACAAACCTTGCGCCACACTCACACTGCGCGATGCATCGGGCACATAGACTACAGGGCCTTCGTAGTGCGGTGCAATTTTGACAGCAGTGTGCACACGGCTGGTGGTAGCGCCACCAATCAGCAAAGGCATTTTGCGCAAACGGAAATGCGCATCCTTTTGCATTTCGCTGGCCACGTACTGCATCTCTTCCAAGCTGGGGGTGATGAGGCCCGACAAGCCAATGATGTCGGCATTTTCTTCTTTGGCCTTGGCCAAAATTTCGTGACAAGGCACCATCACGCCCATGTTGACCACGTCAAAGTTGTTGCACTGAAGCACCACTGTCACAATGTTTTTGCCAATGTCGTGCACGTCGCCTTTGACGGTGGCAATCACAATCTTGCCTTTGGATTTCACATCCTGGCCGGCAGCTTCTTGCTGACGCTTTTCTTCTTCAATGTAAGGCACCAAGTGCGCCACGGCTTGCTTCATGACGCGCGCAGACTTGACCACTTGCGGCAAGAACATCTTGCCTTGGCCAAACAAATCACCCACCACGTTCATGCCATCCATGAGCGGGCCTTCAATCACATGCAATGGCCTTCCGTTCTTGGCCAAAATTTCTTGATACGCCTCTTCGGTGTCTTCGGTAATGAAGTCGGTGATGCCATGCACCAAGGCATGGGACAACCGAGCAGACACGGTCACCGGCGCTTCGGGCGTGCCGCGCCAAGCCAGCTTTTGTGAATCGTCTTTGGCAGCGCCTTTGGCGTTTTCTGCTACCTCCACCAAACGCTCGCCTGCATCGGGGCGGCGGTTCAACACCACATCTTCAACGCGCTCACGCAAGTCGGGTTCGAGCTCGTCATAGACGCCCATCATGCCGGCATTCACAATGCCCATGTCCATGCCGGCTTGAATGGCATGGTACAAAAACACCGTGTGAATGGCTTCGCGCACGGGGTCGTTGCCGCGAAAGCTAAAAGACACATTGGACACACCGCCCGACACTTTGGCGCCGGGCAAGTTTTGTTTGATCCAACGCGTGGCTTCAATGAAATCGACGGCGTAGTTGTCGTGTTCTTCAATGCCCGTGGCAATGGCAAAAATGTTGGGGTCAAAGATGATGTCTTCGGGTGGGAAGTCCACCTCGTCCACCAAGACGCGGTAAGCGCGTTCGCAAATTTCAATTTTGCGTTGGTAGGTGTCTGCCTGTCCTTTTTCATCAAAAGCCATGATCACCGCCGCCGCACCATATCGCTTAATCAGTTGCGCTTGTTGCTTAAAGCCTTCCACGCCCTCTTTCATGCTGATGGAATTGACAATGCCCTTGCCTTGAATGCAACGCAAACCCGCTTCAATGACACTCCATTTGGAAGAGTCGATCATGATGGGCACGCGGGAAATGTCGGGCTCAGACGCAATCAGGTTCAAGAATCGAACCATGGCCGCTTGGCTGTCCAACATGGCTTCGTCCATGTTGATGTCAATAATCTGCGCGCCGTTTTCAACTTGCTGCCGGGCCACTGCCAAAGCTTGCTCGTACTCGCCATTCAAAATCATGCGGGCAAATGCTTTAGAGCCTGTGACATTGGTGCGCTCACCAATGTTCACAAACAAAGAGTCGGTACCAATAGAGACGGGCTCTAGACCAGACAGTTTGAGTGGCGAGACAGAACTAGAAACTGAAGCAGACAACAAAACTCACCCCTTGAATCGCAGGTGAGCGTGGTTTGCAATAGAAAGGGGGCAAAGCCCCGAATTGAGCCCCAAGCCTGACCCGCGGCCGAAATGGCTGGCGGGCTGCAACGCTCCTTGGGAATGTGCGTATTTTAACCACGGCCAAGGTAGCAGCGACGACAACGCGGGCTTTTTCTACCCGCCAAGGAGATCAGTACTGCTTGTAGGGTAAGAATTTGCCCGACAACACCACATTCACGCGGTCGCCTTTGGGGTCTGGCTGACGAACAATGTCCATGCTGAAATCGATGGCGCTCATGATGCCGTCACCGAACTCCTCGTGAATCAGCTCTTTGATGGTGGTGCCATAGACGCTCACAATTTCGTACCAGCGGTAAATCAGCGGGTCGGTAGGGACGGCTGTGGGCAGCGAGCCTTTGTAGGGAACCACTTGCAACCACTTTTGCTCCTCTGCTGTCAGCCCAAAAATTTTGCCGATGACCTTCGCTTGCTTGGCGTCGAGCGTCATTTGCCCCAAACAAGCGGCTGTGACCCACTCTTTGGACAAGCCTACTTTGTCGGCCACGTCGCTCCATTTAATGCCTTTGGACACTTTGGTGCTGATGATTTTTTCTGTGATGTCTAAACGGTTCATAAGAGCCTCGTCAATGAAAGTTAAAAAAATGAGAAGGAATTTAATGCGCTTTGGCGCGTGACACTAAGAAATCAACGATGTGATTTCTAACGTCGTAATAGCCTGGCAGATGATGAAGCTGCGCGCGAGTTCGATCGCGCGGCAAGGGGTTGACCACCACCTCGGCCAAGCCACCCGGCACGTAATGGCCTTTGTGCTCGTTGCCATTGCTCATGAGCAATATTCGATCAGACAACAAAATGGCTTCGTCCACATCGTGAGTGATCATGAAAACAGTTTGCTGTGTTTGACGAACAATGCCCATGAGTTCGTCTTGAATGGTGCCGCGGGTTAATGCGTCCAATGCGCCAAAGGGTTCGTCTAGCAAAAGCATCTTGGGTTGAATGGCAAAGGCTCTTGCAATGCCAACGCGTTGCTTCATGCCGCCCGACAACTGGCTGGGCTTTTTGTCAATCGCAGGCAACAAGCCCACCATGTCGACATGCTTTTCCACATGTGCATTGACTTCGGGTGTTTTCCAATCGGGCCACTTCGACTTCACAGCAAACGCAATGTTTTGACGCACGGTGAGCCAAGGCATGAGGGCGTGACTTTGAAACACCACGCCGCGCTCCAAACTGGGCCCTGCAATTTCTCGGCCGTCCATGAACGCATGGCCCTCAGTGGCGGTGTCCAATCCAGCCAACACATTCAAGACGGTGGTTTTGCCACAGCCAGAATGGCCGATGATGCAAACAAACTCACCGCGAGCGACCGTGAACGACACGTCAGCAAACACCGGCTTATCAGCCACATACGTTTTGGCCAGCTTTTCGATTTTTAAAAATCCTGGTTGTACCAAAACACTCTGCGCCGCAGCTTGAGACGTCGTTTGCAAAACAGCTTGTTCATTCAACATAGGTCACCCCTTTTTGCAGCTTGGCAAACGCCATGTCGAGCAACATGCCCACCACACCAATCACCAGCACCGCAAAGATCACATTCACCAGAGACAAGTTGTTCCACTCGTTCCAAACAAAGTAACCAATGCCGGTGCCGCCCACCAACATTTCTGCGGCCACAATCACCAACCAGGCAATGCCCATGCTGATGCGCATGCCCGTCACAATGGTGGGCGCAGCCGCTGGCAAGATCACTAAGAAGGCTTTGCGAAGCGGGTTCACTTCCAAGGTATTGGCCACATTCAGCCATTCACGTTTGACCGATGCCACACCAAACGCGGTGTTAATCAACATGGGCCACACCGAGCAAATGAAGATCACAAAAATGCCGCTGATGCTGGAGTCCTTCAAGGTGTACAAAGCCAAAGGCATCCAGGCCAACGGACTGATGGGCTTCAGCACTTGAATAAACGGATCAAAGGCTTTTTGCATGAGCGGCGACATGCCAATTAAAAAACCCAAGGGCAACGCCACCAACACCGCCAACGCGAAACCCAAACCGACGCGGCCCAAAGAATGCGCCAATTGAATGCCAATGCCTTTGTCGTTGGGGCCGTTGTCATAAAACGGATTGGACAGCTGTTTGAGCACAGCCTTGGCAACCTCGACGGGCGGCGGAAAGCCCGTGCTCTTGCTGGCGCCCGGGTCTTTGCCCATCATCTTTTGATATTCAATTTCTTCTGCCGTCGCACCCACTTTTGTTGCAGCACCAATCGAGGGTCCCTGCGATGAAAGCTGCCACGCACCTAAGAAAAAAACCAAGATCAAAAATGAAACCAAGGCCGCTCGCAAGTTAATTGAAATGGTGTTCACAATCAATCAACCCATCTTTTGAATGGCAAAGCTTTTCAAATACTCTTCGGGTTTGGACGCATCAAACTCTTTGCCCATGATCTTGTGCTTGATGTAGTTACCTCCAGGTGGCACGGTTTGCCCCAAATCCTTCATGTGTTTGCGCGCATCGGTAATCAGGAAAACTTTTTCGGCAATTTGCTTGTA
This sequence comes from Limnohabitans sp., assembly GCA_021300495.1. Classification (GTDB taxonomy): domain Bacteria; phylum Pseudomonadota; class Gammaproteobacteria; order Burkholderiales; family Burkholderiaceae_C; genus Limnohabitans_A. The sequence continues at coordinate 49,794 of JAJTDK010000036.1, read as the reverse complement.
ATCCACATTGCCTTTGATATATCCCCAACGCTTCATTTGCGTGAGCATCCACACCGCCAAACTCTGCCAAGGCATGGGGTCAAAATCTGCGCGGTCGGGCACGTTTTGAATCTTGCCCAAGCCATCTGCAAATTTGCCCGTCAATACTTGGCTAATGACCGCTTCGGGCTGATTCAAGTACTGCGTGGGCGAAATCACCTTGGAAATCAACTCACGGTTGCCTGGCAAGCGTGCCATCGCGGCTGCGGTGAGCACTGCACGGAACAGCGCCGCAAAGGTGTTCGGATTTTTTTGGATGAACTCAGTGCTGGTGCCGAATGCGCAGCAAGGATGGCCATTCCACAAATCTTTGGTGAGAATGTGAATGAAGCCCACCTCATCAAATACCGCGCGCTGATTGAAAGGATCGGGGCCTAAGAAACCATCGATGTTGCCGGCGCGCAAGTTGGCCACCATCTCTGCAGGTGGAATGACGCGAATTTGCACATCGGTATCGGGGTTCAAACCGTTTTCTGCCAAGTAGTAGCGCAGCAAGAAGTTGTGCATGGAGTAATCAAACGGCACACCAAACTTAAATCCCTTCCAGTTCTTTGGATCGCGGTTTGATTTGTGTTTGAGGCTCAAGGTAATGGCTTGGCCGTTGACGTTTTGAATGGTGGCCACATTCATGGGTGTGGTGTTGGCACCGAGCCCCATGCTGATGGCCAAAGGCATGGGCGACAAAAAGTGGGACGCGTCATATTCCTTGTTGATCATCTTGTCGCGAATCAAGGCCCAGCCCGCTGTTTTGGTCACTTCCACATTCAAGCCTTGCTTGCTGTAGAAGCCCAAGGGGTGCGCCATGATGAGCGGCGTAGCGCAAGTGATTGGAATAAAACCAATCTTCAAGTTTGGTTTTTCAAGTGGCCCTTTTTCTTGCGCCATGGCTTGCAAACTGGCCACGGGCAACACGCTGGCAATGGCGGCCATGGCGGTTTTCTTGCCCACCGCGCGCAAGAAGTTTCGACGCTCTTGGTCGTGTGGAAACAATGCTTTGACCAAGGTAGCTTCAATGAACTCTTGGCTGTAGGCTTCAAACTCGGCAGTTTCTGATCGCGCACGCAAAGTGGCTGCGGCGGCATCGGCAGCAATTTCTGCATGGTGGTCAGCGGGGGAGTGATCGCGACCACAGCTACATTTGAGCATCAATGGGCGATCGGCGTTATAGGGGTCAAAGAACTCAGACATGGCAACCTCTTTTCTGTGAAGACAAGAGGCACTATGCAAACAACGCGCCAGCTCTTAACCGGCTTTGCTGATTGAGTGACTTGGCGCTTTAGCACCTAGGTAAGGTGCGCTGATACTTCAAATGCAGACGGGCCGCCGCACCAAAACGGCGCACACATTCGCCTTGCACGTTGTGATTTGGTGCGCCACTGAAGTTGAAAGCACCAACTCAGGCGGCTTCCTTGTAAAACGCCCCAACATGCAATCCTCTGGGTGCAAGAGGGCTCACCGCTTGCTGAATAGCCCCAATGTGATCTGGCGTGGTGCCGCAACAGCCACCCACAATGTTCACCAAGCCTTCCGCTGCAAACTCATGCAACAAACGACTGGTCACTTCGGGCGTCTCATCAAAGCCGGTGTCGCTCATGGGGTTGGGCAAGCCGGCATTGGGGTAGCAGCTGATGAAGGTGTCGTCCGCCACTTTGGCCAGTTCTTGAATGTAGGGTCGCATGAGCGTGGCCCCCAAAGCGCAGTTCAGGCCAATGGCCAAAGGACGCGAATGGCGCACGCTGTGCCAAAACGCGGTGACGGTTTGGCCACTCAAGATGCGGCCAGAGGCATCGGTCACGGTGCCACTGATGATGAGGGGCAGGCGCTCACCACTGTTTTCAAAATATTCTTCAATGGCAAACAGGGCGGCTTTGGCGTTGAGTGTGTCAAAGATGGTTTCCACCAATAACACGTCCACGCCGCCCTCCACCAAGGCTTGGGTTTGTTCGTAATAGGCTTTGCGTAAAGTTTCAAAGTCCACATTGCGCGCGCCGGGGTCGTTCACGTCGGGGCTGATGCTGGCGGTCTTGGGGGTTGGGCCCAAGGCGCCCACGGCATAGCGAGGTTTGTCGGGTGTGGAAAACTTATCGCAGGCAGCGCGCGCCAAGGCCGCAGAAGCGCGGTTCATTTCAATGGCCAAGTCGGCCATTTTGTAATCTTCTTGCGCAATGGTGGTGGCGCCAAAGGTGTTGGTTTCGATCATGTCGGCGCCAGCCGCCAAATAGCCTTCGTGAATATCGCGAATCACATCAGGGCGTGTGAGACTGAGCAGTTCGTTGTTGCCCTTGACGTCTTTGGGAAAGTCTTTGAAGCGCTCACCACGGTAATCGGCTTCGCTCAATTTGAAGCGCTGAATCATGGTGCCCATGGCGCCATCGAGGATGGCAATGCGTTTTTCCAGAATGGCTGGTAGAGCTTGGGCGCGAGTGTAGTTCAAAGGTTTCATGCCCTTATTGTAAAAAACATCAGCGCCGCTTGAAGCCACTTGCAATCAAATACCTTGAAATTGACCGTTCAGGTTTCAAAAGCACACCAGCGCTTCGGAGACAATACATGCTGTGTCTACCGAAGTCCTTAACCCTCCCAATATTCTGAGCATCCTCAGTGAAGTCTTTGGCTATGAGTCGTTTAGAGGGCCGCAGCGCAACATCATCGAGCATGTCACCAGCGGCCACGACGCCTTGGTGCTCATGCCCACAGGCGGCGGCAAGAGCTTGTGTTATCAAATACCAGCCATTGCCAGACAAAGCGCAGGGCAGGGAATCACCATTGTGGTGTCGCCCCTCATTGCACTCATGCACGACCAAGTTGGTGCCTTGCACGAGGCTGGGGTCAGTGCTGCTTTTTTAAATTCCACACTCTCACCAGAGGATGCTCAAACCATCGAGCAGCGCCTGCGCCGGGGTGAAGTCACGCTGCTCTATGCAGCGCCAGAGCGCATCAATACACCCCGATTTTTAGCGCAACTGGATGCCCTTTGTGCCAAGGGTGGCGCTCACGGCCACCGCCGATGCCCTAACTCGCGCCGACATCATTGAGCGTCTTCAGCTTGAAGACGCCCAGCTTTTCATCAGCAGCTTTGATCGGCCCAACATTCGGTACACCATTGTTGAAAAAAAAGATGCCTCAGCGCAATTGCTTCGATTCATTGAGCGTGAGCACGAAGGTGAAGCGGGTGTGGTCTATTGTCAGTCGCGCAAACGCGTTGAAGAAGTGGCCGAAATGTTGGCCCAAACGGGCATCGATGCACTGCCCTACCATGCGGGCTTAGACGCGGCCATTCGTCAAAAACACCAAGATCGATTTTTGCGAGATGAAGGTGTTGTCATGGTCGCCACCATTGCTTTTGGCATGGGCATTGACAAACCCGATGTTCGATTTGTAGCGCATCTGGACATGCCTAAAAACATCGAAGGTTATTACCAAGAAACCGGGCGCGCTGGGCGCGACGGTTTGCGTGCCAACGCGTGGATGGCCTACGGTCTGCAAGATGTCGTTAACCAAAGGCGCAACTGCTTGAATCCACCCGCTGTTTGGGATGGCACCGATGCCGCTCGAAAATTACTGTCCACTGTGTTTCGCGCTGAACAACACAGTGGCTTTTCGTTCGGCTCTGGCCACATCATGGACATCGTGCGCGGCAAATCTACCGAAAAGGTATCGCAATATGGCCATGCAAAGCTAAGCACTTTTGGCATCGGCGCCAATTTCAGTGAGGTGCAATTGCGCGGTGTTTTAAGACAACTTATTGCCATGGGCGCCTTGAATGTGCAGGGGCAAGTTTTCAACACGCTGCAATTGACAGAGGGTTCACGGGCGGTATTGCGCGGCGAAATCAGTGTGCTCCTTCGCGAATCTGTGAGTCAGAAAGCAGAGAAACGAAGCCGCAAGTCACAAGCCCCAAGCCCAGCCGCTGCCAATTTAAACCAAGAGGCCTTGGTGAGGTACATCAACTTAAAAGCTTGGCGCTCAGAGGTTGCCAAAGAACACAACCTGCCAGCCTATGTCATTTTTCACGACGCCACCTTGGCCTTGATTGCCAGTGCCGACCCTCAGAGCCTCAATGACCTGAACGGAATCAGTGGCATTGGCGCCAAAAAGCTCGAAGCCTACGGCCAAGAAGTCTTGCAAGTGTGCCGTGTTCAGCTAAAATAGCCGGCTAATCAAACCGAGGTTTTTTCATGTCCGCACACAACGATTCTCACGAATCTCAAGATCCAGTTGAAGCTGTTGTTAAACACATTCCCGTCGTCATTCCCGTGGTTGGCGCAGTTCTCATTTTCTTGCTGGCTTTCATTGCCGTTTTCATGGCCTAAAGCCAACGCGTCACTGGCTTGTTCTTAAGCTGGCTCCGACACAACCCGCCCCATTGCAGGCGGGTTTTTTTTCCAGAAAATTGAAGCGTTTTTCATCTATTGACAGGTTATGCAAGTTTTGCATACATTTTGAAAGGAATTAATTTTTTTCACAGCCCTTTTATTGCCATCGTCTTTAAAATTCAGGTCAGGTTACGGGCCGGTTACAAGCCCGCTTGTCGTTTTTTGAAAAAGTCAATTTCTGCGCACATGGTGCACGGACAGGCCTTTTCAAAAAACGATTTTTAAACTTTGGAGCTTTCCCCATGAACTCACCCGTGATGCAGGGCTTGAACCTGAACACCCCCGCCTATGTCAAAAACCCCAAGCTGATTGCTTGGGTGGCAGAAATGGCGGCTCTTTGCAAGCCAGCCAATGTGTACTGGTGCGATGGCTCAGAAGAAGAATACGACCGCCTTTGCCAACTTCTGGTTGACAACGGCACCTTCAAAAAGCTCAACCCAGCAAAACGCCCAGGCAGCTTTTTGGCTTGCTCTGATCCGTCTGATGTGGCGCGCGTCGAAGACCGCACTTACATTTGCTCTGAGAAGAAAGAAAACGCTGGCCCCACCAACAATTGGATGGCCCCCGCCGAAATGCGCCAAACCTTGAACCCCTTGTTCGACGGTTGCATGCAAGGCCGAACCCTGTATGTGGTGCCTTTCTCCATGGGCCCTTTGGGCTCACACATTGCCCACATCGGCATTGAACTCACAGACAGCGCTTACGTGGCTGTCAACCAAAAGCTCATGACCCGCATGGGCAAAGCGGTTTTTGATGTGATTGGTACCGATGGCGAGTTTGTGCCCTGCTTGCACACCGTGGGTGCACCTTTGGTGAATGGCGCCAAAGACACCACCTCTTGGCCTTGCAACCCGACCGTCAAGTACATCGTTCACTACCCAGAAACTCGCGAAATTTGGTCTTACGGTTCTGGCTACGGCGGCAATGCCTTGCTGGGCAAAAAGTGCTTGGCCTTGCGCATCGCCTCCAGCATGGGGCGCGAACAAGGTTGGTTGGCCGAACACATGCTCATCTTGGGCGTGACCAATCCGCAAGGAAAAAAATACCACGTGGCAGCCGCGTTCCCCAGCGCTTGCGGCAAAACAAACTTCTCCATGCTGGTGCCACCCGAAGGCTTCAATGGCTGGAAAGTCACCACCATTGGCGACGACATCGCTTGGATCAAACCCCAAGCCAACGGCAAGATGATGGCCATCAACCCCGAGGCCGGTTACTTTGGCGTGGCCCCGGGTACCAACCACCACACCAACCCCAACTGCATGGCCAGCTTGGGCAAAAACGTGATCTTCACCAACGTAGCCTTGACCGATGACGGCGACGTGTGGTGGGAAGGCATGGACAAAGACACCGGCAAATTGCCCGATCATTTAATTGATTGGCAAGGCAAAGACTGGACACCTCAAATTGCCAAAGAGACCGGCGCCAAAGCGGCGCACGCCAATGCACGCTTCACCGTGTCTGCCATCAACAACCCCGCACTAGACCCTGCTTGGGACGATGCCGCAGGCGTGTCCATCGACGCCTTCATCTTCGGCGGCCGCCGCTCTACCACCGTGCCTTTGGTCATTTGCCATGTTGCCCTTCTGCGGTTACAACATGAGCGACTACTTCCAACACTGGTTGGATGTGGGCGCCAAGGTACAGGCCGGTGGTCACAAGTTGCCCAATATCTACTGCGTCAATTGGTTCCGCAAAGACGAAGCGGGCAAGTTTGTCTGGCCAGGTTATGGCGACAACATGCGCGTCTTGAAATGGATGATCGATCGCTTAGAGGGTCAGGCTCAAGGCCAAGAAACCATCTTCGGCATCACACCCACGTATGGCGAGTTGAACTGGACCGGTTTGAGCTTCACAGCCGATCAGTTCAAAACTGTCACCAGCATTGACAAAGCGGCTTGGCAACAAGAACTCCAGTTGCACAACACGCACTTTGAGCAGTTGGCTTACAACATGCCCAAAGCCTTGCTTGACACCAAAGCGGCGTTGGCCCAACGCCTAGCGGCTGTCTGACTACCGTTGCCTCGCGCGAAAAACTAGCGCAAGTTTTAATATGGGTCACACCGGCCTTGTGGTCGGTGAACTATGTCGTTGCCAAAACCGCCCCTGGCATCATCAGCCCCCACGTGTTGGCATTGGGTCGGTGGTTTTTGGCGGGCCTTATTTTGGCCTTCATTGCGCGCAGTGAGCTTTGGCAAGAACGTCAGAGCACATTGAACGCTTGGAGGCAATATCTGGTGCTGGGTAGTTTAGGCATGCTCATTTGCGGTGCTTGGGTTTACTGGGCCGCAGAGACAACCACGGCCATCAACATCGCACTGATCTATGCAGCCTCGCCCGTTTTGATTACGCTCGGCGCCGTCATCGGCTTGAGAGAGTCGTTTTCTTGGCGGCAGTCTCTGGGGGTTGTCATTGCTTTGCTGGGCGTTTTGCACGTCGTTGTCAAAGGCCAGTGGGCAGCACTGTCACAAGTCATTTGGGTCTTCGGTGATGGCCTCGTGGTCATTGCCATGGTCGCCTGGGCCGCCTATGCTTTACTGCTTAAGAAGTGGGCAAGCCCCTTGAGCTCCACAGCCAGGTTGGCTGCCACATGTTTTGCCGGTTGCCTTGTTTTGCTCCCCTTGGCAATCACCGAATGGGTTGCGACAGAGCATGCCGGATGGAGCGATAGTGCCAGCCTACTTGTCGTAGCAGCAGCAGTTTTTCCAGGAGTGGGCGCTTACTGGGCTTATGGTTTTTGTCAGAAAACTTTAGGCGCCAGCCGAGTCGCTACCAGCCTTTATCTAGGCCCTTTGTACGGCGGCTTGGTGGCGTGGCTCTTTTTGGATGAAACCTTGGGATGGCATCACGCTGTAGGTGCTGCATTCATTTTGCCAGGCATTTACCTGGCTTCGCAAAAGGCAACGGCCGGCAAATCAGATCAAATGTAGTATTGACGGTTTTGCAACATGCGGGCAACTCGGCGTTGGGTACTGGTTTCGCCAAAAAGTTCTTGTTCGTCACTGCGGTTCATTGCGGTTTGCAACTCAGACATCAAGCGGGCATCCGTTTGAGCAATGGCCCACAAACGCTCATCTGATCGGCTTTGCGCCATGCGGGCTGACCACGCGTCCAAGCTCTGCTTCATTTGAATGGCCATTGTTTTGGAGACGCCACCAAACAAGCCGACGGCCGCAAAGGCCACCGCCCAAAGCGCAACCCAAGCTGCAAACAGATGACCATCGGCCCATGTGGCCATCATCTGATCGGCCACAACCACAAAGGCCGCCACGATGGCAGCCAAGAGCATGGCGGCCAAGGTGTGCGTCGGGCTGAAGCTGTCGCTCAAGCGTTTGAAGTTGGCAACGACTTGCTCGGCACGCTCGACGCCAGGGTGTGTCAGGGGGTAATCTAAGTGGACAGAGTTGCGGTTCATTTTGATTTCCTCGTTCATAAAGCTGTTTCATAAGGGTCTTAGCGTTGGGTAAAACCCACTTTTTGCTTGACCATGCCCGAATCATAGGGTTTACTCTAGTGTTGTTCAACTTTATATTCATGATGTTTGTCATTCACAGCAGAAATGATTGAGGCCATCCAAACCAATTTCCGAACCTTGGACCTGAATTTACTTCGGGTCTTTGACGAAGTCATGGCTGAAAAGAGCCTGACCAAAGCTGCGCGCAATTTGTCCATCACGCAACCCGCTGTAAGCAATGCGCTGCGACGCCTTCGCGAAACATTAGGGGACGACCTGGTTCGCCGCGATGGCCATGGCATCACGCCCACACCCTTTGCACTGATGCTTTGGCCTAACGTCAGATCGGCTCTGGACCAATTGCAAACCGCCTTGGTGCCACAACACTTCATCCCGGCCGAAGCCCGCAATTCTTTTGTCATGGCCATGGCCGACGCCACCGCCGCCGAGTTGATGGGGAATTTGGGTCAGGCGCTTGAAAAGCAAGCGCCCAATGTGTCGATTCGCGTTTTGCCGCTGACCACCCGCGACCCTAGAAACATGTTGAACGACGGCCTTGCAGATTTGGCATTGGGTTATTTTCCTGCCGTCTTGGCAGACCTCACGGCAAAAGCACAATCGGGTGAGTCCCTTGCTTACGATCACCACCGCCTGTACGACGGTGAATATGTGTGTGTGATGCGACGCAAGCACCCCTTAGCTCAAAAGAACATCAGCTTGAAGGAGTTTTGCAATGCAAGGCACTTGCTTGTGAGTTTTTCAGGTCGCCCCTATGGCTTTATCGATGAGGCCCTGGCATCAATTGGCGAACAACGTCGCGTAGTCATGACCGTGAACCAATTTTTCACGGCGGGCCGCGTGGTTGTGAACTCCGATCTGCTCACTGTTTTGCCCAAACATTTTGTGCCCACGACAGGCATTGCCAAAGAACTGTTCATGTGCGAGCTGCCATTCAAAGTTCCTACTTTGCATGTAGATGCAGTGTGGCACAGACGCAATCATGCGCAAAGCGAGCACCGATGGTTGAGAGAGAAGTTGATCGACATTGCGCGCGACGTTTTCAAAAGCACAAGACCGTCATGAACATTCAATTGCTTTCTGATTTGCACCTTGAAACGCATCCGCATTTTGTGCCCAAGATCTCACCATTGGCCGATGCGCTTGTGCTGGCGGGAGACATTGGCTCTTACCAAACCGGCTCGATGCTGTTTGATCAACAAGACAATGATTTTGGTTTGGCGCGCTTTTCTCCGCGCAAAGATTTAGCCGCATGGCCTGTTCCCGTTTTCTTTGTGCCTGGCAACCATGAATATGACGGCTTGCCTTTTGAAGAAGCCGATGCAAGGCTGCGCGAAACATGCGAGCGACTTGAGATCACTTTCTTGCATCAACGGCTTGTTGTGTTGCAGGGTGTGCGCTTGATTGGCTGCACCTTGTGGAGTGATTTTGAAGCCTTGGTTCCACAGAGTGGGCCCCTCACACAACAACTTAAAGCACGTCAAAAAGCAGAACGGGCGGCCGACTTTTACCTTCGCAAAACAGGCACTACTTTGAGTGGCCAGCCCTTTTTGGCAGCTGCCGTGAGGGCCAAAGCGCAAGACGATCAGGCCTGGTTGACCAAGGCCTTGTCAGAACATTTTGAAGGGCCTACGGTGGTGGTCACGCACTTCGCGCCCAGCTTGAAAAGTGCCGATCCACGCTATGGCCTGACACCTGGCACGGCTGGTTTTTGCAATGCGCTTGACCATCTAATGCCCAAGGCCAATGTCTGGTTGCATGGCCATCTGCATTGCGCGCAAGATTATGTTCAGCACGATTGTCGAGTGCTTGCCAACCCATTTGGCTATGCTCGCAAGAATGAGCAAATCAAATTTGATCCGCAAAAATTAGTGCGGATTGACGTCTAGGTTGATATCAGTTTTTTCTGACCATCAAGCCATCAAAGCAGGTGGTCATCACCATCTCAATGATTTCTTCGTTGCTGTGAAGTTCACTCATTTTCAGAAACTCCACCACCGGATCACACGCGCGTGCATACAAAGTGTAGAGCACCGTAATGGGGGGCAAGGCGGCATTGATAAAGCCCTCCTTCTGCGCTTGAACTATCCATGCGCCGAGCAGGTCACTCACTTTCATCAACCCATCCATGTAGGGGCGGCTGGCCATGAGGCTGGCGCGCAAGCTAGAGTTGTGGCTAGGCAAGGTAGGCATTTGCCCGGCCAGTTTCAGTTGCAAGGTCCAGCGTGTGGAAGCCTTGAGTTTGTGCAGGGCTGCGCTGGTCAGCGCGCCTTCTAATTCTGCCTCCGTGAAGGCTGCAGATTGCGCATTGAGATCTTCTAAATACGCTTGTGCTTTTTGAATGGCCTGCACCATGGCTGCGCAAGCCAGCTCTTCCTTGCTGTTGAAGTGCTTGTAAAGGCTTGCCTTGGCAATGCCGACTTCTGCCGCAACCTCGTCCACCGTCATGGCGTCAAAGCCTTTTTCAGACAAAAGCCGATTGACCGAAGCTGTAATCGCTTGCTCTCTGGCCTCTAGCATTTGGGCTTTGAAAGACTTTTTGAGGGGCTCAAGAATTGCATTCATAAGCATATTTTAGCGACGATCAGAGATTTTGTACTCGCCGGTCATAAAATAACCTTGTCGTCTACATCTGCCACCCTTTGAAAAGACAGGAGAGCCCTTGGACCGCCGTCAATTATTGAAAATCAGCGCTTACAGCAGCCTACTGACTGCCCTTGGCGCTTGTGCGCAAATCAACACGGCCAATGCGCTTGATAAAAGTAAGGGGCTGCCAGCTTGGCCCTCCAAAGTCCAAAAAATCATTTTTGGGTCTTGCATTGATCAAAACAAAGCGCAGCCCATTTGGCAATCCATCCTGGCTGCCAAGCCCGATTTGTTTATTTTTGGTGGCGACAACGTCTACGCCAGCAACCAACCCTGGCAATTGCAAAACTTAAAAAACGCCTACGCAACCCAAGCCGCTCAACCCGGCTTCGCCGCTTTGCGTGCAAGCGTGCCGCACATGGCCATTTGGGACGATCACGACATGGGATTGAACGATGGCGGCGTAGAGTTCCCTCACAAACAATCGGCTAAAGATGAATTCATGGATTTTTGGCGACTGCCTGTTGAAGATCCCCGAAGGACTCGCGAAGGTCTTTACCACGCCCATGTTTTGGGTGCGGTAGGCCAGCGCGTCCAGGTTATTTTGTTAGACACCCGATGGTTTCGCTCCAAGCTGCGCGTCACGGACCAGCGCAATGCACCCGGCAAAGAACGCTACGTTCCAGACACCGATCCGCAGAAAACCATGCTGGGCGAAATGCAGTGGCAGTGGCTTGAAGCGCAATTGAAAATACCCGCCGAAATTCGCTTGATTGTTTCTGGCGTTCAAGTGATTGTGGAGGGCCATGGCTGGGAGGGCTGGCGCAACTTTCCTCTCGAACAAGAAAAGCTGAAGCAGCTCATTCTGAAAACAGGTGCAAAAGGTGTTGTTCTTTTATCGGGCGATCGGCACATTGGCGCCATCTACAAAAGCAGTGGCACACTTGGCTATCCCTTGTACGAAATCACCTCTAGCGGCATGACGCATGCTTGGGCGTCGGCCAAAGAAGACGGCCCCAATCGTTTGGGCGACCTCATCACACAAAACCACTTCGGCCTCATTGAAATGGATTGGTCTAAACAGGAAATTCAATTGGGCTTCCAAAATACACAGGGCGAATGGCTGAAAAAGCAAACCATCGCCTTGTCTGAACTGCGCTAAAGACAAACCACGCCACAAAGCCCGATAATCTCTTTTTTGATTTTTTAGATACAGCCATGCAAACCCCTCCTATGATTCAAAGTGGCGCTATAGCCTACGGCTTAGCCACCCTCGCCAAAGACGGTACCGTGTTAGACACTTGGTACCCTAGCCCTCAACTGGCCGAAGGCGTCAAAGAGAGCGGCAGCCAAGTTCTCAGCGAAACCGATGCGCGTACGCATTTGGGTGAGGCTTTTGTTAAAACACTGGGCCCTTGCGAATTGCGTGGTGTCAATGTGGTGGCCGTCAAAACCAGCATCGCCACTTTGGCAGAGCCGGCCAAGGACACGCACGATGTGTTTTTGCGTTTGCATTTGCTTAGCCACCGATTGGTCAAACCCCATCAAGCCAACTTGGCAGGTATTTTTGGCATGTTGGCCAATGTGGCATGGACTTCCATGGGCCCTTGCCCCTTAGACCAACTGCAAGATGCACGACTGCGCGCTCGCGCGGCACGTGTTGTGTTTGATGTGAAAGCCGTTGACAAATTCCCTTACATGACCGACTACGTCGTGCCATCCGGTGTGCGCATTGCCAACGTTGACCGCGTGCGCTTGGGTGCGCACTTGGCCTCTGGCACCACCGTCATGCACGAAGGCTTTTGCAACTTCAACGCCGGTACCTTGGGCGCCTCCATGGTTGAAGGCCGCATCAGTGCCGGTGTGTTGGTCGATGATCAAAGTGATGTGGGCGGCGGCGCCTCCATCATGGGCACCTTGTCGGGTGGTGGCAAAGAAGTCATCTCAGTGGGCAAGCGCTGTTTACTGGGTGCCAACTCTGGCATTGGCATTTCACTGGGTGACGATTGCGTGGTGGAAGCAGGTTGCTACATCACTGGCGGCACGCGCGTCAAAATGCCCGATGGCAGCGTGGTCAAGGCGCGCGAGTTGTCTGGCCGCAATGGCATTTTGTTCCGCCGCGATTCACAATCAGGCGCCGTGCAAGTCATTCCTCGCACCGAAAGCTGGGGCAGCTTGAACGCAGATTTGCACAAAAACTAATTTTGAAATTGCGCTCGTTGCGCGTTTCGAATGCTTAAAAAGCCAGTGTGTTTTCACACTGGCTTTTTTCATGTCATGCCGATTTGGCCAAATGTTTTTTTGCCAAATCAACATACCAATCTAGGCAAGCAGGATTGGCCATCGCATCTTTGTTGACGACTTTTTCTAAAGGCTGCCCCAGCATGAGTTTTTTGATGGGGAGCTCTTGTTTTTTGCCCGACAAGGTGCGCGGAATTTCAGCGACTTGAAAAATTTCATTTGGGATAAAACGCGGACTCAAGGCTGTCTTGATGGCGTTGTTCAAGGTGCTTTTCAGGGCGGCGTCCAAAGTCAGTCCGGCCCTTAACACCACAAACAAAGGCATGTAACTTTCGCGGCCTAAGTATTCCAAATCAACCACCATGCTGTCGATCACTTCTGGCAAAGCTTCAACCGCGCTGTAAAGTTCGCTGGTACCCATTCGCAAACCATGGCGGTTGATGGTCGCGTCACTTCGGCCAAAAATGACGCACCCTTCGCCGCCGTTTTGGCCTTGCTCTGCCGCACCAATTCGCAGCCAATCGCCGTGCCGCCAAACTCCTCCATATGTGGCATCTGCATCGCCACCACCTGGTTTACGGCCATGGCCCGCGGGGTACATTTCAAAATAACTGGCCAAGTAGCGGGCGTTATTTTTGTCGTTCCAAAAATACAAAGGCATGGATGGAATAGGCTGCGAACACACCAGTTCACCCACCTCGCCATGCACGGGCTCGCCCGCTTCATTCCACGCTTCAACGGCGCAGCCTAACAAGCGGCACTGCATGACACCCGCCTCTTGCGGCAACTCCCGATTGCCACCAATGAAGGCGCCGCAAAAATCGGTGCCGCCCGAAATGTTGCACCACCAAATGTCGCCATCTGTTTCACGGTGAAGGTAAGGGGAATGAGCGTGCTGCGTTTTAATGCGTTGGAATTGTTCGTTGCCCCAATTTTGCGTTTCAGGCGAAAGCGGTGAACCTGTGGTGCCCAATGCACGCACACGAGACAAGTCACCACACTGCGTGAGATCAATGCCGGACTTTTGGCAATTGGCAAAAAACGCGGCGCCTGCGCCAAAAAATGTCACCTTGTTTTCTGCTGCAAAACGCCACAGCGTACTCCAGTCAGGGTTGTCTTTGCTACCGCCCGGATTGCCGTCGTAAATGACGCAGGTGGTGCCATTCATCAGGCCACCCACTTGCGCATTCCACATGACCCAGCCGGTTGAGCTGTACCAATGAAAGCGCTCACCCCAGCTGTTAGGGTGATAGCTGCAACCCACATCGTTGTGCAAAATTTTGAGCGCCAAGGCCACAATGACGGTGCCGCCATGGCCATGCACAATCGGCTTTGGCAAGCCCGTGGTGCCGCTTGAATAAACAATCCACAACGGATGATCAAAGGGCAATGACATGGGTTTGAAGGCCTCGACCTCGGGTCCGTGCTTGGACGTGGTCTGCGACAGCCGAATCGCCGAAGCCACTTCGCTACTGGCCAAATCTGCAACACCCAAGTTGTCGTGCAAGATCACGTGCTGCACCGTAGGCAATGCATCCTTGAGTTCTTGCACCACCGCCATGCGGTCGTAATCTTTGGCGCCATACGTCACGCCATCACAGGCAATGAGCACCTTCGGTTCTATCTGCTTGAAACGATCCAACACGGCCAAGGTTCCCATGTCGGGTGCGCAAATGCTCCACACACCTCCGACACTGACGGTGGCCAAGAAGGCCACAATGGCTTCGGGAATATTGGGCAAGTACGCCGCCACGCGGTCACCTGGCTGCACACCTTGTGCTTTTAAATGCAAAGCCATTGACGCCACTTGGCGCTGCAGTTCGGGCCATGAAATTTCTTGGTGCTGGCCTTTTTCATTTTGGGCAATCAAGGCCGCAAAACCTGCCGCATGGGCTTGATCGACATGCCTTAAAACTTGGCTTGCATAGTTGACCTGTGCGCCAGGAAACCAAATGGCGCCTGGCATGGCATTGTTGACCAGCACGGCCTGATGCGGTGTGGGCGATTGAATGTCAAAGTAGTCCCAAATGCTTTGCCAAAATGCTTCAAGCTCCGTAATCGACCATTGCCATAAGTCTTTGTACGCCTCAAAAGACAGGCCTCGGTTCTGTTTCAACCAGTCTTGGTACAGTCGAATTTGGGGCACGTAGGCATGCGGCGCTTGGGGCGCAGACTTGGGCAAGTCAGCAAGCGAAGAAAGATACGGCGATAAAAATGGCGTGGGGGTGCTAGCGTTCATGGCCATAGCCTAGCCTGCGAGTTGCCGCCTGTCACCCTGAAAATCCCCAATGCTTGCGCTTTGGCGACAGTTTCATGCTTCAGGACGGCCTTTTGTCAGTCCTTGCTTTTCATCCGCTCGCTTTTCCAATAAACATCGGTGCCGCCATCCATCCGGTTCAACACCCGAGAGAGCACAAACATTAAATCGGAAATTCGGTTTAAGTATTGACGGGGCGCATCATTCAGCGCCTCTTCATTGCCCAAAGCTACGGTTGCCCGCTCTGCACGCCTGGCCACCGTGCGACAAATGTGCGCTTGGGCCGCCGCACGATTGCCGGCCGGCAAGATGAACTCTTCCAGCTTTGGCAACTTTGCGTTGTATGTTTCCAAAGCTTGATCCAGAACCAAAACAGCCTCTTCCTTTAGCAACTCAAAGCCAGGAATGGACAACTCGCCGCCCAAATTGAAAAGTTGATGCTGAACTTCGACCAACAAATCACAAACATCCTCTGGCATTTTTTCACACAACAACAAACCAATGTGCGAGTTCAATTCATCCACGTCGCCCATGGCGTGCACACGCAAGCTATTTTTAGACACGCGTTGGTTGTTGCCCAAGCCGGTGGTGCCTTCGTCGCCTGTTCGCGTGGCGATTTGTGTCAGTCTGTGTCCCATGGTGTTTTCCCTGTACGTGGCCGAGTGCAAAAATGCAGGTCTCAGCGTAAACTCTGATTTTGACCGAGTTTGGGAACATTTCTCCATTCATGGTCATTGTGCGCCGTCATGTCACCTGTTTAGACCGCCCTTTTATTTGGAGCCTCACCATGAATGCACCAACGCCTGCCGCCCATTTAGCGCCCGTCGTCAACGCTCGCCCCGTCCCCCAGGCTTTCATAGATGCTTTGAAGGCGCGCTTTGGCAACAACTGCTCAACCGCCATGGTTATTCGAGAGCAGCACGGCCGCGACGAATCTGCATTTGCGCCAGTTCCCCCGCCCTCCGCCGTGATCTTCGCCGAGTGCACACAAGATGTAGCCGACGCCGTCAAGTTGGCCAGCGACTACAAAGTGCCGGTCATTCCTTTTGGTGTTGGTTCATCTTTAGAGGGCCATTTGCTCGCCGTTCAAGGCGGTATCAGCATCGACCTCACACGCATGAACAAGGTTTTGTCGATCAACGCAGAAGACCTCACGGTGACGGTGCAACCAGGCGTGACCCGCAAACAGTTGAACGAAGAAATCAAATCAACGGGCTTGTTTTTCCCCATCGACCCAGGCGCCGATGCCACCCTTGGCGGCATGAGCGCCACACGCGCCAGCGGCACCAATGCCGTTCGCTATGGCACCATGCGTGAGAATGTATTGGCCCTTGAAGTTGTCACAGCCTCTGGAGAAATTATTCGAACAGGCACCCGGGCCAAAAAATCAAGTGCGGGTTATGACCTCACACGTTTATTTGTCGGCAGCGAAGGCACCTTGGGCGTGATGACCGAAGTCACTGTCAAGCTTTACCCCTTGCCAGAAGCCATTTCAGCGGCCATCTGCTCATTCCCCAGCATTGAGGCAGCGGTTCAAACGGTGATTCAAGTGATTCAGTTGGGCGTGCCCATTGCGCGTGTTGAGTTAATCGATCACAACACCGTTCGCATGGTGAACGCTTATGCCAAGTTGGGCTTGCGTGAAGAGCCCATGCTGTTGATGGAGTTTCATGGATCGCCAGCGGGCGTGAAAGAGCAAGCCGAAACGGTTCAAGAAATTGCCAGCGACCAGGGCGGCAATGCATTTGAATGGGCCACCACGCCAGAGGAGCGAACACGCCTTTGGACGGCGCGTCACAATGCTTATTTTGCAGCGCTGCAAAGCAGGCCGGGCTGCCGAGCCATCAGCACCGACACTTGCGTGCCCATCAGCAAGTTGGCAGACTGCCTGCTTGACTCTGTGACCGAAACTGAAGCCAGTGGTTTGCCTTACTTTTTGGTCGGACACGTCGGTGATGGCAATTTTCACTTTGGCTATTTGATCGACCCTGAAATTCCAAAAGAGCGAGAGATTGCAGAAGACCTGAATTACAAACTTGTCAGCCGCGCCTTGCGCCTTGGCGGCACCTGCACTGGCGAGCATGGCATTGGCCTGCACAAAATAGATTTCTTAGTCACAGAAGCGGGCGTTGGTGCTGTCAACATGATGCGCACCTTGAAGCAAGCCTTAGACCCTCACAACATCATGAACCCCGGAAAAATCTTTCACTGAAAAAAGGGCCTGCGGGCCCTTTTTCACGACGTTAACCGCGCAGCTTGTCAATCAGCCCATTGAGTTCGTCGAGTGATCCAAACTGGATTGACAGCTCACCCATTTCCTCAAAACGGCCGTGCCGCTTCACGCGCTTTTTAACGCGCACTTCGACTTGCGCCATGAGCAAGTCTGAGAGTTCTTCTTCAACGCGTTTGATGTCGCGTGATTTTTCTTTTTTCGGTTTTTGTTGCACCAAAGAAAATTCTGCGCTGAGTTTTTTCACCAAACTCTCTGCTTCGCGCACCGACATTTTTTTGGCGCTGATTTGATTCGCCGCTGTAATTTGAGCGGCCTTGTCCAAACCCAACAATGCCCGGGCGTGACCCATGTCAATGTCACCTGCCATCAGCATGGTTTGCACGGGCTCTGCCAAGTTCAACAAACGAAGCAAGTTGCTGGCCGCACTACGCGAGCGTCCCACAGCCTGGGCTGCTGTTTCGTGGGTGAGTCCAAACTCTTTGATGAGGCGCTGTAAACCATGAGCCTCTTCAAGCGGGTTGAGGTCTTCACGTTGAATGTTCTCAATCAAGGCCATGGCCGCTGCCGCTTCATTGGGCACATCGCGAACCAAAACTGGCACCTCATTCAAACCCGCCAGTCGCGATGCGCGAAAACGACGTTCCCCTGCAATGATTTCATACTTGCCGGCATTGGGGCCATCACTTAACTTGCGAACCAAGATGGGCTGCATGATGCCTTGAGCCTTGATGGACTCGGCCAACTCATAGAGTGCGCCCTCGTCCATTCGTGTTCGAGGTTGGTACATGCCTGGCACCAACTCACTCAAAGACAAACTACTGGGTGTTCGATTGGCTGCCGCCTCAACGGCCTGAGGCGAACTGGGTTCGTCCTGCACTTTAGGGCCCAATAAAGCTTCCAGCCCTCGGCCTAAGCCCTTTGGTTTTTTAGTCACCATGTCTTTTTTCTTTCATCAATTCATTCAACAAGGCGCGGCCTTCAGGCCAGTCACCCAAATTTGATTCTGCGTTCACGTGTCCGCATTCGCCCAAGTTTAAAAACTCAGACCCCCAGGCCAGCGCAAACTGTTCTGCACGTGCAAGGGTGCAATAAGGGTCGTTTTCACTGCCAATTAAAATTGATTTGAAGGGCAGCGCAGTCAAAGCAATCGGACGCCAACTTGAAAAAACATCTTGCACAGGCGAGGCCTCTACGTCGCCAGGCGCAACCAACAAAGCCGCTTTGACTTTGTGGCATTGTGCAGAAATTTGCGCCCAAGCTGCGACTTGAATGCAACCCAAACTGTGTGCAACCAAGAAGACGGGCCCACTCAAGTCGGACATCACATCGTCCAATCGCGCCAACCAATCGCCGCGAAGTGGCCTCATCCAGTCATGTTGCTCTACAAGCTGATCAGCATATTGACGGGTCCAAAGGCTTTGCCAATGTGAAGGCCCACTTCCCTGCCAACCCGGTAATATAAGAACTATTGGATTTTCCATCAACGCGCTTTCGTGGCCTTAAAGCGTTGGAATGCGCTGTACCAACTCCCTGGCAAACTCTACAAACGCTTGGCTGCCTTTGGCAGAAGGGTCAAACACAACGCCTGGCAAACCATAGCTAGGCGCCTCTGCCAGCCGCACATTTCGAGGAATGACCGTGTTAAAAACTTTGTCTCCAAAGTGCGATTTAAGTTGCTCACTCACTTGCTGTTGCAAAGTAATTCGCGGATCAAACATGACGCGCAGCAAACCAATGATTTTCAAATCAGGGTTCAAATTGGCATGCACTTGCTTGATGGTGTTCACCAAATCGGTCAGCCCCTCCAGCGCAAAATACTCGCACTGCATCGGCACAATCACGCCATGCGCGGCACACAAACCATTCAAGGTGAGCATGGACAAAGACGGCGGGCAATCAATTAAGACAAAGTCAAAGTCTTTGTCTGCCACTTCCAATGCTGACTTCAACCGTTGGTCGCGCCTTTCAAGGTCAACCAGTTCAACCTCTGCACCGGCCAATTCGCGATTGGCGCCCAAAACGTGATAGCCACATTTTTCTGAAAAAATGGCGGCCTCTTGAATGCTGGCCGACTCTAATAAAACATCGTACACACTGAGCTCTAACTGCCGCTTGTCAACCCCCGAACCCATGGTTGCATTGCCCTGTGGATCGAGGTCAACCAACAAAACACGCTGCCCCACTTTGGCCAAGCCCGCAGCCAAGTTAACCGCTGACGTGGTCTTGCCAACACCACCTTTTTGATTTGCAACACAGAAAATCTTTGCCATTTGTAACTCTTTTTTTCCGACGAAGCGATTATTTGCCCAAGGCCAATTTCAGACCAAAACCGATTAAGAACAAGCCAGCAATTTTTTGCAAGAACCCAGACACTTTGGGGTTCGCTCTAAGGCGTGTTGCCATCCTGTGGGTGATGAGGACAACGCCAAAACAGTACAGGAAGCCCAAAACGGCAATGTTCACCGCCATGAATACAAAAGTTATCATTCCTTGGTGTTGCTCGGGGTCAATGAACTGCGGGAAAAAAGCAAAGTAAAACATGATCGCCTTAGGATTGAGCAAGGTGATGAACATGGTTTCTTTGAAATAGTGACCCGGTGTGATCTTGATCGATGGCCCCTCACCCGGCTTTGCAAAGACCATTCTAAAACCCAACCAAGCAAGGTAAGCAGCGCCCACCCATTTCAAGGCCAAAAACAAATGCGGATAGGTTTGCAGAAGTGCCGCAACACCCGCAACGGTCATCCACAACAAAATTTGGTCGCCCAAAATCAAACCCGCAACTGAGGCCGTGCCACCCCTCATGCCGCCTTGGGTGGTAGAGGTAATCAAGGCCAGATTGCCAGGTCCAGGCAAGAACAACAGCAACACGAAGGCTGCAACAAAAGCGCCGTAATCAGAAATTCCAAACATCAAAGGCTTTCTCAATGAGCCCAAGTGTAAGGGGCGAAACTCAGGTCGCGCTTGCTTCAGTAGACAAAGTTACTGATTTTTTCATCCAGACCATGCAACGATCAGCCGCCAAACCAGGAACCTGGAGTTGTTCCACGTGAAACACTTCTGCAAAAGAAGGCAACGCCGCCATCTCTGCTTCGGGCAACTTGCCCTTCATGGCCATCCAAACGCCCTGCTCGGACAAGGCGCCAACCGACCAGTTTACAAAGTCTGGCAAAGAGGCAAATGCTCGGGAGCATACGACGTCAAACGGCCCCTTCAAGCTTTCTACCCGCGCATGAAGCCCGCGCAAGTTAGATAACTTTAAACTGGCGGCAACCTGTTGCACAAATGCCGCCTTTTTAGAAACCGTATCGACACATGTGACACGGATGCTGGGACAGCAAATGGCAATCACCACACCTGGCAAACCGCCGCCTGAACCCACATCCAACAACTCGATTTCTTGGTCGACGCCCTTTGCGCCCTGAGCAAGATAGCGAAATAAGGGAGAAATTGAGGACAAGCTGTCTAACAAATGGTGAGTCAAAATTTCCTGAGGCGTTTTCAAAGCAGTGAGGTTATAGACTTTGTTCCACTTTTGAATGAGCGCCATGTAGCTCAACAACTGTCGCTGCTGAGCCTCTGTCACATTCAGCCCTAAGGCCTTTCCGCCCACGGAAAGCGCTTGAAGAAGCGCCACTTCAGGCACTTCGGCCGCGGCGGTCATGGCGCCAAACTCTCCAGGCCTTCCGCAACCGACTCCGCCACTTCGGGCTTGACCGAAACGAACTCCTTAAAACCACCCCTTTTGAGATAAATCAGCAACAAGGAAATGGTTGCAGGGGTAATTCCAGAAATTCGGGACGCCATGCCCAGGGTTTCTGGACGATGCTTGGACAAGGTTTGTCGGGCCTCGATCGACAAAGAGGAGACCAGAAGGTAGTCAAGTTTTGCGGGCAACTTCAGATTTTCAAAATGTGCGGCCCGCTCTACCTCAACCCTCTGGCGGTCAATGTACCCAGAATACTTGGCAGCAATCTCAACCTGTTCAATCACGGATGTTGTGAGATCGCCCAATGTTTCACGTGAAACAGCTGTTGCAACAAACCGTCCTGCATCCAAGGACATCAGGCCTTCATAACTCACGCCGGGTCGACGGAGCAAGTCAAACAGGTTGTGCTCATGCTCAATAGACTTGCCCAACACACGCGCAGACTCCGCCTCGGGAAGGTTTTTTGGATTGACCCACGTAGACTTCAGACGCTCTGTTTCACGTGAAACAGCTTCCCGCTTTGTGCAAAAGGAAGTCCAGCGCTCATCGTCTACCAAGCCTATTTGACGGCCAAGCTCTGTCAAGCGCATGTCTGCGTTATCTTCCCGCAGCTGCAACCTGAACTCTGCCCTGCTGGTAAACATGCGATACGGCTCTGTCACGCCCTTGGTAATAAGGTCATCGACCAACACACCTAAATAAGCTTGGTCGCGGCTGGGCAACCAAGAGCCGCCCATGTCATTGCCAACACCAGACAAGGATCGACATTGAAGCGCCGCATTGATGCCAGCAAATAAGCCCTGCGAGGCCGCTTCTTCGTAACCCGTTGTACCGTTGATTTGTCCCGCAAAAAAGAGTCCGCCAATTTGGCGCGTTTCAAAACTGCTCTTCAACGAGCGCGGGTCAAAATAGTCATATTCAATGGCATAGCCAGGTCTCAGAATGTGCGCATTCTCAAGCCCCTTCATGGAGCGGACCAATGCGTATTGAATGTCAAATGGCAAACTGGTTGAAATGCCGTTGGGGTAAAACTCGTGCGTCGTGAGACCTTCGGGCTCTAAAAAAATCTGATGGCTGTCCTTGTCGGCAAACCGATTGATCTTGTCTTCCACGCTTGGGCAGTACCTTGGGCCAACACCTTCTATTTTTCCCATGAACAGGGTGCATGTCTGCGCGCCCCATGAAGCTGAAAACGGGAACGCCGGCCTCGGCATTCAAGCCACCAGGCATCCCGTCTCCCGGCTGTTCTTGGCACTTTGAAAAGTCAATGGTGCGGCCATCTAAGCGCGGTGGTGTACCCGTTTTCAAACGGCCTTGTGGCAACTTAAGTTCTTTCAAGCGAGCAGACAAACTCACCGCAGGGGGGTCTCCTGCCCGACCGGCCGAATAATTTTCCAGACCCACATGGATCTTGCCATCTAGGAACGTGCCTGCCGTTAAGACCACTGTTTTTGATCGGAAGCGAACGCCCACTTGCGTCACAGCCCCCACCACACGGTCTTCTGTGCCGTTTGACTCAACCATGAGGTCGTCAACAGCCTGCTGAAATAACCACAGGTTTTCTTGGTTCTCGAGACGACGGCGAATGGCCGCCTTGTACAAAATTCGGTCTGCTTGGGCACGCGTAGCGCGCACAGCAGGGCCTTTGGAGCTGTTCAAAATGCGAAACTGAATGCCGCCCTCGTCCGTTGCGATGGCCATGGCGCCACCCAAAGCATCGACCTCTTTCAGCAGGTGGCCTTTGCCAATGCCGCCAATAGAGGGGTTGCAACTCATCTGACCTAAGGTCTCAATGTTGTGCGTCAACAAGAGGGTTTTACAACCCATGCGCGCAGACGCCAAGGCGGCCTCGGTGCCAGCATGGCCGCCGCCGACAACGATCACATCAAATTCTTGTGGGTAAAGCATCAAATCACCAGTCCATCACCGTAAGGTCGGCGCTGCTCGCGCCGTGAGAGGCCAGTGGCCAAGGGGGTTGATTTTATCTGCATCAGGTGTTCCTTGCGTGACTGGTCTCTATCGCCCTCTCACGCTAAGCTCCAAACACACCCCAACAGGAGATTCCATGAGCCAAGCCCAAACCCATCAAGAACGCTGCCACCCTGATGAATGGCAGCTTCGTGTCGATTTGGCGGCCTGCTATCGACTGGTTGCTTTGTATGGTTGGAGCGATTTGGTTTTTACCCACATCAGCGCCAAATTGCCACCCTCGGTGTGTGGCGATGAGCATCATTTTCTGATCAACCCCTATGGCCTGATGTTTGATGAAATTACTGCATCAAGCCTGGTAAAGATCGACATGGATTGCAACAAACTGGATGCAGAGAACCCTTATCCGGTCAACCCCGCAGGCTTCGTCATTCACAGCGCCGTGCATGAGGCGCGCCCAGACGCAGAGTGTGTGCTTCACACGCACACCCGCGCAGGCGTGGCGGTGAGCGCACAAGAGCAAGGCGTATTGCCCATCAGCCAGCAAAGCACTTTTGTCTTGGCTTCGCTGGCCTATCACGACTACGAAGGCGTTGCGATACGCGACGATGAAAAAACGCGCTTGCAAAAAGACCTGGGAGAGGCCAACTTTCTCATGCTGCGCAATCATGGCTTACTGACGGTTGGCAAAACCATTGCCGATGCTTTTTTGAGCATGTACACGTTTGAAAACACCTGCCGCATTCAAGTCGATGCACTTGCAGGTCAAAGCGGCGCAGCCGATCTGACCGCGGTCAACCCAGAGATTTTGAAGGGCATTGCACACGTGATGAAGGTCCAAACTGGCGGCTTAGGAGGCAGTTTTGTTTGGCCCTCTTTGTTGCGAAAACTCAATCGCGAAAATCCTGGCTACGACGTCTGAAAGTGCTTCAGTTTTTCTGAATAGGTTTTTGCTGCCACGCCAAGACGGCGCCCAGTAGCAAGGCGCCGGCAGAAAAAAGAAGGCCCCGCTGAAGCCCTCCCGGGCCATCGGCAATCCAACCCACTTCAAAATCGACAAAGACTGCCCGCCTCGATAGCGATTCAACAAGCCCGCCCAAATTCTGGATGAAGCAACAACCGCAAATCCCAGCAAGGCATAGAAGAAAGTAATCTGAGATGCGCTTGCGCCTTGCTCGCGCAAGACGGCCACAACAAAGGTCATGTAACCAATGTAGCCCACACCAAAAAGGCCGTACCCTGCTAACCCAAATAGCCAATCGGGCCAATGCATTTTTCGGGCTTGATGTGCGGGTGTTTCGTCTAGGGTGTTCAAGGGCTTCAACTCTGCTGTCCCATTTTTCATGGGTAAACGAATGGCAAAAAGTACAAGCGTCATGACGAAGCACGCTAATGCTAAGGCCCACCAAGCCCACGCCCAAGGATGAACAAACGATTGTTCATTTGCAGCCAACAGTGCAGCAGGGACAAAGAGTGCAGACAAAACAATCCCCCAGCCTGTTCCGCCGTAATAAAGGCCCAGCAACAAGCCCGACTGCGCAGGCCAATGCGAACCAAGCCTAGCCGCCAACAAACCACCAGAGACGAAGACCGCCGCGCTGACCGCACCCGCCAACAAACGTTGAAGCAAAAGGATGGGTGTTTCAGAAAAAAACCCTGTCAAGGCCATCAACAAAGAAGCCATGAACGCGCCGCCAATCAAAACAGACACCGCGCCCCAACGTTTCAACATGGAAGGCGTGATCAGGGCACCGATTAAATAGCCCACCGCATTGAAGGTGTTCATGCTGCCTGCTATGGTGTAAGTCCAAGACAAGTCATCGCGCATGGGTGGCAGTAGCAAAGCATATGCAAAACGGGTCATGCCAAGCGAAACGGCAGCCGCCATAGAAATGCAAATTGCCAACCAGAGCGCTGTGAAAAACCTTATGCTTTGCGTCATGAAAAACTTATTTGAACCTTGCCAAGCTGGCCAACTGCAACTTGCCTCACGCATTGTGATGGCACCTCTCACTCGCAACCGAGCGCCACAAGCCCTGGCAAACGCGCTGATGGCTGAATACTATGCGCAACGCGCCAACCGCAACTTTGGCACGTTGGTCGCATCTCACACACCAGCCTTCAGCCCAACGGGCAAGCGCCCGTTGCGCCGTCGGCCATTGTTGCCAAGTCAAAAACGGTGCTGATTGAGAATGGCGTTCCAAGCTTTGTCCCAACATCGGTGCCACGTGCGCTCGAGTTGGCGGAAATACCGGGCATCGTTTCAGACTATCGGCGCGCTGCAAAAAATGCCATCGATGCTGGCTTTGATGGGATCGAAGTGCATGCGGCCAATGGCTATTTAATTGATCAGTTTTTAAGAGCTGACAGCAATCACCGCACTGACGCCTATGGTGGCAGCATTGAAAATCGCACTCGCCTTTTAAAAGAAGTGATGCTGGCCGTGAGCCAAGAGATTGGTGGCGGTCGCTGCGGTATTCGCATTTCGCCCGTCACACCAGCCAACGATGCGAGTGACGCCTCGCCACAAGCCCTGTTTGAGCACGTTGCAAGTTTCCTTGGTACTTTGAGTCTGGCTTATGTGCACACCATTGAAGGCTCGACGGGTGCTGCCCGTGATTTTCAACAAGGTGAGGTACCCTTTGACTACATGGCATTGAAGAAGGCTTATCAACAAGGCGGCGGCCATGGCGCCTGGATGCTCAACAATGCCTATGACAGGGCCTTGGCTGACCAAGCCATTGCCGACGGTGCAGACTTAATTGCCTTTGGAAAGTCTTTCATTGCCAACCCAGACTTGGCCACAAGGTTGAAGCAAAACGGCCCTTACAACACCCCAGATCGCGCTACTTTTTATGGCGGACTGGCTGCTGGTTACACCGACTATCCAAGCCTCTAAGACTGTTTCATGAGCTCAAACAACAAAGCTTTTCTGGGTCGCCGCGTTGAACAACAAGTCATGGGCCACGCCACTCGAGACGGTGATGGCGTCAAACTCACGCGCGTTTTAACGCAAGCTCACCAGAGGCGGCTCGATCCCTTCTTGATGCTTGACAACTTCGGCAGCGATGATCCCAATGATTACGGTGGTGGTTTTCCAGATCATCCCCATCGGGGTTTTGAAACCGTCACGTACATGATTGCAGGAAGAATGCGGCACAAGGACAGTGCCGGTCACGAGGGACTTTTACAAAATGGTGGTGTTCAATGGATGACGGCCGGTAGAGGCGTTGTTCACAGTGAAATGCCTGAACAAGAAGAAGGTGTGATGGAGGGGTTTCAGCTTTGGCTGAACTTAGCTTCCTCCCAAAAAATGTGCTCGCCTGCTTATGAAGATATTCAAAGTGACACCATCCCAGAATACCAGCCCCATGAGTCCATAAGGGTCCGGGTCATTTCAGGTGAATCCAACGGTGTACAAGGTGCAATTCACAGGCCCATTGACTTGTTTCCTACCAACCCACTTTACTTAGACATCCATTTTGAAGCTGAGAGTTGTTTTCAACAAAGATTGAACCCCCTTCACAACGCCTTCTTGTTTGTTTATCGAGGTCACGTCAATGTGATCAGTGACAGCGCAAAAACAGCCG
This sequence comes from Limnohabitans sp., assembly GCA_021300495.1. Lineage (GTDB taxonomy): Bacteria > Pseudomonadota > Gammaproteobacteria > Burkholderiales > Burkholderiaceae_C > Limnohabitans_A. The sequence continues at coordinate 23,365 of JAJTDK010000036.1, read as the reverse complement.
TTAATTTACACAGAATGGCCATCCTTCAAAATGAAGGAAATGGTGTTGTCATTGAAGGCTCACCTGGTGCCAAAATTCTTTTGATAGCAGGCCAGCCTCTGAACGAACCCATTGCACAACATGGGCCATTTGTCATGAATACGCGTGAAGAACTGATACAAGCAGTAGATGATTTCAGAGCGGGTCTTTTCGGTACATAAACAGCTGGTTTTAAACCATTGAAATCAATCATTGAACATGCACATTTTGTCAACGAATAAACATGTGGATAGTTTTGGGATAACAAGCAAGTTATCCACAGTTATTTTATTTTTCTAAAGTTATTCATATTTGAGTGACACAGCAGTAGCAGCGCCGTGCACACCCTTCAAAATGATTCAATGCATTGATCTATAAAGAAAAAAGAGACTTGTCCACAGAACAAGCCTCTCCTTATCTACTACTACTATGTATTAATCTCTATAAAAGAAGAATACAAAGACAAACTCAGAATTCAAATTAAATTGCTTTTCTGAATGCATCCATGCAGTTTTGCCACTGCACCATGACAGCCGCTAAATGTTTTTCTTTCACATGACCAAAACCTTTGACTTGTTCAGTCACGTTGGCCATTTTGACGGCCAAGGCAAGGTTCTCTGATTTCAGAGACACCAATAATTCATCGATGGCATCCTTGTACTCCTGAATCAGCGCACGTTCAGTCTGCCTTTCTTCGGTGCGACCAAAAATATCCAAGGCTGTGCCACGCAAGAATTTAAACTGAGCCAAAAACTTGAATGCCAACAACATGTGAGGGCTCATTTTTTGTTTAATGAGCTGGCCCTTCTCATTGCGTTTGGCAAGGAGGGGTGGGGCTAAGTGGTAGAAAACCTTGAAATCGCCTTCAAACTGGGTTTTAACGCGTTCTAGGAACTGTTTGTCGGTATGCAAGCGGGCGACTTCGTACTCATCTTTGTAAGCCATTAATTTGAACAACTGGCGGGCAACTGTTTCTGTCAGCAACGATGAGCCAAAAGTACTTTCTTTGGCCTTGACTTTCAAAACAAAATTTTCGTAGTGTTTGGCGTATGCAGCATTTTGATACGCTGTTAAAAAATCGACGCGTGTGGCAATCAAGTCTTCTAAACTGTCGCGTTTTTTGAAGTGAATGATTTGCTGTGGTTTTAACAAAGCTTGAACGGCTGGCAATTGATGCGCTGCATGGCGTCCCCATTCAAAGGCAGCTAGGTTTTGCGCAACAGCCACTTCATTGAGTTCGATGGCACGCTTCAAAGCATCAAGGCTCAAAGGCACCCAGCCTTTTTGCCAGGCATAACCCAGAAGCATGGGATTGATGTAAATCGTATCACCCATCAATTGAGAAGAAAGATGGTCAGCATCAAAAGAAGCCAAGCCTTGAATGCCAACGGCAGAAGCAATTTCAGATGCACAACTGTCGGCTGGGTTTTGCCACTGTGTGTTCTTAACAAACTCAGCAGTGGGTGTGCTGTGAGAATTCAAAGCAACGTGAGTTCGCCCTGCCATCATCCTAGACAAAGTTTCTTTGCCAGCGGCCACAATGGGATCACAGCCCAAAATTAAATCAGCCGCTGCCATGCTCACGCGTGTGGTTTGAATGTGATCTTGGTGTTTTGCCAATAAAACATGGCTCCAAGTTGCACCGCCCTTTTGCGCCAAACCAGCAGAATCTTGTGTCACGATGCCAAGACCGTCTAAGTGTGCTGCCATGCCCAAAAGCTGACCAATGGTGATGACACCTGTACCGCCAACACCTGCAACGACGACGCCATAGGGCTGATGCACATTGTCTAAATTGGGTACCACTGGCAAGGGCAAAGCGGGCAAAGAATCCCAACTGAACTTCTGTTCTTTGGATTTCTTTTTAAGTTGACCCCCTTCGATGCTGATGAAACTGGGGCAAAAACCTTTGAGGCAACTGGTGTCTTTGTTGCAGGTATTTTGATTGATGGTTCGCTTGCGACCAAATTCAGTTTCGAGCGGTTCAACAGACAAACAATTGGATTGAACACCACAATCGCCACAGCCTTCACACACCAGCTCATTGATCATCACGCGAACGGCCGGATCAACCATGGTGCCGCGCTTGCGGCGACGGCGCTTTTCAGTAGCGCACGTTTGGTCATAAATAATGACGGTACAACCTTTGACTTCGCGCAGTTCACGCTGAATGGCATCGAGTTCATCGCGGTGGTGAACCAACACGCCATCGGCCAAAGCAATGCCGTCGTATTTTTCGGGTTCATCTGTGACCACTTTGATCACGATGGCACCTTCTGCACGCATGCTTTGTGCAATTTGAACAACCGTGTGTCCTTCAGCACGTTCGCCAACCCGCTGACCACCCGTCATGGCAACCGCGTCGTTGTACAAAATTTTGTAGGTGATGTTCACGCCTGCGGCAATGCTCTGACGGATGGCCAAGATGCCACTGTGAAAATAAGTGCCATCGCCAATGTTGGCAAACACATGTTTTTCATTGCTGAAGTGTTGCTGGCCAATCCAAGGGGTACCCTCACCGCCCATTTGCGTAAAGCCAACGGTGCTGCGGTCCATCCAAACGCTCATAAAGTGGCAGCCAATGCCCGCCATGGCCCGCGAGCCTTCGGGAACTTTTGTGCTGGTGTTGTGGGGACAACCAGAGCAGAACCAAGGCATGCGGTCTGCCGATGGATTGAGAACCAAACTGTTTTGTGCGCGCTCCTTGGCGTCGATGGTCTCTAGCAGAGCATCTATGCGTGCCAACACATCAGAGGGCAAATCAAGTTTTTTGAGTCGCTTGGCCAGAGCCTTGGCAATCAAGGTGGGTGTGAGGTCAGCATTGGCGCGAAGCAGTCGATGCGCCATAGGATTGGGTACAGACCACTCGCCGCCGGAGTCATCGCCTTCGAGTTCATCAAACTTACCCACAATGCGCGGGCGCTGTGAATCGGGCCAGTTGTAAAGCTCTTCCTTTAGTTGGTATTCAATGATTTGACGTTTTTCTTCAACCACCAAAATCTCTTTCAGGCCCTTGGCAAACTCCCGTGTGCTTTGAGCCTCTAAAGGCCAAACAACCGATACCTTGTGAACCCGAATACCCAGTCGCTGGCAAGTATCGGTGTCTAAACCTAGATCAACCAGGGCTTGTCTTGTATCGTTGTAGGCCTTGCCACTGGCCATGATGCCGTAGCGGTCATTGGGGCCTTCTATGACGTTGTGGTTCAAACGATTGGCGCGAATGTAGGCCAGTGCGGCATACCATTTGTAGTCAAACAAGCGGGCTTCTTGATCAAGGGCCGCATCAGGCCACCGAATGTGAACGCCGCCAGGGGGCATTTCAAACTCAGGCAAAACAATCTTGACCCGATCGGCATTGATGTCGGCCGTTGCGCTCGACTCAACAATTTCTTGAATGGTTTTCATGCCAGACCAGACGCCAGCAAAACGGCTTAGCGCAATGGCGTGAACACCCAAATCCAACACGTCCTGAACAGAAGCAGGAAAGAACACTGGCAGGCCACAGGCCTTGAAAATATGGTCGCTTTGGTGCGCTGCTGTAGAGCTTTTGGCAATGTGATCGTCACCAGCGACGGCCAAGACGCCGCCCCAAGCCGTGGTGCCCGCCATGTTGGCATGTTTGAAAACATCAGAGCAGCGGTCTACTCCGGGCCCCTTGCCATACCAAATGCCAAAAACGCCATCCAGTTTTTGGCTGCCTGGTGGCGCAAACCCCAACTGCTGGGTACCCCACAATGCTGTGGCCGCGAGCTCTTCGTTGACGCCTGGTTGAAAAACGATGTTATGTTTTTCAAGGTGAGACTTGGCTTTCCACAAAGCCTGGTCATAACCACCCAAAGGCGAGCCACGGTAGCCGCTGATCAAAGCGCCAGTTCTTTTGCCAGCCAAGGCATCGCGCTCTTGTTGCAGCATCGGCAAGCGAACCAGGGCTTGAACGCCGCTCATGAAGGCTCTACCTGATTTCAGGCTGTATTTGTCGTCAAGGGTGACATTGGCCAGTGCTTGGCGCAAATGTTCAGGCAAGGGAGCGTTCATGGTGTGCCACTTTCAAAAGCATTTAGGCGCAGTGTAGATCGACACAGCTTATCTTGGAAGCAAAACCCATGCTGTCATATCTTGTTTGAGACGGCCGGCCACTTCGCCTGCAGCGTCGCCAGAACCTACAAAATAGTCAGCACGCACGGCGCCAAGGATGGCGCTGCCAGTATCTTGCGCAAAAACCAGCCGATTTAATAAGGTTTGAGGCCCGCTGCTGGAAAGCCAGACGGCAGAACCGTACGGAATACTACCCGGATCGACCGCAATGGACCGTCCTGGTGTTAGGGGGACGCCCATTGCGCCTTTAGGGCCCAAAAGCGCCTCGGCGCCGAGAAGGGCTTCTTCTTTGAAGAAAATGAAGCGCGGGTTGCGCCACATGAGCTCATTGGTTCTGCGCGGATTTTGAGCAAGCCAAGCCTTGATGCCCGGCCAGGTGGCATCTTTGGTCAGGTTTTGATCAAGTAGCCATCGGCCAATGCTTTGATAGGGGTGCTCGTTGGTGCCGGCGAAGGCCAATCTGATTTGGGTGCGACGGCCATCGCGGTCAGTAAGCCACAAGCGCCCCGACCCCTGAATGTGAAGCACCATGGCATCTACGGGGCTGGCAATGTAGGCGATTTCTTTGCCCTTGAGGGCGGCTTGGGCTGCTGGCAATTTGGCAATCTCTTCTCTGCTGAACCAAGGAGATCGTGCTTTTAAATTGGCGGGAACGCCATACAAAGGCACTTCAAAGCCAGGCCTTGGCGTACGAGAGGCTTCAAAAACAGGCTCGTAATAAGCCGTCAAAAGCCCGTTGGAGGGCGCGGCGGCGGCATTTAAATGCTCAACGCGAAAGGGTTGAAAGTTTTCCATCACCCAGGCTTTTTGCAATGCGGAAGGCTGTCCGTCCAAGCGCCTGACATCGGCACAAAGGCGTTGTGTGTTGGGTAAGTTTCGGGCACAGTTTTGTCGCCAAGCGACCCACGCCTCGTTGAAGTTGTCGGCGTTAAAGCCAGGAAGGTCAGACCAGCTGGCCAACAGCCAGCGACTTTTGGGCTTGATTAAAACGGTGGGCGCATTTTCAGGCGCCGTCGCCGAGTCTAGAACAGGCGCCTTGGGTGGTGTGATGGCGGTTTGTGGTGTTGGCTTTTTCTCGGGAGAAGAGCATGCCGACAAAAGGAAAACACCTAAAACAAATAAGCTGCCTAAAATCCACGAACCAAGGAGATGATGCATGGGTTTGATCTTGTTAGAAGCGTTGTTGGCGTTGTTGATCTTGCTGGCAATTGTTTGGTGGACCATGTTTTCAGGCCGTGACAAGGGCGAGCTGAAGTCTGAAAAGCCAAATGAGCCTGAGTCAAAAGGGCCGCCCAAAGAATGACACAAAGACTTGTGGTCTTTCAAACGCATTCAAATCTCCCGCAACAAATTCGCCAACTCGACCGCCGACTTCACATCCATTTTTTCGAAAACCCGCGATCGATGAACCTCTACCGTTCGCACACTGATGTCAAGTTGGTCGGCAATGAGCTTGTTGGGCAAGCCCTCTACCACCAGCTGCATCACATCACGTTCTCGATCGGTTAAGTCATGCAGGCGTGATACCAAGCCCGCACTTTGAAGGTGAACCGCCAAACGCTCACTTGACAAACCCAAGGCGTGTTCCACGCGGTCAACCAAAGCGTTGTCAGAGAACGGCTTTTCGCAAAAATCAAATGCACCTCGCTTGACACAGTCAACGGCCGTTGGCAAATCGGCGTGCCCCGTTAAAAAAATAACCGGCCAAGTATGTGCCAAACCGTTACCGATGAGCGTCTCAAACAGAGACAAGCCACTCTGCCCGGGCATTCGAACGTCCAATAAAATGCAGCCAGCTTGGGTGGGTACAGGTGTTTTGGGGCCGGGAAAGCGTTCTAGCAGCATGCGCTCAAAATCATCGGCACTTGCAAATGCCTCGCTCATCAGTCGTCGCGAGCGCAGCAACCAAGCCATCGCGTCACGAACACTGGCATCGTCATCAACGATGAAAACACAGGCGTTCAGGGCAGGTTGCATCAATAGATTTTAGCGTTGCTCACAGCTCGGGGGCTGTGGGAAGGGTAAAGCGAAAAAGAGTGCCACAGGGCTCTTGTGCTTCGAACTCCAAACGTCCGCCATGTTGCTCGACAACGGTTCGGCAAAGACTAAGCCCCAGGCCCATGCCTTCTGCTTTGGTGGTGAAGAAAGGCGTGAACAATTGCTGCGCAATGTCTGGCGAAATTCCGATCCCCATGTCAATGACGGAAAACTCAACCCAACCATGTGATTCGCCAGGTGTCGCTCTTTTAACTTGAAGTGTGAGGAGTCGCTTGTGGCAGTGGGGGTAGTCCATGGCCTGCATGCCATTGCGCGCCAAATTCAACAAGACTTGCTCGACCATGGTTCGGTCACACAAAATAGGCGATAGGCGCACATCCAATTTGGTTTCGATGCGAACCTGTAACTTGTGAGCTTGCAACTGCACCAGTGGCATGACAGCATCAATGATGGCTTGAGGGCTTACGACTTCTTTGTCTTGATCACGCCGCCGCACAAAATCATGAACGCTGTTAATGACTTTTCCAGCACGTCCAGCTTGCTCAGAAATTCTTTCAAAGGCCATTTGAAGGTCGCTCAATGGCGGGGGCGTATCGCTGAACTCAGGGTGCCGCAGCAGGTTTAAAGAGCCTGTTGCATAGCTTGAAATCGCGGCCAGCGGTTGGTTCAACTCATGGCTTAAAAGTGAAGCCATCTCACCCACTGTCGCAAGTCGCGCAGTGGCTTGCAGGCGCTCTTGACTAGAGCGCGAAAGCTCTTCAATGCGGCGTTGTTCGCTGACGTCCAAAAATGCATAGGTGATTCGACCTTTCAAATCACGCGCACGCAAACCCGTGACCAAGGAGTCTTCCATGGCCTTTCGAAAGGCCAGCGCATCGGCCAAGTCGCGTTCCGCTTTAAGTCGGCGCCGAGAATCTTTCACCAGCAAAACCAAAACGGAGACCAAGGCGATCGACATCGCCAAGACCAAGGCAGGCAAGATGTTTGTAAACCCATCTGGTGTAGCGCGCCGACCATCCATTCGAAGCATCAGCGTTGTGCCTGGCAAGTCCAGCAACTGAGTTGCAGTGAACAGCCGTTTGGCGCGTGGCAAGCTACCGTGAACGGCCAGTCGCGTGCCATCGGGCTCAATGAAAGAAATTTCATTGCGACGACCATAGGTCTCGCCCAACTCTGTGGCCAGAATTTCTTGAAGCCCGTAGGTTAAAAGCGTAAATCCGACGGCACGTCCCTGCACGAGAAAGGGCAGGCACATTTCCATCACCTCCAAACCAATGCCATTGGCTTGGGGTACAAAGTAACTTCGCGAATAGGCGGGTCCATTGAGTCGTTTGGATCGCAAACAGGTTTGAACGATTTCAGCTTGCTCGTTCATTCGCGTTTGAGCGTCAAACAAGTTTGGCTGAAAGGGAGAGGCCGAGGCATCTAAGATCACGCCCTGCAGGTCTCTTCTTTCAACGCGAAGCCAAGCCCTGTTTTGACTCAACAGAAGCGACACTTCTGCTTGCCATAAGTTGGTGGGCAACGACTTAAGCTGTAAGGTTTGCAGGCTCACAATGTGCCTGCTGAAACCATTGCGAATGTCAGTCACGGCATCTGCCGTGTCACGGTCTAATTCAGCTTGATATTGACTGGCCTCATACCGACCCGCAAGCCAAACCAAGGTCACCAAAAGAGCAACCACCAGTCCAAACAAGGCAATCCACAATGAAAAGCGACGGTCGGTAAACGAGCGCGTGACAGACTTGAAAAAGGTCCACAAAGGATGCGTGTTTTGCAGCGGTAAAGGGTCGGTTGGCGTCATGAACAAAACACGCGCAAGTCTTAAGGTGCAACAGCGGTGGCTGCAACCTTGGTCACCTTGGGGTCGCTCCAAGTGCCGTCAATTAAAAACTCTTGAGTGTTAACTCGGCTTAGCGGCTGCTTGAGAATCAGTTGCGCCAAGAATGTGCTTAAACCAATGGCAGGGTTCAGCGCTATACCCGCCAGCAATGAAGCGGTGCCCGCATCTACTTCGGGCAAGATCAGGACGCGTAAGTTTTGAGTTTCTTTTTCAATGTCAGAGCTGCCATCCATTTGCACAATGGCATTGACGCCCTTCATTTGCAAATTGCGTGTGCTGGCAATGCCCTGTTGAATCAACACGTCCCCGCGGACTGTATCAAAGGCAAAACCCGCGCTGAATACGTCTCTGAAATCAAACAACAAACGCCGCGGCAGAGCTTGCAGGCTCAAGACCCCCAACAACTTGGCAACACCGGGTTCAGCTTGAAGGAACTGTCCGCGTCCGATGTTCACATTGAAGCGGCCGCCCAAGCTTGGATAATGCAAGGTCATGGGAGAGCCTTGCCAATTGACTTGTCCTTCTAATTTCCCAGCGCCTCCGCGCAGTGCGTCTTTGGTTCCTAGGCGAGTCAACAAATTACCCGCATCAGAAACGTCCAGTCGAAAATTCATTTCGGTGCTGGCTTGTTGCGACCCATCTTTTGAAGTAACCCATTTGCCACTTGCTTTGAAGCTGGCTTCAGGCAGGGTGATGTTCAGCTTGTTCAAGCGCCATTCACCGCCGGCTGTATTGCGTGGAAGTGAGGTTTCTGTGTTCACCGCCTCAATTTCAACGCGGCCCAATTTTTTGCCGCGCAGCTCAAGGTCCTCCACCACAATGTCCAGTGCAGGAATGCTTAAAGGAGAGTCCTCTAGCAATGATTCCACGGTTTGATCTGCCGAAGGCGGCAAACTTAAGCGCGCTAACCGTGCATAAATGCGGCCCGCATTTTGGTTGTTGGGTTGCCGGTATTCTAAATAACCACTGAACTCTTTGGCGTCTAAGTTGGATCGCCACACATAGCCGTCACGTGAGCCGCTGACCAAGACACTGCGCAGCTGCCGGCCTTGCACCGTGACCTCATTGGCTTTCAGTGTCATTCGAGTTGGCAGGTAGCTTTGTGTTGCAGGACTCAGGGCGGAACTTTGAGCTGGACGCCAAGTGGGGCTAGACTTCGGTGGCGACAGCACTTGCACCCAGTCGTCTAAAGACAGAGATGGCAAATTGAAAGAGGCCGTCACACCGGTCTCGGCCAGCGCAACGCCAGGAGTGGCAAAGTTTTCTCCGACCTGCCAGCGGCCCTGAATGACGCGAGGATCAGCGCCACTCACGTCGCGCAAATAAGAGGCAGACAAAGAGCGGCCCCATGTCAGCTGGAGTTGATCGCGCAAAGCCTTGCTGGGGTTGGAGGAGCTGACGCTTTGAACCAGATTTTCGAACTTGAAGGCCACCTGTTCTTCGGCTTTTTTGTGAAGCGGCGCTGGCAAATTGAACGCTAAGCCTTGAAGTTGCGACTGAATGCTCAACTCGGGTTGTCCGCCTTTGAAACCTAGGCTTGCCGTGTAGTTGCTTGCGCCATTGGCATGCTGAGCGAGCAAGCTGAGCGCAGGAATTTCCTTGGCTTGTCGCAAGCCATTGGCGGTGACTTGCCCTTGAATGCGAATGAGCGGGTTGGCTTCTGTGCTGCGCGGCGCAAGCTTTCGAGTACCGCCCTCTAGCTTAATGGGGCCACCTAAAAACTGCGCGTTGACGCCAGTTAAATTGAAGCCAGCCTCCGTGAACTGTATGTTGCCCTGTGCTTTTTCAATCACCGGTAACACGGGCTGCATGCGAATGTCATTGCCACTCAGCGCGACGCTGCCTTGAAGGCTTGTTTTTTCAAGATCAGCTAAAGGCAAGGACATTTTCAAGCGCGTCGACAGTGTGCCCGTGCTGCTGGCTTGCTCCAAAGCGCCACTCAGCATGTTGCTGACAGGTGAAAGTCGCAGCTCATTCAAGACAACGCTTGCGCTGGCCTTAGATTCTCCTTGAACGTTCACAATCACGGGGCCTTTGAGGCTGGGTATTTCAGCTTTGATTTGTGTGAAGGGCATGTTGCCCCATTTGCCCGATGCCGCATTGACTTTGAAGTTAAGCCGGTCAAAGACGATGTCAGCATTGATGCTGTTCATGGTTGGCCAAATGCCCGCTGAACTTGCATTGCGATTCGCCGTGTTGGCGTTTGCCGTTGGAGCGTAAGCGTATTGAAGCTCTTTGACCTTGCCGGCCAATCTAAACTCGCCTTCTTTGGGGTTTGCAAATGGCAGTTGTTTTAGATCGCCCTTGATTTTGACGCCAACGCCTTGAAGGCTCCCTTGTAAAACCGAGTCGCGCACATAGTAGCGAACACTTTGTGAAATGTTCAAGGGCAGGTATCGGTGAACACGCGAAGCATCGCCTTGTTGAATATTGCCTTGCAAATCCAAAATACCCAAACTGCCAGCAAGCGGACTGGGCTTCCAACTGCCTTTGAAATCACCCTTGACATCGGCATTGCTTAAACTTAACTGCCACTCAGGAACCACAAGTTCATTACTTTGGTGCTGCCACTTGATCGCTGCTTGCAGCTTTTCCAAGGGGATGCGTGGGTCTTCAAACAAGCGATTAATTTGCAGCGCCCCTTTTTGAATCGAAGCATTGACACGGCCGCCCTCTGCATTCATGTCAAAGCTGATATTGGCATTCTCAATGCCTGGCCAATTTTCGGTAGCGGTGCCTGGTTTGCCACCTTCAAAAAAGAAGTTATCAACGCGGCCGTTGGCCGCTTTGACTTGGTAAGTTTTGTCTTGGCCTGTGTTTTTTTCGGTCCACTCGATGTGCAGGGGGTTGACCAATCCACTGACCTTGTGCTCTTGCAAGGCCTTTCGGGCGGGTTCTGGCAAAGGCAATTGGAGTGCAATGTTTCGAAGTGCGAGTAAATCTAATTGATCACCATGAAATCGCCCTTGCGCGCCCGTGCCCTTGTCAGCCTCTGCATAAGAAAGGCTGATGTTGCCACCAGGCCAATGCAAACCATCGGCGGTGTCAAAGCTCAAACCCTCGGTCGAAAAATCAAAACCATTGGCCATGGGTTTGAACGACACACGCCCCGCAATGTGCTTGAATGACAGGCCCTCCAATTCAGGGCTGAGTTGCGCTTTGGCATTTTCTAGCACCAAGTCGGCCGTGGCCTGTTGTAGGTTGCCATGGTTTAGGTCAAGCCACATGCGCAAGGCGCCTTGGCCCTGTGTGGCGTTGACATTCCAAGGCAGGTGGGGGCCAAGTTGTGACAGATTCACATCTGAGAATTCTGCATGAAGCTGACCACTCCAATCTTTGATACGCCCAGGATGAGTTGACAAAAGGCCGCGGCGCACATCGCCCATGAAGGTGAAGGGCACACCCCAACCTGCTGGGGGTGTGGCGTCTAGTCGCCATTGGTGATGGCGCGCAGAATTTCGCAAAACCCAAGACACCTGATTCAAATTCAAGGCCGACTTATCGCGGCTCAACGGGTTGAACTCGTCGGTCCACACCACGGTGCCCTGCTGCACCAGGATTTCTTTTTGCGCAAAAACCCAGTCAGCGAAAGCCGAGTCAGGTGAGTTGTCTTTTTTCAAGGCAAGACCCGCAATTCGCCAGTCACCCTTTTCGGTTCGACGAATGTCCAAGGTAGGAGAGTCGATGACCAGCTGCTCGACGCCCAGGCTGAGTACAGACCGAATACTGATGGCAAAAATAACTTTGGGCAAAGTGAGGGCGGGTCGTCCCTCTGGATCCATCAGGCTGAGGTCATGGATTTCGAAAGTCGGCATCCAACCCGTTGAAACGGCTAGCAACTTGCCCATGTGGACAGGCACCCCAATGGCTTGCGTGGCTAAGTTTTCGAATTTGGGCCTGAAGTCTTCAATTCGGGGCACAATCCAAAAATGCAATGCCGCCCAAGCCATTCCCAAGACAAAGCCACCCACCAACAAAACCCACGCGGCAAAGCGCAAGGCGGTGCTGCAGATTTGGGCAAGGGTAGAAAACTTCAACATTCGAGTGACGGTATGGACATAAAGACCTAGGCAGGGAATTATGACCGCCACCAGCCCATTTGAGACAGACCCAGACATGGATTCAAAACATCCCCCGCCGCACTCAGAAGGCTCGCGTTTTTTTCAAAGGCTTCAAAGGCGCTATGTCGATGTCTTTGCCACCTTGCCGACGGGCGTGCCTCACCGCGAGCTTTTGAATCAGGCCTACCAACAATTGCGCAGCCAAGGCCATGCGGTGGGTCCCGCCTTGCGTATCTTGCGCCAGTGGAGCATGGCTCGCTTGCTCGCTCTTGACTGTGATCAAGGAGCGTCACTTGAAACCATTACCTTGGGGGTGACCCACTTGGCGGAAATGGCCTTAGACGAAGCGTGTCAGCAGGCATTTCATGACTTGGATGAGCGGCACGGCCCGCCAATGCTGGCATCTGGCGAAAGAGCAGAGTTTTGGGTGATCGGCATGGGCAAGTTGGGCGCGCGCGAACTGAATGTCTCGAGCGACATCGACCTTATTTATGTGTATGACGAAGATGGCGAAACAGCTGGCAACGCACAGGGCATCGGCAAAATTTCGGTGCAAGAATATTTCAGCCGAGCTGTCAAAGCCCTTTTCACTTTGATTGGCGAGACCACGGAGCACGGCTTTGTTTTTCGGATGGACTTGGCGCTTCGGCCGAACGGTAACTCTGGGCCCAGCGTGGTCTCTTTGGGTGCGTTGGAAGAGTACTTGCTCGTTCAGGGCCGCGAGTGGGAGCGCTTTGCGTGGATGAAAAGCCGGGTCATCGCACCCAGAAGCGCCCTCCAAAATGCTTCAGCTGACAAGCTTCGCAGTGTCGTTTTGCCCTTTGTGTTCAGACGGTATTTGGACTACAACGTGTTTGAGTCTTTGAGAACCTTGCACCAACAAATTCGCGACCATGCCGCCAAGAGAAGTGCCGGACACCCCGAGCGCGCCAACGATGTCAAACTTTCAAGGGGCGGCATTCGTGAAATTGAATTCACGGTGCAACTGTTGCAGGTGGTGCGGGGCGGCCAGTTTCCAGAACTGCGAACTCGCCCCACGCTAGATGCCATACAGCGCGTGGCCAAAGCCGGTTTGATGCCTGCTGAAACCGCACAGGCCCTCACGCAAGCCTATGTGTTTTTGCGCAAAGTGGAGCATCGAATTCAATATTTAGACGATCAGCAAACACATGTGCTGCCCACGCAAGATGCCGACTTACGGTGGATTGCCAGCACCATGGGGTATGCGGAAAGCCATGATTTCCTGATCGATTTAAATGGCCATCGCGAAGTTGTGGCACACGAGTTTGATATTTTGTTGGGCGGTGATCGCCAATGCCAGGCTAGTGAAACGAGCGCCGCCAGCGAGAGGCCCGAGCTAGAGGCGGTGTTGGACCTTTTTCAGGGCGAGGCCCGCACCCGCTTGGCGCATTGGCAAGACAGCCCCAAAGTCAAAAGCCTTCGAGACGATGCAAGGGGCCGCCTCATGCGGCTATTGCAACGCACGGCCCAATGGCTTCAAGAAGGTCGGGTTGAAGAGGACGCGGTAGTCCGGATGGCCGACTGGATGGAGCCTTTGATGCGGCGCGAAAGTTACTTGGCCATGATGCTTGAGAGACCCGCGGTCCATGAGAGATTGCTTCGCCTGTTGGGGGCTGCCAAGTGGCCAGCACGCTATTTGGTACAGCATCCAGGTGTGATCGATGAGTTGGCCAATGGCGATGTGTTGCAACAAAGGTTTGTAGCGCAAGACTTTGAGTCTGAACTTCAGGCAAGGCGGGCCGCCTTAAAAAGAACCCTTGAAGACGACGAAGAGAACTTGTTGAATTTGCTTCGCCGGGCGCACCATGCCGAGGTTTTTCGAACCTTGGCACGCGACGTGGAGGGGCGCCTGACCGTAGAACAAGTGGCCGACGATTTGAGTGCCATGGCCGACGCCGTTTTGCGTGTCACGGCCGAATGGTGTTGGTCGTGCTTGAAAAACCGACACCGTGAAGAACCACTTTTTGGCATTGTGGCTTACGGCAAATTGGGTGGCAAAGAGCTGGGCTATGGCAGCGATTTAGACATCGTTTTTGTGTATGAAGATCCGGATGAGCGGGCCCCAGAGGTCTACGGCGCCTTTGTCAGAAAGCTCATCAATTGGTTCACGGTCAAAACCGCAGAAGGTGATTTGTTTGAAATCGATACGGCGCTTCGCCCCAATGGAAGCTCAGGTTTGTTGGTAACCACTTTCGCTGCATTTCAAGATTATCAACAACAAAGAGGCAGCAACACGGCATGGACTTGGGAGCATCAGGCGATGACGCGCGCCCGCTTTGTGATGGGCCATGAGGCGATGGCCAGCCAGTTTGACCAAGTTCGGCGCAGCGTCATCAGCGCCCCCCGCGATGAAGCCTCTTTGAAATCTGAAATCGTGACCATGCGCAATCGGGTTCGAACAGCACACAGCATCAAGCCCGATCTTTTTGATGTGAAGCACAGTCCGGGTGGCATGGTAGATGCCGAGTTTGCCGTTCAGTTTTTGGTCCTGATGCACGCCTGCGCGCACCCTGAAATGGCAGACAATGTGGGCAATATTGCCTTGCTGCAGCGGGCAGAAGTTGCTGGATTGCTTTCCAAGGACGTTGGCGTCAAAGCTTCTGCGGCTTACCGCGAATTGCGCCGCGTGCAACACAAAGCACGGCTGAATGAGGCCCCCACCCAGGTACCAAAAGCCGAACTGCAAGAGGAAAGAGACGCCATCTTGACGCTTTGGCAGGCCGTTTTTCCCGAAGCTGCAAAGGGATTAAACAGCCCGTGACAAGTTAAATAAATAGAAGTAAACTGTCCAGTCACAAAACAGAATGGACAGTTTAATGCTTAACAACAAACTCATCAAATCGTTGGCCGCGGTGCTATGGGTGCTGGCCATGTCAGTCAGTTCGGCGCAGACGGCCACCCCGCCTCTGACGCAGACGGGGTCATGCCCTGCTTTGTTGAACCATACATTTCCAAGATTACAAGATGAGAAACCGCAATCGCTGTGTCAATACAGTGGCAAGGTGATCTTGGTGGTCAACACCGCCAGTTACTGTGGTTTTACATCTCAATACAAGGGCCTTGAAGCGGTCTACAGCCAATACAAAGACAAAGGCTTGGTTGTTTTGGGCTTTCCATCCAATGACTTCGCACAGGAAAAAGGCAACAACCAAGACATCGCTGATTTTTGTGAAAGCACCTTTGGCGTGAAGTTTCCGATGTTCACCAAAACATCCGTCACAGGCGATGCGGCCGCACCCTTTTTCAAGCAGTTGGCGCAAGATCCCGGACAAAGACCCAAATGGAATTTTTACAAATACTTGATTGGCCGCGATGGCAAGTTGATTGACAGCTACAACAGCATGACCAGCCCTGAAAGTAAAAGCTTGGTCCAAGCCATTGAGAAAAGCCTCGCTCGCAAAGCCTCTTGAGCTTTGCGTCAGCAGAACCTGTTAGACCCTACAGAGAACGACATCTTGAAGTACAAAAAGATTGCCATTGTTGGCTCGGGCATTTCAGGCTTGGCTGTTGCGCACAGCCTCCAAGGTCAAGCAGATATCACACTGTTTGAAGCCGGCGCGTACTTTGGCGGCCATGCCAATACCGTTGACATCACCTTGCCCACGGACAAGGGCATGCTCACCTATGGCGTGGACACCGGGTTTTTGGTTTTCAACGAAAGAACGTATCCCAACTTGATCAACCTGTTCGCGGAGTTGGGTGTCGAGACGGCCTTGTCAGACATGTCGTTTTCTGTGCAAGCCCCCAAGGCCTGGGGACAAGAGGCCTTGGAGTGGAGTGGCAGCGACTTAGACACCGTATTTGCACAACGCCGAAACCTGCTACGGCCGCAATTTTTAAAAATGTTGTATGACGTTTTGCGCTTCAATAAACTGTGTACGCGCATTGCCGAGCAACAAGCAGAAAGTGAAATGCGTCAACCACTTTCTGAATTCTTAAATCAGCATGGTTTTGGCGATGCTTTTAAGAACTGGTATTTCTTGCCCATGATGGGCTGCATTTGGAGTTGTCCAACCGATCAAATGTTGGCTTTTCCAGTGGCCACCATGATTCGCTTTTGCCACAACCATGGCCTGATTCAGGTGAGCAATCGCCCACGTTGGTTCACCGTCAAGGGCGGCTCACGCAATTATGTTGAAAAAATCGTGAGCGGCATTGCCGATAAGCGTTTGAATACGCCCGTCCAAATGATTGAGCGTGATGAAGACGGTGTGCGAGTGATGACGCAAGGCCATGCTGAACGCTTTGACGAAGTGGTGCTGTGTACGCACTCAGATCAAGCTTTGCGACTACTCAGAGCGCCAAGCCAGTCCGAGGCGCAGTACTTGTCTGCCATACGCTATCAAGACAATGTGGCGGTTTTACACACCGATGAAAAAGTTTTGCCCAGCAGACGCAAAGCATGGGCGGCATGGAATTATGTGCGCTCTGAAAATGAGCAGCAAGAAAGCAGCCGGGTGTGTTTGCACTATCTCTTGAACAAATTACAGCCGCTGCCTTATTCGCAAGCGGTTGTGGTGTCGCTCAATCCAACGCAAACGATCGACCCGAAAAAAATCATCCAAACCATCGACTACGCGCACCCCGTGTTTGATTTGCCGGCCATTGATGCGCAACAGCACTTGCACCAGATACAAGGACAGCAACATACTTGGTATGCAGGTGCTTGGTTGGGTTATGGCTTTCATGAAGATGGTTTGAAATCAGGATTGTCGGTGGCCAGAGAACTGCTCAAGAGGGTTAATGTATGAACACGGGCGGGGTGCTTTTGGGCCATGGGCAAGTTCGTCACGTACGCTTGAGGCCGGCACGCCACGCCTTTGATTACAGCGCTTATTTTTTGATGCTGCCGATGCGGCATTTGCAGGACTTAGCTCGCAACCATTCAAAAAATGACAAGTCAAGTCCAACAGAATTGTCTATCAACAGATCGGGGTTGTTGTCGTTTTTTGATACCGACCATGGCGATGGCCGTCAACCCGAAAACGGTGGCGCCTTGGCTTGGATTGAAGAGCTGCTTGAAAGTGAAAACATCCATGATGCCAAGGGAGAAATTTGGCTTCAAACATTTCCCAGGGTGCTCGGCTATACCTTCAAGCCCGTCAGCTTTTGGTATTGCCATCGACCAGACAATTCGCTGGCCGCCATCTTGGCTGAGGTCCACAACACCTTTGGGGAGCGCCATTGCTACTTGTTGCCAGAACCGAAATTTGGCCGCACTGAACACGCCCATAAAATTTTTCACGTCTCACCTTTTTGCGATGTCAAAGGGGACTATGAATTTAGGTTCATGCGCACACTTCAAGCGGGTGCTGAGCGCGTTGTCGCCCGGGTTGACCATGGCGATGACAACGGCCCCCTGATTCAAACCAGCATCAGCGGCGTTTTGCAGCCGGCCACGCGCTCGGAAATTCGGCGTACTTTTTGGCGCTATCCCTTCTTCACATTTGCCGTGATGCTTCGCATTCACTGGCATGCCCTTTTACTTTGGCTTAAACGTGTGCCTTTCTTTTCCAAGCCGGAACCACCCTCTGAATTGGTTTCACGCGGTCAAGCGTCTCCATCGATTATTTCCAAAATCAGCTGAACATGAACACCAGCCCCTCAACCAGCACGTCATTAGAACTTCAATCTGCCCCCATGGCAGTTCGCAGAGTTTTGCAATTGCTTGAAAAAATGGAGCATGGCACTTTGACGGTCCAGTTTCCAGACCGCAGCACCAAAGTGTTTGGGAAGTCTTCAACCCTTCACGCCGCCATCAGCCTTCAAAACTGGAACGTCTTCACGGCCAGCCTGAAGTCGGGCGACATTGGTTTTGCAGAGACGTACATTGCCGGCGATTGGAGCACGCCCTCATTGAGCGACTTGCTGCGGGTCATGATTCAAAACAGACGCGTGGTTGACGAGTTGATTTTTGGCACGTGGTGGGGCCGAATGGCCTACCGCATCAAGCATTTGCTCAATCGCAATCACAAGGCCAATAGCCGAAAAAACATTCATGCGCATTACGACTTGGGCAATGCGTTTTATGAGCTTTGGTTAGATGGCACCATGAACTACTCTTCGGCCTTGTTTGAAGGTGATTACAAGCAAAGCATGGGCGATGCACAACGAGCCAAGGTTCGACGCGCGCTGCGCATGACCGATGTGGGCGTGGGGTCGCGGGTGCTGGAAATTGGCTGTGGTTGGGGCGCTTTGGCCGAAATGGCCACACTGGATTTTGGCGCCAGTGTGACCGGCGTGACCTTGTCGACCGAGCAACTGGCATTTGCCAATGCGCGCATGAAGTGGAATGGCAAAGCTGAAAAAACAGACCTGCGCTTACAAGACTACCGCGACATTGATGACGGCCCATACGATGCCATCTGCTCAATTGAAATGATTGAAGCGGTTGGCAAAGAGTTCTGGCCAACCTATTTCCAAACCGTGAGCCAACAATTGAAGCCCGGTGGCAAAGCTTGTATTCAAAGCATTGTGATTGACGATGCGCTGTTTGATCGCTATGTGAAATCGACAGACTTTATTCAACAGTACATTTTTCCTGGCGGGTGTTTGCCAAGTCCTTCTGAGTTCAGAAGACAAGCCCGCATGGCAGGCTTAGAGGTGATCGATGAGTTGAAGTTTGGGCCTGATTACGCAGAAACTTTAAGGCGCTGGCGCCATGACTTCATGGCGCAAGAGGCGCAAGTTTTGACCTTAGGTTTTGACACCCAGTTTTTGCGTTTGTGGGAGTTCTATTTGGCTTATTGCGAGGCTGCATTTGATGAGGCCAACACGGATGTGATTCAGTTCACCTTACAGAAAAAACATTGACATGTTTGCCATTCGCTTTCAGCGCTATTTTTCGTGTGGCATTGCTTTGCTCGCTTGCCACTTGGCTTTGAACTTGGTGCATGCCTCGCCAGCCTTGCTACCCGGCGTTCAGCCCTTGCCCCAACAGCGATTGAGCGTCTGGGGCTTTGATATTTATGACGCGCGCCTATGGGTTCGTCCCGGCTTTTCCATGGCAAGCTATTCAGCGCACGCTTTCGTTTTGGAGTTGTCTTACTTGAGAAGCCTTGAAGGCTCGGCCATTTCAAAAAGGTCCATTGATGAAATGCGCAAAGTAGGCGTCTTCTCGCGCGATCAAGAAACTATGTGGCTGAAAGCCATGTTGGATATTTTCCCCAATGTTCAAAAAGGTGACCGACTGCAGGCGGTCTATGTCCCAACGACAGGCACTGAATTTCTCTTCAACGACAAAGTGATTGGCCGCATACAAGACCCTTTGTTTGCGAAACTGTTTCTTGGAATCTGGTTGCACGAATCAACGACGGCGCCGGCTATGCGGCAAGCTTGGTTAAAGGGGCTATGAGCGCGCTTCCACACATCACACACAAGCAAAGCATGGGCTATGGCTTGTTGGCATTGCCCTTGGCTTTTGTGGCGTTGCCCATGTACGTGAATTTGCCGCATTTCTATGCCACTCAGTTTGCAGTGCCGTTGACAAGTTTGGGGGCCGTGTTGCTGTTCAGTCGTTTGATAGACGCCTTGGTAGACCCCATGCTAGGGCGCTTGAGCGACGCCCTTTATTTGCGCTCTTCTGTGAGTGTGTTGGGCGCGGCCTTGGCCTATGCGATTGGCTTGTTGTTGTCATTTGCCGCGCTTTTTTTCCCGCCCACTTTCACAGACCCTTTTGACTATGTGATTTGGGTAGGCGTGTGGGTGACTTTGTGCCACCTTAGCTACAGCGGGATCAGCATTCTTCATCAAGCTTGGGCCTCTAGGTTGGGCGGCGGTGCAAGCCAACAAAGCCGGGTTGTCGCATGGCGCGAGGGTGCGGGCTTGGTGGGTGTTGTCATCGCATCCGCTTTGCCCGTGATGGCTGGTTGGCTTTCAACCACGGCTTTTTTAGGTCTGATGTTGTTCATGGGTTTGGTCGTTTGGTCTCGTGTGCTGCTTCAAACACGGATTCTCAAAGACAGCCATACTGAGTTGACGGACAAAGACAATTACTTGCCACTGAAGCAAATCAGTTTTCGCAAACTGCTTTGGGTGTTCCTGTTAAATGGCATTGCCAGTGCAGTACCTGCGGGGCTGGTGATGTTTTTTATTGAAGATCAAATTCAGGCATCGGCTGCCATGTCGCCTTTGTTTTTAGGCGTGTACTTTTTGTCAGGTGCGCTTTCCTTGCCCTTGTGGCTCAAACTTGTGCGTGCGCATGGTTTAGCCAAGTCGTGGTTGATTGGTATGGCTTTGGCCATCATGAGCTTTGGCAGCGTTGTTTTTTTAGGCCCTGGCGACGAAATCGCTTTTTTGGCGATTTGCTTGGCGTCGGGCATCGCCTTGGGCGCAGACTTGGTGGTGCCTGCTGCTTTGCTGAACCGCGTGATTGATCAACTGGGACATCGCGGTCGTGCGGAAGGGCTTTATTTGGGCTGGTGGAATCTGGCCAGTAAATTGAATTTGGCTTTGGCCGCCGGCCTGTGTTTACCCCTGCTTTCCTATTGGGGTTACTCGCCAGGCACTCAAACTGCAGAAGGTTTGAGGGCTTTGTCTTTGGCTTATGGCGTATTGCCGTGTGTGCTGAAGCTTTTGGCATTGGCCGTGTTGTTTGTGTTTTGGATTCAACCGTCGGCGCAGCAGCCGGCATCTAGGAGTGATGGATGAACAGACGTCTG
Organism: Limnohabitans sp.; assembly: GCA_021300495.1. Taxonomy (GTDB): domain Bacteria; phylum Pseudomonadota; class Gammaproteobacteria; order Burkholderiales; family Burkholderiaceae_C; genus Limnohabitans_A. The sequence goes on along the minus strand of JAJTDK010000036.1, from coordinate 2,669 downwards.
TGGTTACAAAATATGACGCAGGGCTTGACTGCGCCGTTTCTCGTTCGCGCAAGCACAGTCAGCTTGGCCGCAGGTAGCGCGCTGGCTTTATCGGCTTGTGCGGGCCCTCAAATTTCTGACTATGCGGCACAAACACCTGCTTTAGATTTGCGCACGTACTTCAACGGCATGGTGGACGCATGGGGTGTTTTCACCGATCGAAGCGGCCGCGTGGTCAAAAGATTCACGGTGGTCATGGACTGCAAGTGGCAAGGTGACGAAGGCGTACTGGATGAAGCCTTTACCTATTCAGACGGCACAAAAGAGCGCAGGATCTGGCGCTTGAAGGCGCTGCCCAATGGCCGATACGAAGGCCGCGCAGACGATGTAGTGGGCACGGCTTTTGGCCAAACAAAAGGCAATGCTTTTCAATGGCAATACACCTTGGCCTTGCCTGTAGACGGCTCGGTTTGGCATGTTCAATTTGACGATTGGATGTATTTGATGGACGACCGAGTGATGTTGAACAAAGCTGTCATGAGCAAGTTGGGCCTGACTTTGGGCGAAGTTACTTTGTCTTTCACACGGCGCGAGCCCGTCGCTGGAGGCAAGCCATGAGTCTTCATGCTGCCAAAATGACACCCCCTGTCGACGGCACAATGCCGCCAGTTGCAATCGCCAAGCGCAGGTGGGGCGCACCCATGAATCAGCCCATTCAGAATTGGCAAGGTCGCCGAGTTTGGTTGGTCGGTGCTTCTAGCGGCATTGGTTTGGCTTGTGCCAAAGCAATGCAGGCCGCTGGTGCGCACGTGATTGTTTCGGCGCGCGATTTAGGCACCTTGTCCGAGTGGGCCGAAGTCTGCAAGACCAAGGGCTTGCCCGTCGCGTTAATGTCACTGGATGTGACTGATGCCTTGCAAGTGAAGTATGTTGCGCGGCAAGTTGCCGCAGGCGGGCCTTTAGACTTGGTGCTGTATTGCGCCGGGCACTACCGCGCGCAACGCGCAACAGCGTTTGACCTGAATGACATGCTCAGGCATCAGGATGTGAATTACAACGGCTTGTTGCGGGTTTTAGACGCTGTGCTGCCCATTTTTTTGCAGCAAGGCCACGGCCACATAAGCTTGGTGAGCAGCGTGGCGGGTTGGCGCGGTTTGCCAAATGGCTTGGCTTATGGACCCACCAAGGCTGCTATGACGCATCTGGCCGAAACCTTGTACATGGATTTGCAAGACAAAGGCATTGGAGTGAGTGTGATCAACCCAGGTTTTGTGGCCACCCCCTTGACGGCACAAAACAATTTTCAAATGCCCGCTCTGATTTCGCCAGAAGAGGCTGCCAAAGCCATGTTGGCAGGTTGGGCAGAGGGCTTGTTTGACATTCACTTCCCCAAGCGATTTACAAGCTGGTTGAAGCTCATGCGTTTGTTGCCTTATCGCGTTTACTTTGCGTTGGTTCGTCGGTTTACCGGGCTCTGATCATGAACCAGCGCGAAACATTTGCACAAATAGCCCAGCTCTTTGAAGAACTCCAACCGCAGAGTGTTGCGCAACTGAAAAATTTTTACAGTCCAACGGCGCAATTCAAAGACCCCTTCAACCAGGTGCACGGCATCGAGGCCATTGAACAAATTTTTCTGCACATGTACGCGTCCCTTGAGAGTCCGCGCTTTGTCATCACCGCGCAGGTGATCGATGGCCATCAAGCTTTCATGACCTGGGATTTCAAATTTCGATTCAAACGTTTTGACACCATCACAGAGCAAGTGGTGAAGGGCACCACGCACTTTGTATTGGATGATCAATTGCGCATCACCTTGCACCGCGACTATTGGGATGCAGCAGAGGAGCTTTACGAAAAGCTGCCGTGGGTGGGCAGCCTCATGCGCTGGTTAAAAAAGCGCGCCAATAGCAGCTGATTATTTGGGCTGGCTGTCAATGAAGCTTTGACGCTGCATGAGTTTTTCGTGCAGTTTGTCAAGGTTGGGGTACGTGTTGCGCCATTGAATGCTGGGAAAGCGGAAATCCAAATAGCCGAGCGCACAGCCAACTGCAATGTCGGACAAACTGAGGTGTGCACCTGAGCAGTAGGGCTTTTCTGCCAAGCCTTGCGACATGGCGCGCAGGGCCTTGTTTATTTTGTCGAGTTGACGATCAATCCATGGCTGACTGCGCTGCTCAGGGGGGCGATGCACCCATGCGGCTTCCATGCGAGCCAATATGGCGGCATCAAGCAGCCCATCGGCCAAGGCCTCCCAAGTTTTGACTTCTGCTCGTTCACGGCCGTTGCTTGGAATTAACTTGCCCACAGGAGACAAGGTATCCAGATATTCCACAATCACGCGAGAGTCAAAAACAGCCTCACCGCCCTCAAGCACCAAACAAGGCACCTTGCCTAGCGGGTTGGAGGCGTGAATGGTGGTTGTGGCTGACCAAACATCTTCGGCCACCATGCGGTACTCGAGTTTTTTTTCTGCCATCACAATGCAGACTTTGCGGACATAGGGGCTGGTAGGTGAACCGATTAATTTCATGGTTTGTTCTTGTCAAAGAGTGTCAAAAAACAGGGTTTTGTGTGACGCATTCTAGAGGAATCCAAAGGGGGTTTCCTTGTAAGGGCTAGAACTTACAATGGGGGCATGACATCTTCCCCTATCTCCGCCCTTTCTCCGTTGGACGGTCGTTACGCCA
>JAJTDK010000108.1 GCA_021300495.1 Limnohabitans sp. | reverse complement strand
AAAATCAATCGATGACATGTGCCAAGACACTTGGCGCTGGCAGTCTCAAAATCCCAACGGGTATCCCTGAAACGCCAGCTTGCGTGGTCTTTAAGGCGTGTTGAACCAGCCTTTCAATCCTAAGCGGCTTTGAATGTGAAGGGTTCTAGTGGCAAGCTACTGGTTCGACCTGCCAATTTGTCGGCCAACAAGTCCGCAGACCCAGCTGCCAAAGTCAATCCTAAGGTGCCATGCCCGATGTTGGCATAGACATTGTCAAAAGCAGTTTGATCAATGATGGGGCGACTCGAAGGCGTTGCAGGCCGCAGACCTGCCCAAGTTTGTACCTTGCCGTAATCACCAGCGTCTGGAAAATTGTCGCGCGCTTGCTGAATCAAGGCGGCTATGCGATTCGCATCAACCTCCCTGTTTTCACGTCCCAAGTCGACCATACCCGCTGCGCGCAAACGATTTCCCAATTTGGCAAATACTATTTTGTGATGACTGTCAGTGATGGACATAGAAGGTGCAATGCCGTGTTCGCAATCGAGCGTGATGGAAAAACCTTTCAGTCCCAACAAGGGTGCACGCGTGCCAAACTTTTGCAGCAACTCGCGGCTGCTAAGACCAGCGGCAACCACAAAGAAGTCTGCTTTGAATTCCGACAAATCTGATCCGCCAGCCGAATCTACAGTTTTCACCCGTTGCAGAAAAGTGCTCTGTGACTTGAGCTTGAGAGCGATACAGCGACGCCCCTCGAGTACAGCTCCCGTGATGCGGGTGTCGTAATGCAGGCTGCCACCGCGCGACACAATCAAACGCTCTAGGTACTTGCACAGGCCATGGCTATCGACCACATCTTCAGAAGGCGTGTAAATACCGCCCACCAATTTACTTTGCATGGCTACAAGTGCCGGCTCTGTTTGGACGCATTCAGACGGCGATAGCACATGCTGCTCACAGCCCACATCCAAACTGCGCTGGTAGTTCACTTGTGCGTTGGCCGAAGCCAATGCGGCTGGGTCTCGAAACACCACCAACTTGCCATTGGTGCGGTAATCTAAGCCAGCGGCTGTGGCCCAACTGGCGGGCACATTGGCCAACCATTCTCTTAAGACACGCCTAGACAAGTAGCCTAAGCCCAGTAAATCGCGGGTGGTTTTATGCGCTCTGGCGCTTGTACAGTGCGTTGCAAAACTCAAAGTCCAACGCAAAAAATGAGGCGAAAGTGAAGGGTGGATGTGCAAAGGCCCATCTTTTTGAAGCAGCCACTTGGGCAAACTGGTCAGCGCTGAAGGTTCGGCCAAAGGGGCTACATAGCTGTAAGACAGTTGCGCACCATTGGCATAACTCGTGACCAAGCCAGGCGCCGCACCTTCTTCAATGACACTCACTTGCCAACCGTCTTGCATCAAGCGCCAAGCCGTGGACAAGCCCACAATGCCAGCACCAATGACACACACGTGTTTAGTCTGCGGATTGATCATTTGCCATCGTACTGTTTTCCGAGGGCCAATAGCTCAGGGGTGCCAATGAGTTGATTCAGGTCATCAAAATTAAGCATTTGGTCGCGCCAAGGTGTGGTGGTTTGGTGCGACTTCAAACTGCCGTAGTAGCCCTGCAAAGTGTGCGCCACTGCACGCGCAGTACCTCCTGGAAAAATCACAATTCGAAAGCCGCGCTCACCCAATTCAGTGGCACTTTGAATGGGCGTTTGACCACCCTCGACCATGTTGGCCAACAAAGGAATGCGGTGCGCAAATTGTGCGCAGGCTTGCTGCATTTGCTCGGGGGTGCGCAGCGCTTCAATGAACAAGGCATCGACACCGCAGGCCAAATAGGCCTCTGCACGCTCAAGAGCAGCCTCCAAACCTTCAACGGCCAATGCGTCGGTACGCGCCAAAATGAGTGTGTTGCTACTTTGGCGCGCATCCAATGCAGCTTTCAATTTGCCTTGCATCTCTGCCACAGGCACTACGCCTTTGCCATCCAAATGACCGCAACGCTTGGGAAATGTTTGATCTTCAATTTGAATCATGGCAGCGCCTGCGCGCTCAAAATCGCGCACAGTGCGTTGTGTGTTGAGTGCGTTGCCAAAGCCCGTATCGGCATCCACAATCACGGGTACCGCAACTCGGTCGGTGATGTGCGCCAAGGTTTGAGCCACCTCTGTGGCCGTGGTGAGGCCAATGTCGGAGCGACCCAAACGAGAATAGGCAATCGAGGCACCCGACAGATACAAGGCTTCAAATCCTGCTTGTTCGGCAATGAGCGCACTGAGTGCATCGTAGACACCTGGCGCCAACAATGCTTTGGGTTGCTGTAAACGTTGAGCCAATGAGGACGCGTTAAATACAGAGTCTTGACCTGCGGCTTTGAATGTCATCACGTGTTCTCCCCTATTTTTTGAGCGACTGCATGCGCTGCAATGTGACCGCCGGCGATGGCACTGAGCAAGCCATTGCCAGACAAATATCCCCAAACCTCTGCACCTGACACACCGCGTGCAGCACCCCCAGCGGCATACAAGTTGGGCAAGGTTTTGCCATCAGGTTTGAGCACTTGGCATTGCGCATTGATGTTCAAGCCACCCTGCGTGTGAAACAGAGCACCCGTTACTTTGATGGCATGAAAGGGGGCTTCGAGCCGACGCTTAAAGGTTCGGCCCCAACGGTCTTTGGCATCTGGCATTTCAAGCACAGTAGCATGGGCCAACTGATTGACTTCGGCCAAAGTTTTGTCCAATGCTATGACGGGGCAACCCACAATGGCTGAAAGCGATTCCGCATTGGCTGCCGACTTGACAGCGCCCGAGGCTTGAGCAGCCACAAAGTCTGGAAAGTCTTGGGCAAATTGCAGCAACTGGTTGTCAAAGACATTCCAAGCCACACCATCCGGCTGATTCAAGACTTGAACAGCGGCTTCAGAATAGCCTTGTGTCTCATCGTGAAAACGGGCCCCAAACCGGTTGATTTGAATGCCGCCTTCCATCATCAGTGCCCACGAAATTAGGCTGCCTTGTGGAATGGCCCAAGACCCATGGCCTTGATAGGCACCCATGTCGGCCAACTCGGCACCCAGTTGCAAACCCCAAGCAATGGCACTGCCATCGTTGCCTACATGACCTGCATACTGTGCATCTTTCATGGCGGGCAAGTGTTGCTGAACCATGTCGGCGTTGCCGCCAAAACCATTGCACGCCAAAATCAAGGCATCGCAAGACAATTGGGCTGAGGAGCCATCAGGTTGAGCATAGGTCAGACTTTGAACAGTGCCAGTGCCATCGGCATTCAGCGAAATGACTTGGGCTTGGGTTAAGACCACAACGCCCGCTGCATCGGCAGCGGCCCGCAACCGGCTCATCAATCCTTCGCCTGTTTTTTCAGGCACAGCATGCATTCGATAAACACTGTGACCTGGGTATAAAAACTGATCGAGCAATTGCCAGGGAATGTGGTGGTGTTCTTCTAAAGCGTCCATCGCGGGGCCAATGGCTTCGCTGTAAGCTTTGACCAAAGCAGGTGCTGCTTGGCCATGCGCTTTGTGTTGAATGTCTTGCGCAAACAAATCGGTGCTGTCATTCACCTTCGCCGCTTGTTGCACACGGGTACAAGGCGCTGGCACAAAACCAGAGGACAAAGCGGTGGAGCCAGCAGGCACCGCATCGCGCTCTAACACCACGCATTCAATGCCCAATCGATGCAATGCCAGTGCCGCAGTCAAACCGCAGGCGCCTGCACCCACAATGGCTACGGGTGTGTGAATATGTTCTACCAAGCCGCTCATACCAAACTGTTGACAAATGTATCGCAGGTCATAACCTGACCAATCGAAGCCAAGTCTGCCAGTGAGGCCTGATGGAGTGCATTGCTAAATGCCGCACAACCATCGCTTAAAACCACAACGCTGTAGTCACGCACGTGCGCATCGCGCGCTGTGCTGGCCACACCGCCATTGGTCACGATACCGCAAATCACCACTGTTTCAATACCAGCTTTGCGCAGCACCCAATCGAGTTGGGTATTGAAAAACGCAGAGTAAGCGACTTTGTACACAACCAAATCCACGCTGTCTTTGAGATCAGGTACATTGTCTTGGCCCACACTGCCAGGCGCAAAATCGCCTTTGCGTAAAAAGGGCCGCTTCTCTAGAAGGTGCGACGACACCATCGGTTCCCCTTTGGCATCTGGCCACAAAGTGAATTGGCTGGCTGCAACATAGCCACCTTGCGCCTTCAAAGTTTGGGCCACTGGCGCAACGCGCGCGGGCAACAACAAAGCATCTGCACTGACGGTTTTGCCACGAGCATAGGCACCTTGCGGCGACAAGAAATCATTTTGCAAATCCACAATGATCAAGGCAGTGCTTGCGGCTGTGAACTTTGAATTCTGGGTCATGACAAAACTTTCTTCAATCCAATTGAAAGAGGGGCATCAAGGCTGAGCGGTGACCAATAGATTGCCCATGGCATCTACTTTGGCTACAAATTTCGGCTCCAACCACACGGTGGTGTCGGCTTGCTCCAAGATGGCTGGGCCTTGCACCTGAGCGCCCACTGGCAATTCCAAACGCGCAAAGCGCTGTGCATCCCACCACTGACCCTGGTGGTACACGCGTTGCACACCCAAAGGCTGCGTGCTGCCAGCCCCCACAGGAGCCAATACCGACAAATCAAATTTTGGTCTGCGGCCAATGCGCGCATAGCGCAAATTCATGACGCGAATGACGGGGCCTTCCAGCACACGGCCAAACGCATGTTGGTAAGCCTCGGTAAAGGCAGATCTCAAACCCTCAGCACTTAACTGCGCGCGCTGAACATTGACTTGAAGCGTGTGCGTTTGACCCGTGAACAACATGTCCAATGCAATGTTTTCATCCACAGCCACAAACCGCACACCCGCAGAATCGAGGCGCGTTTGGCAGGCCTCAGCCAACGTGTCGATGCGTGCCACGACATCTTTGAAATTCACGTCGCTCAAAGCTTGGTTCAATGTTTGTACCGCGTCATGGCGCATGTCGGCCATCACACAACCCAAAGCCGATGTGACACCGGGGTAACGCGGCACGATGCCTGTGGCCACACCCACTTCTCGCATCATGGCGCACACATGCAAGCCGCCGCCGCCACCAAATGGCATGTAGGCAAACTGGCGTGGGTCGTGTCCTTTTTCGATAGACACCACGCGCACCGCACCCGCCATCTTG
>JAJTDK010000107.1 GCA_021300495.1 Limnohabitans sp. | reverse complement strand
ACAAACCACAGCATCAAGCCAATGGTGTGCACGCCACCTCGCCAAAATTGTCCCTTCATGTCGACTGGGACGTAGGCGGCAAGTCCTTGGTGCCACAGCAAAGGCAACATGACAAGCAAGCCACAGAAATACCGAAGGAATTGCGCCTCAAAGGGATCCATTTGCATGGAAAAACTTCGGGCAATGGTGTTCAGCAAAGAAAAAGCCAAGCCACCCAAAGCCATCCAGGCCATGCCGCGCACAGGTGCTGGCAGTCGTTCAAAACGACGAGAGTTCTGTAAACGAGCGAGAGTTAAAAATCGCTGAAGTGAGGTGGGAACAAATCTGGACACCCATGGACTATAAATGACAGCGGTGTGTCACCCAGTCTCATGGGTTACCAAGGCTTAACTGTTTTGCAAAGCCGCAATGCGTTCTTCAATGGGGGGGTGAGTTGAGAACAACTGGCCCATGCCGCCCGCAATGCCCATGGCCGCCACGCTCTTTGGCAGGTCGGCTGTATGCAGGCCTCCCAAACGTGCCAATGCATTCATCATGGGCTGTTTGCGGCCCATCAACTCGGCTGCGCCAGCGTCTGCGCGGAATTCACGCTGACGGCTGAACCAGGCCACCACTATGGCTGCCGCAAAGCCCAAAACAATGTCAAGAACGATGGTGGTAATCCAGTAACCCATGCCAGGGCCTGTGTTTTCTTCGTCGTTTTTGCGCAAGAAACTGTCGACCGCATAACCCACCACTCTAGACAGGAACACCACGAAGGTGTTCATCACGCCTTGGATGAGGGCCATGGTGACCATGTCGCCATTGGCAATGTGCGCCACTTCGTGCGCCAAGACGGCCTCGATTTCATCGTGGTTCATGTTTTGCAACAAGCCAGTAGAGACTGCAACCAATGCAGAGTTCTTAAAAGCACCGGTCGCAAAAGCGTTAGGATCACCTTCAAAGATACGCGCCACCAAAACCCATGATCAGGGCAAAGCCCAACAAGGCGGTTAAATCTAGGCCATTGGAAGTGAGGAATCGGTTCACGCCCAGCAAGCTGGCCACGACACCCAGCACCAACACCACAGCCAAGTTGGTCAGTACAAATAAAATAATGCGTTTCATGAGGAATTTAAATTCACCACCCAGCGAATGCCAAGTGCACACCGCGAATGTTAGGGGGGACGCCAACAAAATCAAGTGCGCCCATTTAATTCCTCAAAATTGAACGGAATTAACTCGCTTTGAGCCTGCGAAAGACGAGTGCATCGGCATAAAAATCGGGGTTTTCATTGGCAGGCCACCAACCAGGCATCCCTAGAACAGGTGTTGGCAGAAAAGGTTTGGTCGCCAGTTTTTCAGGCTGCAGGTCTTGCGCCAACCAGGCATCCCACTCGGCCAACGGCAACTCTGATGGCACTCGCCATAAATGCACTGTGATGGCCTTGTAGGGGTTGACCAGTTTTTCTAAAGCAGCATGGCCAAATATGACAACTTGGGCGGCTTGCCAACTGGGCTTCAATTCGACAAATGCAGTCTGCCAATCACGCACGTTCAAAGCCTCCCAAATTGAGTCTGGCAATTGAATGAGCGCTGCATTTTCATCAAACACGGTCACGGCATCTCGCACCGACCCGCGCACTGCGCCCACACCTTGCGCTTGAATGGCATTTGCTTGAACTTGGTTCAATCTTTTTTTGGCTAAGGGAAATTTCAACCAGCACAGGGCGTTGAAAAAATCATGCAAGCCATCTCGCGTGGGAACTGTTTGCGTGTCATAGATGAACTGCTCATAGGCCTGCCCATCAGGCAAAGCCGATTGCGGCACAAACTGAACCGAACAAGTTGACTCGGTCTTTGCACCTTGCTCGATGTCGTGTTGCTTGAGCAAATGCAAGGATGCATTGCAGGCTTGCTCGACCGAAGCGCCCTGCTTCACTTGCTGCGCAATCCATTCACCTTGCTCGCGCCAAGGCATGAGCCAAGGCGCTGTCCAATCAATGTTGTTTAGGCCATGCGCCATGGCAAGGCTTCACCAGAACGCAGTGGCTTGAGCTCAGCTTCACCAAAGGGATAGCTTTCTTGCGGCGTCCAAGCTTCTCGCTTCAAAGTGATGTGCCCTGGGTTGCGGGGCAAGCCATAAAAGTCGGCTCCGTTGAAACTAGAGAAGGCTTCCAACTGATCCAATTTGCCCACGCTGTCAAAGGCCTCGGCATACATTTCCATGGCGGCGTGTGCGGTGTAGCAACCCGCACAGCCAGAGGCGTGCTCTTTCAAATGAGCAGGGTGTGGCGCACTGTCAGTGCCTAAGAAAAAGCGAGCGTTACCTGATGTGGCAGCTCTCAACAATGCTACGCGATGTGTTTCGCGTTTAAGCACCGGCAAGCAGTAGTAATGCGGCCGAATGCCGCCAGTGAAAATGGCGTTGCGGTTGTAAAGCAAGTGGTGCGCCGTCAGTGTAGCAGCCATGTAGCGATCGGCAGACATCACATAGTCTGCGGCATCTTTGGTGGTGATGTGCTCAAACACAATTTTGAGTTCTGGAAAATCGCGGCGCAATGGAATGAGCTGCGTCTCAATGAAAACTGCTTCGCGGTCAAACAAATCAATGTCGCTGCTGGTCACTTCACCGTGAACCAACAAGAGCATGCCCACTTTTTGCATGGCAGCCAGTGTGGGGTAAATCTTTTTCAAATCGGTGACGCCCGCATCGCTGTTGGTGGTGGCGCCGGCAGGGTACAACTTGCATGCCACCACGCCAGCGGCTTTGGCTTTCACAATTTCTTCGGGCGGCAAATTGTCAGTGAGGTACAAAGTCATGAGCGGTTCAAAATCTATACCCTTAGGCACTGCAGCCACGATGCGTGCTTTGTATTCAAGTGCCAAAGCTGCCGTGGTGACGGGCGGCTTCAAATTGGGCATGATGATGGCGCGGCCAAATTGAGCGGCGGTGTGCGGCACCACTGTGTGAAGTGCAGCACCATCGCGCACATGCAAATGCCAGTCGTCAGGCCGTGTGATTGTCAGAATGTTTGTCATGGTCATCTTTCATTTCAGATTTGATGCTTTGCAAAGAGTGCAGCAATTCAAGCGCTTTAGCATGCAACACCTCGCCAGCCGGTGTGAGTGTGGTGGGGTATGAACTGCGATTGATCAAGTCAGCCCCGGCCCAAGCTTCAAGCGATTGAATGCGCCTAGAAAAGGCCGATTGGGTGACATGTCGCAACTGAGCAGACCGGCTGAAACTGCGTGTTTCAGCCAAGCTCACAAAGTCTTCAAGCCACTTGGTATCCATGTGCGCATTATCGCGCAGACAGGCTTTGATCTTGCTCCGCTTCTGGCCAAAGCGCTGGAAAGTAAAAGCGCAAAGCGTGCTGAGGCACTGCAAAACGAACATTGCCATGCGGAGTGTCGGTTTCTAAGTAGCCCTTACTGAGCAAGGCAGAAAGCAGGCTGGTGGCGACGCGCTCACCCAAGCCGCAAAGTTGTTTGAACTCGGCCCGGGTCATGTCAGTTTGAACGGCATACAAGAATTGAAGTGGCCTGAGTGCTTCTATGCGGATACCATTGTTTTGACTGGCAGCCTCAAAGGTGAGCGAGGCTGCAATCCTGTTGAACATGCCATCTTGTTTTAAGTTGTGTGTCATGAATTGAACTTGGTCCAAGCACATGTCTAGAACGTAGTGAATCCAGTTGACCAAGCCTGCTTGCGTTAAATTGCCGCGGCCATCAAGATCACCACGCCGGTGTTCATCAGCTGCCTGCAACAATGATTTGTATTGCCCCTCAGTTCTGGCAAAGCCACGCAAAGGCGACCAAAGACCTGCTGACAGCTCCATGGCATCGAATAACAGATGCGTATGCAGTCGGCTGGTTCGGCCGTTGCCATCCAAGAAGGGATGTACCCAAGTCAATCGATGGTGGGCTGCAGCTGCAGCGACGACACTGGCTTCGCCTTTGCGTACGTTCGAATAGGCGCCTTGCCACACCTTCAAAAATGAATCAATAGATTCTGGCGCTGGCGCCTCATGCAGACCAATCTGGACTTTTTGAGTTCTGAAAAAACCAGGCTTCATGACCGAGCCATCAGATTGCTTTAAATCTACGTCAGAAGCATGTGAAAACAAGTGCCCATGAATTTGCTTCAAAGTTTCGAGTTGGTACAAATAGGCAAGAGGGTCCAGTTCTTTGCTCAATTGCTGCTCTGCCCACTGCTCGCACAAGACCTCAGCTTCAATGTGAGCCAAAGCCAAGCGTTGCTTTCTAGCAATGTCTGAGTTTTGGCTAAATTCTTGCGCCAAAGCCTGATCAATTTCGGAGGGGCGAGTGTGCTGCCCTTCCATTTTGTTGGTGTAGTAAGAATTCATCTTGCGCAACAAAGGGCGCAGGGCTCTTTTGCCTGAAGTGGGCAAGGCGCTCAGGTGGGTTGCCTGCTTGATCAGTTGGCTGGCTTTTTCGTAAAGTGGCCCAGCGACATGCTCTGCTGGAAGCAATGGAAGGAACTGATCGGGATGATCGTATTGCGAGATTATTTTCTTATTTTTTTGCGTCATTGTCTTCCACTAAATTGCCAATGAAAAATTCATAAAATTATGAATTTTCTGCGTCTTTTAATGCGTCTTAAACTGACAAACTTTCACTGACGCATCCTACGCCTTTATTGGCATCAAGCAAGACCTATTCGATAGATTGCAAGACAATGAAGGCTAGCTTATTCCGTCGACTCGGTATTTTGCTGCAAAGCCCACATTTGAGCGTATCGGCCATTAAGTTGCAGCAACTGGGCATGGTTGCCCCGTTCAATGATGTGCCCGGCTTCCATGACCAGTATTTCATGGGCATCTACCACGGTAGACAAGCGGTGGGCAATGACCAGCGTGGTTTTGTTTTGGGCTGCGCTGGCCAACTCAGCTTGAATGGCACGCTCATTGGCAGAGTCCAGTGCCGATGTGGCCTCATCGAAAACCAAGATGGGCGGATTTTTGAGCAGCGTTCGCGCAATGGCCACGCGCTGCTTTTCACCGCCCGAGAGTTTCAAACCGCGCTCACCCACGGAGGTGGCATAGCCCTTGGGTGTAGAGGCGATGAAATCGTGAATGCGTGCCGCTTTGGCCGCCGTTTCAATTTCTTCTTGTGTTGAGCCTGTGCGCCCATAGCCAATGTTGTAGGCCACGGTGTCCCAGAACCTGATGGGCCCACCACAGCCACTGTTTTGCCCGAAGGAATTTCAAAACTGATGTTGTGCAAAATGGGCCTGTCTGGCTCATAAGCAAACGACACCGATTCAAACTTCAAAAGTGCACCGTTTTCGCAATTCAACTCAGTGGCGTTGGGCATATCTGCTACTTCGCGCTCCCGATCCATCAGCACAAACATTTTGTCCAAGTCAGTCAGGCTTTGTTTGATTTCGCGGTAGAGCACACCTAAAAAATTCAAAGGAATGTAAAGCTGAATCATGAAGGCATTGATCATGACCAAATCGCCCAAGGTCATGCGCCCGTCCACCACGCCTTGTGTGGCGCGCCATAACATGGCCACCAAAGCGGCAGCAATGATGAGTTGTTGGCCTGTGTTGAGCAAGGACAAAGAAGTTTGCGACTTCAAACGTGCTTTGCGCAGTCGTTCCAAACTTTCGTCATACCGATTGGCCTCATAAGCTTCATTGCCAAAGTACTTCACAGTTTCATAGTTCAGCAATGAATCGATGGCCTTGGTATGCGCCGCTGAATCAAACTCGTTGGCTTGTTTTCTAAAATGCGTGCGCCACTCCGTAATGCGCACCGTGAAGAAAATATAAAAACTCAATGCAGCCAGTGTGATCCAAGCAAACCAAGCGTCAAACTTGACAGCCAATATGGAGAGCACCAGCGCCACCTCAATCAAGGTGGGCACAATGCTGTAGAGCGAATAAGAAATGAGCGATTCAATGCCGCGCACACCGCGTTCAATGTCGCGTGTCATGCCGCCCGTTTGGCGGGCCAAATGGAAACGCAAACTCAGGGCGTGCAAATGCTGGAAGGTTTCAAGCGCAATGGTGCGCGCTGCGCCTTGCGTGGCTTTGGCAAAGACCAGTTCGCGCAGTTCGGTAAACGCTGAGGTCATGAGCCGAAGCGCGCCATAGCCCACCAACAAAGCTACAGGCACCACCAAGATTTGAACGGGGTCATTGGGCTTGAAGCTCATGGCGTCGACCAAGTCTTTCAGCAAAAGGGGCACACTGACGTTGGCCAATTTGGCCCCCACCATGAACAGCAAGGCCGCAGCCACCCGCCATTTGTAGGTGAGCAAATAGGGCAGCAGTCTTTTCAGGGTTCTGCTGTCGGAGTCTTTGGGGGTGTTGGCAGCTGGGGTGGCTGCAGGCGGAGAACTTTCACCGTGGTGGCGCATGGGACACAATCTAAATCTAAATCAAGCCGCCATTGTGCACCTGTCTGAGACGGCATCTCAAACACTGTGTTCAAGAAGTGAGATAAGCAGCCGTGCCCGTTGACAGCAATTTGCCATCGGTACTGCAAAATTCCATTCGGGCATTGCCCACGCGAGCGCCTACCCGCATGGCCTCGGCATGAACGATGAATTTTTCGCCGATGCCAGGACGCAGAAAATCAATGCGCAAATCAATGGTGCTGTGACGCGTAAAGCGTTCCAACCGTTTGGCAACGGGTTCGTCCATGTGTTTGGCTCCCATTGCGGCCATGACTGCCAAACTGCCCATGGCGTCAAGGACAGCACTGATGACACCCCCGTGAATACGGTGATACGCAAAGTGCCCCACCAACTCTGGCTTCATGGCCAAACTGGCCACAATGCCTGTGGCCTTGATGCTTTCAACCTTCAAGCCCATCCATTGATTGAAGAGAATTTTCTCTTCGTAAATGGCGCGCAAGGCAGTGATGAACTCTGGCTCAAATTCAACATCGGTGGGAAGGTCTGAGCGCGAGGAGGTCATGGAGGGTCTAAGTTGGCAGAAGAACTTAGATTTTAGAGAAGTCTGGCTTGCGTTTTTCCATGAAGGCACCAAAAGCCTCACGTGCAGCGGGCTCTGACAGCATGCGCCTGAAACTTTGTCCTTCTTCGCCCATGCGCTCTATCAGGGCTTTAGATTGCCCGCCCTTCATGAGACGCTTGGTTTCAATCAAAGCCGACAGAGGCTTGGCTGCCAATTTTTTGGCCTGAGCCTGAGCATGGCCATTGACTTCTGTTGGCGGCACCACGCGATTGACCAAACCAATTTCCAAAGCGGCTTCAGCAAAGAAGGCCTCACCCAAAAGCAAAGCTTCTGCGGCACGGTGGTAACCAAACATTTGCGGCGCCAGCATGCTAGATGCAAATTCGGGGCACAAGCCTAAATTGACAAAGGGCATGGAAAAAGCAGCGTTGTCGCCGGCGTAGACCAAATCGCAGTGAAACAACAAGGTGGTTCCAATGCCAACCGCCGGCCCTGCCACGGCGGCAATCACAGGTTTTTCAAACATGGTTAAAGCACGCATGAAATGAAAAACAGGCGAGTCAACGGTGGAAGGCGGCTTGTTTAGAAAATCGCCAATGTCATTGCCAGCGCTGAAAATACTCTCGTGGCCTTGAATGACCAAAACCCGTATGTCCGCATCGGCTTGCGCTTGGTCAACGGCTTGCGCCATGGCGGCATACATGCCACCTGTGATGGAATTCTTTTTGTCTAAGCGGTTGAAGGTGAGGGTCATCACCCCTGCATCGATGTGGGTCAAGATATCGGACATGGCTAAGCTTCTTTCTATAAATTAAGGAACACGCACCCAAGTCTGAGTGCGGCCAATAGGGCCAAATGAACCGCGCACCTCTAACTTGGCGCCGTTTTCAATGGGCGTTAAGCGCAAGGCATAGGTTCTGCCATTTTCTGGATCCAGAATTTCGCCATCTTCCCAAACATTTTTGCCACTGGCTTTTTTGGCACCGCGAATGATTTCTAAACCGACCACGGGTTGGTTTTTGCGATCATCGCTGCACTTGTCGCACTTTGCGGCAGGGTCTGCATCTTTGCGAAGTATTTTTTCTACGCGACCCTTCATCACACCTTGCTGCTCAAAAATAATCACCACGCTTTTGAGTTCGCCGGTTTTCTCATCGGAGGTCTGCCACTGGCCCACAGGCGAATTGGCCATCGCAATAGGCATCAAGAAACATGAAGCCATTAGGGCACCAATTTTCAAAATACGCGTTGAGAGGTTGTGTGTTGTCATCGGTTCATCCAAATCAAGAAATTTATTGAAACATGGTTCAAGCCAAGGCCAAATCAGTGTCCATTAAAACATCAGCACCGGAACGTGCCGTGTTCATCAGGCTTAAAGTTTCAGGCAACAAACGTGCAAAGTAAAAACGCGCGGTTTGCAGTTTGGCTTTGTAGAACGGGTCGGGACGCTGAGCATCTTCCTCTGCAGCGGCAATTTTAGCCAAGGCCACTTGCGCCATGCGAGCCCAGAAGTAGGCAAACACCAAATGGCCAGCGACTCGCAAGTAATCAACCGACGCCGCGCCCACTTCATCGGCATTGCCCATGGCCTTCATGCCAATTTCGGTGGTGAATTGCGTCATCTTTTGACCTAAATCTGCCAGCGGTTTGATGAACTCGGCCATGGCTTCATTGCCCATTTCTTGCGCCACCAGTTTGCCAATTAATTTGCCAAATTTTTGCAAGCTAGCGCCTTGGTTGCCAAGCACCTTGCGGCCAAGCAAATCAAGCGACTGAATGCCATTGGTGCCTTCGTAAATCATATTGATGCGCGCATCGCGCACATACTGCTCCATGCCCCACTCTTTGATGTAGCCATGTCCGCCAAACACTTGTTGGCACATGGTGGTGGCCTGAAAACCATTGTCAGTTAAGAAAGCTTTCACGATAGGCGTCAGGAGCGCCAGAATTTCTGCAGAATCGGCGCGAACCTTTTCGTCGGGGTGGTTCAATTCTTTGTCGATGAGGAGTGCGCCATAACAAGCCAAGGCACGACCACCTTCAGCATAGGCCTTGGCAGTCAGAAGCATGCGCCTCACGTCGGGGTGAACCAAAATAGGATCGGCTGGCTTGGAGGGCGCTTTCACGCCAGACAAACTGCGCATCTGAATGCGATCTTTGGCATAGGCCAAGGCGTTTTGATAGGCCACTTCGGTCAAGCCCAAAGACTGATTGCCCACGCCCAATCGCGCGCCGTTCATCATGACAAACATGGCGGCCAAACCTTTATTGGGTTGCCCCACCATGACGCCAGCCGCACCGTCTAGCACCATCTGGCAAGTAGCATTGCCATGAATGCCCATCTTGTGCTCCAAACCGCCGCAATAGATGCCATTGCGCTCACCTATGGCGCCATCGGCCTTGACGTTGAATTTGGGAACAACAAACAAGCTAATGCCTTTGCTTCCTACAGGCGCATCGGGCAAGCGAGCCAACACCAAGTGAACAATGTTGGCTGCCAAGTCGTGCTCGCCCGCACTGATGAAAATCTTTTGACCTGTGAGGCGGTAAGTGCCATCGGCTTGTGGCTCGGCCTTGGTTCGCAGCATGCCCAAATCGGTGCCGCAGTGGGGTTCGGTCAGGCACATGGTGCCAGTCCACTCGCCGCTGGTGAGCTTGGGCAAGTACATGTCCTTTTGCTCTTTGGAGCCGTGTGCAGACAAGCAAGCATGCGCACCGTGCGACAAACCAGGGTACATGGTCCAGGCTTGATTGGCAGAGTTCAGCATTTCAAAGAAGCACTGATTGACCACGAAGGGCAAGCCTTGACCGCCATATTCTTCTTGCGCGCTGAGTGCTGCCCAACCACCCTCCACATATTTTTCATAGGCTTCTTTGAAACCTGCGGGCGCCTTCACTTCATGCGTGTCGCGATCCAATTTGCAGCCCTCTTCATCACCAGACACATTCAGAGGGAACACCACTTCAGCCGCAAATTTACCGCCTTCTTCCAACACCGCATTGATGGTGTCAGCGTCGGTCTCAGCATGCTTGGGCATGGCTTTCAATTCATTTTCTAAATCGAGCAATTCATGCAAGACGAACTGAAGATCACGCAGGGGGGGGACGTAGCTTGGCATGGTTGACTTTCAAAAAATTCAGTACAAATAAAAGATTAGAGATGTTGGGTTGGGCGGAAATATCACGCTTGATTTCGCGCCACAATTTCGGAAAAGCCTTTGCGGGCGCGATCTGCTGCACCGGGGTTGCGAAGAAATCTGGCTTCGTAGTGCAATGCCAAAATGAGGCCGTGAATTTCAAAGGCCACCTGTAAGGGATCAGCCTTGTCGGTCAGATGTTTTTCGACTTGCGCTTGTGCCACCGAACGTTGCAAGGCGTTTTGCCAAGTGTTGACAGAGGATGCCAGTGCATCGCGCACAGAGCCAGGCCGGTCATCAAACT
>JAJTDK010000035.1 GCA_021300495.1 Limnohabitans sp. | reverse complement strand
CTGGTGATTTAGCACCGCTTGCGCACATGACTTTGGCCTTACTTGGCGAAGGCTATATATGGGTGAGTGGTGTTAAAAAACCAGCCCTTGAAGCCCTAAAAGATGCAGGTATTGCGCCTTTAACTTTAGAGGCAAAGGAAGGTTTGGCCCTCATCAACGGAACCCAAACATCCACGGCTTTGGCCTTGCATGCGCTGTTTAGTTTCGAACCTGTCTTTGAAGCAGGTTTGGTAATAGGCGCACTCACCATAGATGCTGCGCGCGGCAGTGATGGTCCCTTTGACGCACGCATTCACGCATTGCGAGGACAGCTCGGACAAATTGAAGTTGCCAAGGTCTACCGAAATCTACTGGCTGGCAGTGAGATCAGAAACTCACACCGCGAAGGCGATGATCGGGTTCAAGACCCCTACTGCCTCAGATGCCAACCTCAAGTGGTTGGTGCATGCCTAGATCAAATCAAGCACGCCATTCAAATCTTAACCATCGAAGCCAATGCCGTCACAGACAATCCACTTGTCTTTGCCAATGACGGCGTGATGTTGTCTGGCGGTAACTTTCATGCCGAGCCTGTTGCTTTAGCTGCAGATGGCTTGGCCTTGGCCATTGCAGAAGTGGGTGCAATAGCGGAAAGGCGCATTGCCATGCTGATAGACAGCAATGTTTCGCAACTTCCACCCTTCTTAACCAAAGATGCCGGGCTTAACAGTGGCTTCATGATTGCTCATGTGACCGCAGCATCGCTAGCTTCAGAGAACAAGTCTTTGGCACATCCTGCTAGCGTTGACAGCTTGCCTACCAGCGCAAATCAAGAAGACCATGTCAGTATGGCCACCTTTGCAGCAAGGCGTCTGCAAAGCATGGTTCGCAATACGGCTTATATTCTCAGCATTGAATGGCTCGCTGCTGCTCAGGGCATAGAGTTTCTGAGGCCTTTGCAATCCTCAGTTGCTCTAGAAAAGGCAATGAGTATTTTGAGAGAAAAAGTGGCTTTCATGGATCAGGATCGTTGGCTATCACCTGATATTGAAGCAGCTAGTACCTTGGTACACAGCGGACAACTTTCTGAACTGATGCCAAATTTTCAATTAATTGAAAACACTCGTTGAATTAATTCACATCGATACTCAATCAACGTCCGATTAAACCTGCACTTATCACTTGTAACCAAATGGTTATGATGCTTTTCATCAGTCACTTCAAACGATGAAGTGACCATGGCAGGCAACCGTTTTTTTCCGACTTGAATGACAACCCCTATCTTGGAAACTGAAACATGAAATTTGGAGATTTCGTCAAGGTGAAGTCCTTGTCCAACGCACAGGGCTTCAAGGAAAACCTGGAACGACTGGGTTTGCCCATGCCTTGCGATGAGCAGTTGGAATCAGGTGACACCGCCACCATGGCGCAGCCCCTCACAGTTTCGGGACTTAAAGTCGGCAACCGATACGCAATTCACCCCATGGAAGGCTGGGATGGTCTGGCCGATGGCAGCCCGTCTGACAACACGCGTCGACGCTGGAGTCTATTTGGCAGATCCGGCGCCAAAATGATCTGGGGTGGCGAAGCAGTGGCGGTGAGACACGATGGTCGTGCCAACCCCAAGCAAACGACAATGACTTGGTCATTGGTTTGCAACTGACCCACTCGGGCCGTTTTTGCAAACCCAACCTTGAAACCCGCATGGAGCCCCGGGTGCTTTACCACCACCCGCTGTTAGACGGCCGCTTTGGCCCCAAAGAAAACATCGTCGTTATGTCTGATGGTGAAATTCGCGAGCTCATCGATGACTTTGTAGTAGCCGCCAAGCGCGCATGGAACTGTGGCTTCCAATTCGTTGACCTCAAACATTGCCACGGTTATTTAGGGCACGAGTTTCTTTCGGCCAAAACGCGTGAAGGCGACTTTGGCGGCTCTCTGCACAACCGCACCCGTTTCATCCGCGAATTGGCTCAAGGCATTCGCGCTGAAGTGCCCGGCATGGCCTTGGGCGTGCGTCTTTCAGCGGTAGATTTTCTGCCCTACAAAGCCGACCCCAGCATGTCCGACGAAGAATCTCTTGGGCCTGGCATTCCGGTCGATTACGCCAATGCACTGCCCTACCGCTACGGCTTTGGCGTGAACGAATCCAACCCACTGCTGTACGCACTCGACGAAACAGCGCAGTTTCTCAAAGTGCTGGAGTCGTTGGACATTTCAATGGTCAATGTGACTGTGGGCAGTCCTTACTACACGCCCCACGTTACACGCCCAGCACTGTACCCGCCTTCTGACGGCTACCAGCCTCCGGAAGACCCATTGGTTGGGGTGATGCGGCATTTGGAAATCGTTCGGGATCTAAAAAAAATGTTTCCTGCAATGGCTTTTGTCGGCAGCGGCTACACCTATCTGCAAGAGTTCCTTCCGTATGTGGCACAAGCTGCCGTCAAACAAGGCTGGACCGACTTTGTAGGACTGGGCCGCATGGTGTTGGCCTACCCCGAGCTACCAGCCGACGTACTGGCAGGTCGAGACATGCAACGCAAACGCCTGTGTCGCACCTTCAGCGACTGCACCACAGCACCACGCAATGGTTTGGTTTCGGGCTGCTACCCGCTGGATGTGCATTACAAAAAGTCTCAGCAAATGGCCGTACTCACCCAGATCAAAAAAGCTGCCAAGTTGTCCTGATCGCCTCTGCTGCCATGCCCCACCAACTTACCAAGACCATCACACGGACCCCCGAGGAAAACTACCCCTTGAATTAAAATATCGACACTAGCGGAAGTCAAAACTAACCATCTGGAGACAACATGAAACTATCTCAAAAAACAGCGCTGATATCCTTGTCCATACTTGCAGTTCTAGCCCCATGGAGCGCCACTGCACAGGGAACTTATCCCAGTAAACCGATTCGAGTGGTCGTACCATTTGCTGCTGGCAGCACGACCGACATCATTGCTCGTGCTATTTCCGACAAGATGAGTCAGAGCATGGGACAAACACTGGTCATTGATAACCGTGGCGGCGCAAGCGGCACCATCGGTCAGCAAGCTGTTGCTACTTCTGCACCTGATGGCTACACCATCATGATTCACTCCTCATCGCACACTGTCAGTCCTTCGACCTTTGCGAAATTGCCGTTTGACACTGTGAACGATTTTGCAGCCGTGACCCCGATTTCAAGCACACCCAATGTGCTGGTCATGTCGCCAACCAAAAACATCAAAACGCTTCAAGAATTGCTAACTGCTGCTCGGGCCAAGCCAGGGGGAATGAATTTTGCATCTGCGGGTCAAGGCAGTGCGACGCATCTGAACGCTGAAAAATTCAAATTGGCTGCCAAGATTGAGGCCACCAATATTCCGTTCAAGGGTTCCGGCGAAGCTGTGACCGAGGTCATTTCAGGTCGTGTTGATTATTACTTCTCACCTATTGCGCCTGTCATTGGCCAAATTAGAAGCGGTCAACTGGTTGCATTGGCGGTAGGCTCACCCAAACGTGCAAGTGCTTTGCCGCAAGTGCCAACCACTGCAGAAGCCGGTGTCCCTGGGTCGGAATTTAATTTCTGGATTGGCATGATGGTCCCGGGAAAAACGCCCAAAGAAATTGTCAACCGATTGCATGATGAAGTTGTGAAGGCCTTGGCTACTGCCGAAGTCAAAGAGCGTTTTGTCACATTGGGCGCCGATGCCTGGACCATGCGGCCTGATCAATTTGAAGTCTACATACGCGATGAAATCAAAAGCAACGCGGTGCTGGTCAAAGCGGCCGGGCTCTCACCTGCCCCCTGACCTGAAGGCGAAGTTGTGCCCTTAACCTTGAATCTGCCAACGGCTTCGGATCGCTTAGAAAACTACAAGCTGCGCGGCAGCGTACCTTTGAAGCCCAAGTCTCGAAAGACATTCAACCGCGTTGCCTATTCGGCAGCTCATGTGGTGTCAGACCCATTGGCTTCGGTGGACCCTTGGCTTCAATGTGCTGTAGATTGGGATACCACCATCGACTACAGACGCCACTTGTGGTCGTTGGGGCTGGGTGTGGCCGAGGCCATGGACACTGCGCAGCGTGGCATGGGCCTAGACTGGCCAACTTCATTGGAACTGATTCGCCGCACATTGGATGCCGCACGGGATGTACCGGGCTCGCAGGTAGCCTCGGGTTGTGGCACAGATCAACTTGTGCTTGAAGATGTCACAACTGTGGATCAAGTCATTGCAGCCTACGAAGAGCAGCTGGAGGCAATTGAAAAGTTAGGTGGCAAACTCATCATCATGGCCAGTCGAGCTTTGGCGCGTGTGGCCACCAGCCCCGCAGACTATGAGCGCGTTTACGACCGAATTTTGAGTCAGGTCAAACAACCCGTGGTGCTTCACTGGCTGGGCGATATGTTTGACCCTGCTTTGTTAGGGTACTGGGGCAGCGCTGATCTAGAGCAAGCCATGAACACTGCACTAGGCATCATTCAGGCGCACTCTCAGAAAGTGGATGGCATCAAAATTTCATTGCTAGATAAAGACAAGGAAATCGCGATGCGTCGGCGCCTGCCGCCCGGCGTACGCATGTTCACAGGTGACGACTTCAACTATGCCGAACTGATTGCTGGTGATGGTTTTGGAAATGACATTGTCAACGGGCAAAGCGATGCGTTGTTGGGCATATTCGACGCTATTGCACCAGCTGCCAGTTCGGCACTGACTGCTCTGGCTGAAGGCAAGCTAGATACTTTTCATGACATCCTAGGACCTACCGTACCACTGTCGCGACATATCTTTATGGCACCAACGCGTTACTATAAAACGGGAGTGGTCTTCATGGCTTGGCTTAACGGTCACCAAAGCCATTTCAGCATGATTGGTGGTCAGCAAAGCACACGATCAGCTCAACATCTGGCAGAGTTATTCCGATTGGCCGATGAGGCCAATCTTCTTGAACATCCTGAATTGGCTGTTCACCGAATGAGAATTCTGATGGCCACTCATGGTGTGGAATAGCTTACTGAATGTCTAGTGAATTGGGGGATTACCAACGTTTCACTTATGCCATCAAACTGACGTGCGCGGCAACCACGCGCCAGCCCTCTGCAGTGCGCACCCAGGTTTGGCTTTGACGCCCGGTACGCTCATTTCCCACCCGATAAAACTCTGTGTTGGCTGTGGCAAAGTCGCGACCATAAGTGGTGATAACGATGTTCATGCGCTCACGCGCCAAACCTTTAGAAGGCCTGCTCGCCCTAAAGGCCCGAATGGCTTCGTAGCCGTACAAGTTTTCGGTTGCGCCATAACGCAAGGTGTGAGGACTGTTGTGAAACAACGCATCCAGCACCTCCACTTCATTGTTCACCAAGGCTTGCTCGTATTGTTCAAAAACAGCGCTCACTTCCGCAACCACATCTGGCAAATTGATATCCATTCAAAACCTCACTTTGTTTAAATGTACCGACTCAAGTTGAGAAAGCCTTTAAGCCACGCAAAATGCCGCCTCTGAAAGCTCAAACGCCAGCCACCAATCCGTCGCTGCGCGGGTCTGCCGCACCCTCAATCAGACCGTCCGAATGACGCACCAAGGCGCCCGCGTGACCCATGGTGTCGCTATAGGCTTCCGGTAGCAACTCCACCTGATGGCCTGCATCCTTTAACGCTTGAATCAAGGTTGGGTCAAAGCGGCTCTCAAGTTTGAGGGAGGTGCTGACGTCGCCCCAAGTGCGGCCCAGCAGCCAGCGCGGCGCAGTGATGGCCTGTTGCAACGTCTGTCCAAATCGCGCATAACGCGTGAACACTGCGGCCTGCGTTTGCGGCTGACCCTCACCACCCATCGTGCCATAGGGCATGACACGGCCATCGTCGAAATGCGCCAAGGACGGATTGAGCGTGTGAAAGGGTTTGCGCCCAGGCTCGAGCACATTGAGTGCGCGCGGGTCCAGTGAAAAACTGCTCCCCCGGTTCTGCAAGGTCACACCGGTGTCGCGCAGCACCACACCTGAACCGAACTCCCAATAAACACTTTGAATGAAGCTAACAGCGCGACCTTGCGCATCAACTGCGCCCATCCAGATGGTGTCCCCAGCAGCAGCAGGATCTGGCCAAGGCAGCGCCCGCGTTGGGTCGATCTCGGCGGCTAACGCATCTAACGAACCTGCCGTTAGAAAGCTTTGAGGATCGGCTGGTAAACGACGCGGATCGGTGACAACGCGCTCGCGCACCCGAAAGGCTCGCTTGGTCGCCTCGACCAAGCCGTGCAGGTGAGCAAAGCTCTCGCCCTCCTTCACGCCAAGGCGGTCAAACAAGCCCAAAATCATGAGCGCGGCCAAACCTTGCGTTGGGGGCGGCAAGTTGTAAACCGTGGCATCGGCCAGGCGCACCGCCAGAGGCTGCACCAATTGGGCCGCATAAGCAGCAAAGTCAGACTGGCGCAGAGGACTTCCCAGACTTTGCAGTTCACGGGCCATGCGCTCGGCAATGCTACCCCGGTAAAAATCATCAAGCCCGTGCTCGACCAAGGTTCTCAATGTATTGGCCAACGCAGGTTGGCGCAGTAAGTAGCCTGCCGGTGGCGGCGCCCCATTCACCAAAAAAGCATCGGCAAATCCAGGCACGTCCTTCAAACCCGGTAGCTTTTGCGCTGTCAATTCGCTCTGCCCGGCCGTCACGGGTACGCCCTTCTCAGCGTGGTGAATTGCGTCCGACAGCAGTCGTGAAAGTGGGAGCGCTTGGCCCCAGGGTGCAGCAACTTCCAGCGCCTTGGCCCAGCCGCCTATGGTGCCGGCCACGGTCAGTGCAGCCTTGGGGCCACGCGGTGGAATCACCGAATCGCCCGCATAAAAGTCGCGAGTGGCCAAGCCAGCAGCACTGCCGCAAGCATCAATCGCGACAGGCGGTTTTCCTGGTTCGTGAATCAGCCAGAAACCGTCACCTCCAATGGCGTTCATGTGTGGATACACCACCGCAATAGCGGCAGCCGCGGCCACCATGGCTTCAATGGCATTGCCCCCTTCGCGCAAAACATCTCGACCCGCCTGCGCAGCCAAATGGTGCGGGGCCACATGCATGCCGCCCACAGCACTCAATGTACGAATCATGGCTATTCCTTTGAAATAAGATGGTTAACTTTTTATCAAGATGGCCATCAAAACCCTGCAGTCACATTAGACTTTTTTGGCTCAAGACATATTTAAATTGTTGCGCACAACCCCCGCCTTGGCCAACATGGCATGCAACAAAACATTACAGCCAGCGGCGATGTGCTCTGGCTTGGCGTCTTCGATCTCGTTGTGACTGATGCCATCTTTGCAAGGGATAAAAATCATTCCGCTGGGGGCCAAGCGGGCGGTGTACACCGCATCGTGGCCCGCACCTGACACCACCTGCATGTGGCTGTGACCCAGGTGCTGTGCAGCTTCGGTGACGGCTTGTGCGCATTCGGCATGGAAGGCCTGGGCCGGGTAGCTAGAGACCAATTCAATCTGGATGCTTTGGCCGGTTTCTGCTTGTAAGCGCTGCGCTAAGGCCTTGACCTTATCGGCCATAGCGTCCACGCCCGCATCGGTAGGGTGGCGCAGGTCGATGCTGAACTTAACCCGTCCGGGGATGACGTTGCGGCTGTTGGGGTGGACTTGCACCATGCCCACGGTGCCGCGCCCCTCTGGTGCGTACTGCTGTGCTACAGCGACCACGGATTGCATCAAGGTAGTGGCCACTTGCAGGGCGTCGCGTCGCAAAGGCATGGGGGTTGGCCCGGCGTGAGCCTCCATGCCCATGACCGTGCAATCAAACCAGCGGATGCCCAACACCCCGGTGACCACACCAATTGTGACCCCTGCATCTTCAAGCACAGGGCCTTGCTCAATGTGGGTTTCAAAATAAGCGCCTATCGGGTGTTGCCCCGGCACCTCGGTGCCCAAGTAGCCAATGCGCTCGAGTTCTTCGCGCACAGATTTGCCATCTTGGTCGCGGGCTTGGTAAGCATGCTCCAAAGAGAAAGCACCGGCAAACACACCCGATCCCATCATCACCGGCACAAAACGCGAGCCTTCTTCGTTGGTCCAAAAAGCCACCTCGATGGGCGCTTCGGTTTCAATACCATGGTCGTTGAGACAGCGCACCACTTCCAAGCCAGCCAAAACGCCGTAATTGCCATCGAACTTACCGCCGGTAGGTTGTGTGTCAATGTGGCTGCCCGTCATGATGGGGGGCAAATCAGGGTTGCGCCCAGGCCGGCGCATGAACACATTGCCAATTTGGTCCAAGGTCACCGTCATGCCCGCTTCGCGACCCCATTGGGTTACCAAATCGCGGCCCTGGCGGTCTAAGTCACTCAGAGCCAACCGGCACACCCCGCCTTTGGCGGTGGCGCCAATCTGGGCCAAGTCGATCAAAGCCTGCCAAAGACGCTGGGCATTGATACGCAAATCAGGTAAGGGGGGTGAGTCAAGTTTCATAGAACAGTTCTTTGCAAATGTCGATGAGTCATGCATGTTGTTGCCTGCAACGGATGGTGGCTTGTGCCATGATATCTGCTATGCAAAAACCGCCCCAACCCGCGCACGCAGGACTTACCCACTCGGCCACCGTGCGCCCTCAAAGCCTTACAGCAGAGGCCTTTGCGCCTTATGGCCAAGTGTTGCAACTCGATGCTGCAGGTCAGCGGGCCATCAACCGAGGCACCAGTTCGCGCTTGGACTTGCCTGCTGATTTGGACCTGCATGGCGCTAACGGCCAAGCAGTTTTGGCCGTGTTTCATGCCCAAGCACAAAGCCCGCGCACGGCGTGCCAAATGCTCGAGCGCCACAACTGGGGCAGTCAAAGTTTTTTGCCTTTGTTGGGCGCGCGCTGCCGGCTTTGGGTGGCAACAGGCGATGCAACCCCCGACTTGAACACCTTGGCGTGTTTTGAAGTGAGCGGTCAACAAGGGTTTACCTTGCACAAAGGTGTTTGGCACCACCCCTTGATGGCCTTAGAAGCCAGCTCGTTTTTGGTGATTGAACGCCAAGGGCCGCAAGATGATTGCGAGGTCTTCACCTTGCTCCAAGCCGTGCACCCGACCTGGCCTGCGGACTGACTCAGCCCCATCCGGCTTAACCCAATGCCGAGTGGATGCGTTCGGCCAAGCGAACCAGGCTGCGGTCACTGCCCACCGGCCCGACCAATGAGATGCCTAAGGGCGCGCCTTGTCGTTGGGCCAAGGGCAAACTCAACTGCGGCAAGCCCGCTAAACCTGCACCGCAAAGCATGCGCGTGGCGCGGTTACGGTAAGCATCCAGATCGGCTTCCGAAGCAGAGATCAGCGGCGCCACATCGGGCATGGTGGGCATGAGCAGCACGCCATCGGTTCCCAATATTCGGCCAATGTGCGCGCGCCAGCGTTGGCGAAATTCATGGGCCGAAGCCACGGTGGCGTCGCTTAGTTCAGACGCCCACTGAAACCGCTCGGCCACACCTGGCCCTAGTACAGGCGAAAAGCGCTGAATGAAAGCCCCATCCACATCCCAGGCCTCACGCCCTTGAATGGCGCGAAAGTGCCAGAACATGCTGTCAAAGTCATCAAGCACAACGTTAAGCGTGCGGGCTTTGCCAAGACACTCTTCAATTTGCCCGCGCACCGGCTTCAATGCCTTGACCGCTGCAGGTGCGGCCAAGCCCCAAATATCGTTGGGGACCAGCAAGCGCACGCTGTCGGGCAAAGCTTGGGTATCTTCACCTAAGAGCACATCTGCCACCCTGGCAAATGTGGGCACGTCGCGGGTAAACCAACCACAGGTGTCCAAACTGGGCGACAAGGCCAATGTGTCTTCCAAGCTAATGCGGCCGTGGCTAGGACGGATACCCACCAAACCGCAATGGTTGGCCGGGGCGCGCACCGAACCACCCGTGTCCGAACCCAGTGCAAAGTCGCACATGCGGTTTGACACAGCAGAAGCCGAGCCCGAAGACGAGCCTCCGCTAATGCGCAGGGGGTCGGCGCCATTGATGGGCGAGCCAAAATGGGCGTTTTGTCCGCTCATAGAAAACGCCAGTTCATCGGTAATGGTTTTGCCCACAAATCTAGCACCTGCGTTGAGCAGGCTTTGCACCACGGGAGCGGTACGCTCTTGGATGCCTGACAGCGCCAGCATGAAAGGCTGGCCGCCACTGGTGGGGTAGCCTTGAACGTGGTAGAGATCTTTCACTCCAAAACTCAAACCCGCCAACGGCCCGGTGGGTGCGTTTGGAACGGGAACTTTGGGGTAAGGCATGAAGGCGTGGGCGGTGTCCCACAAGGCGTCTGTATGGTGGTTCATGGTGGAGAGGCTGAAGAAAAAATCAAACAGTCTGGGGCTCTAAGGCACGCAAACAGCGCACGCTGTGGTTGTCTTCCAACCAACTCACATCGGGTTGCTTTAATTCACACTGTGGCTGTGCCAATTTGCAGCGAGTCGCAAAGGCACAACCATTTGGTAACGCTGCCAAATCGGGCGGGGCACCTGCAATGGTCTCCAGCCGCTGTCCCTTGGCCAAGGCCCCGTCTGCGCGGCTTTGCAACAAAGCCCGGGTATAGGGGTGGCGAGGTTGGCGCAGCAAGGTGCGCGCCGGCCCCTCTTCCACAATGCGGCCGGCATACATCACCGCAATGCGATCAGCCACTTCGACGGCGGCACCGATATCGTGAGTGACAAACACCACCGCTAGCCCTAGGTCTTTTTGTAACTCGCGAAGCAACAGCAAAATTTGAATTTGTACGGTGGCGTCAAGCGCTGTGGTGGGCTCATCGGCCAGCAACAATTGGGGCTTGCAGGCTAAGGCTAACGCAATCATTGCGCGCTGCCGCATACCACCAGACATTTCATGCGGATAAGCTTGTAGGCGCCGCTCGGGGCTTGGGATGCGCACCCGCTCAAACAGCGCCAAGGCGCGTTGGTGGGCCTCTTGAATGCTAACGTTTTCATGGCGGCGAATGGTTTCGGTGATTTGTTGGCCCAAGTTGTAAACAGGGTCTAGGGCCAGCAAGGGCTCTTGAAAAATCATCGATGCCACTCGCCCACGGAAGCTGCTAAGTTCTCTTGGCGAGAGCTGCAACACTTGTTGGTCGCCGACGCGAATGTCCCCGGTGATGTGGGTGGTTTTTGCAGCGTGCAAACCAAGCAGGCTGCGCAAGGTGACGCTTTTGCCAGAACCCGACTCGCCAATCAAGGCCACCACCTCGCCGCGCTGAACACGCAGATCCACACCGCTAACTGCTTGCACGGGTTTTTTACCCCCTGTAAAGGTCACATGCAGTTGTTTGACCTCCACAAAACAATCGTGGGTTGGGGTAGTAGATATCATGCCACCTCCTGAGTGGCTGAGCCCAAGGGGTGAGCCGGTGCAAGGCCATGGGCGCTGCCCGCCACATGCATCCAGCACGCTACCTGCTGACCATGAGCGGTGTGGGCCAGGACCGGCATTTTTTGGCTACAAATATCTTGGGCATGGACACAGCGTGGGTGAAAGCGGCAGCCTGTGGGCGGATTGATGGGGTTGGGCGGGTCACCGGCCAAGGGCGGCTTTTCGGTGCGCCGATCGGGGTCCAAGGTAGGGATCGATGACAACAAAGCTTGGGTATAAGGGTGTGCCGGATTGTTGAACAAGGTTTCGCTGTTGCCAATCTCTACGACTTGGCCCAAGTACATCACCAACACCCGATCGCTCATGTAACGCACCACATTCAAATCGTGGCTGATGAACACATAGGTCAGGCCAAAGTCCTCTTTCAAATCTAACAATAAATTAAGCACCTGGGCTTCAACCGACTTGTCTAAAGCCGACACCGCTTCATCCAAGATGATCAAGCGCGACTGCAAGGCCAAAGCGCGTGCAATGTTCACTCGCTGGCGTTGCCCGCCCGAGAGCTCGTGTGGATAGCGCTCGGCAAAACGCTCGGGCGCCAAGCCCACACGGCCCAGCAAGTCGCGCGCGCGCGCCACCGCCTCGCTCTGGGGCACACCATGCACCATGGGTGCAAAAGCAATCGAGTCTTCAATGGTCAGGCGCGGATTCAAAGAGGCATAGCTGTCTTGGAACACCATTTGAGTTTGCCGCCGGTAGGCCTTCAAGGGCAAGGCCGAGCCACCCACGGTCTGGCCATCAAAAATCAGCTCACCTTGGTCTTGAATGATCAATTGCATGAGCAAGCGCGCCGTGGTGGATTTTCCGCAACCGGACTCGCCCACGACGCCCAAGGTCTCGCCTTTGAGGACCTCAAAATCTACGCCATCGACGGCACGCACGACACCACCGCCCTTGCCGAAAACGTCTTTTTTTAGCGGGAAGTGTTTGACCAAGCCACGCACACTGAGCATGGGTTGAGCTGGGCCGCCCAAGTCTAAAGGGGTTAAGGGCATGGCACGCTCACTGTTTGATCTCCATGGCCGAACGCAAACCGTCGGCTAACAAATTGAAAGCAATCGAGGTGATGAAAATCATCGCCCCAGGCAAAGCCGCAATCCACGGCTGTGTGTAAATTGCGGTGCGCAAGGTGTTTAACATGAGGCCCCACTCGGGCTCGGGCGGCTTAACACCAAGGCCCAAAAAACTCAGGCCAGAGGCCAAAATCATGGCCACTGCGATCAAACTTGTGGCGTACACAAACACTGGCCCAAGCACATTGCCCAACACGTGCACTCGAACGATGGTGAAGGCTCCCGCCCCTGAGGCGCGGGCGGCATCAACAAAATCTCGCCCGCGTATTTGAGTGGTCACGCTCTCGGCCACACGGGCAATTGGCGGAATGAACACAATGGTCAAAGAAATCAGCGAATTGGTGATGCCTGCCCCTAAGGCGCCTGACAAAGCGATGGCCAGTAGAACTGAGGGAAACGCATAAAACACATCGATGGTGCGCATCATGCTGGTGTTGACCCAACCACCGGCGTAACCCGCGGTGATGCCAATGACAGAGCCGATGACAAAAGCGCAAATCACTGGGGTTATTCCAATGAACAAAGACAAGCGGGTACCCACGATCAAGCGGCTTAGCATATCTCGCCCCAACTCATCTGTGCCCAAGAGATGGCCCGGAAAACCAATCGGTTTAAGCCTCTTGAGTATGGACGACTGATACGGATCCATGGGCGCCAACCACGGCCCAAAAACAGCCAGCACCAGCAACACCAAGACCACCAAGGCTGCAGCTACGGCAACTTTTTGTTGCATGAAACGCCGGCCAACAGTTTGCCAATAACCCGCCGATTTCTGCATGGCGAGCTCGGGCAACTTTTGGGGGTCAACTGTGATGTGCATCTTGATTTGGAACTGGATTTCAGCTGCGCGAAATGCGCGGGTCTAACAGGGTTTGAACAACATCAACGATCAAGTTCAAGAAGACAAAAAACATGGCCAGTACCAGAATAGTGCCTTGCAACAAAGGCAGATCGCGCTGAAAAATGGCCGAGTTCAATAAAAAGCCAGTGCCCGGCCAAGAAAAGACGGTCTCTATCAAAATCGATCCGCCTAGTAAATAGCCCAGCTGCAAGCCCATCACCGCTAAAGCGGTAGGAGCAGCGTTTTTGACAACGTGCAAGAAAATGCCGAAATCAGTCAGGCCTTTAGCGCGCAAACCCACAATGAACTCTTGGGCCAAGATATCACCCACCAAGGCGCGCAACGTACGCGAAATAATGCCCATGGGAATCACGCTCATGGTAATGGCAGGTAGGAGCATGTGCTTGAAATGCTCCCAGTCCCAGGCCCAATCGCCCGAGCCCCCAGGACCCGCTCCACCAGGGGGCAACCACATCAAGATCGATGAAAATACAATGACCAGCACCATGCCCAGCCAGTAGTGGGGAACGCTAACCCCCAGCACCGAAGTCAGTGAGGCCAATTTATCGAGCCAAGAATTTTGAAAGTAACCGGCCACAAAGCCAAAAAGGCAACCGAACAAAAAGCCAATCAAGGTGGCTACCATGGCCAAGCGCAAGGTGTTGCCCACGGCCATCATCACCTCGCTGAAGACCGGCCGGTTGCTGGCGATTGAAGTGCCCAAATCGCCCTGCAAGGCACGCCACACCCAACTCACAAACTGCTCGGGGTAAGAGCGGTTAAAACCGTAGAGTTCTTTTAACTTAGCCTGCAACTCAGCCGAAGCGTCAGGGGGCAGGATGGACACCAAGGGGTCGCCCGGCGCTAGGTGCACCAGTGCAAAACACACCAAGGCCACACCCAGCATGATTGGCAACGTGTAGAGCAGGCGTCGCCACAAAAAAACAAGCATCCCATTGCTCCAAGTTGGGCAAGACTCAAGGCACCATTAAGGCCCTTAAGCGATTAAACAAAAGCCGGCGTGGTAAGAACACCCACACCGGCTGGCCTGTGTATCAATCCATCGAAATAGGGGCTAAATCGACAAACCAGCTGCGTGCCTGAACGAGGCCTTTAACCTTGGTGCTAATAGCGCGTGGGCCGACATCGTGTGCGATCCACACGAAGGGGGCCTCTTCCACAATACGTGCATGCAGCTTGGACAAAGCTTCGTCGCGCTTTTTATCATCAAACTGGGTGCGCGCATCGGCAATGAGCTTGTCAAATTCAGAGTTACCAAAATAGCCCCAATTGTTTGACACTGGCGGAAAGGTGCCTGTGCTGGTGAAACGTACCATGCCAAAGAAGGGGTCCATGGCGGCGTAGCTCACATTGATGGCATTGGCACCATTGGCAGATGGGTCCTTTGCACCCTTGCGCCAGTTGGTGAACAAGGTGTTCCACTCGATCACATCGAATTCAACGTCAAAGAAGCACTGTTTGAGCGACTGCTGCACAAACTCGTTCATGGGCAAGGGCTGCATTTGGCCTGAGCCCGATGCAGAAATTTGCACCTTGACCTTGAGCGGCTTGGCTGCGCTGTGGCCTGCTTGGGACATCAAAGTTTTGCCTGCGTTCACATCGTACTTGATGTCGAACTTGGGGTTGCCCCACCAAGGGTGACCTGGGGGCACAGTACCCTTAGGCACAGCCATCATCCCGCCCAACAAGGTTTTGATGCCTTCGCGGTCGACACACAGGTTGGCCGCTTGACGCACCCTTTTGTCTAACCAGGGAGAGCCATCGGCAAACGACAACTGCCAAGGCCATACATGGGGCTGAGCATTGCTTTCAATCTTGAAGCCACGCTGGGTAATTTGAGCCATCGCGTCTGGCGCTGGAGCCTCAATCCAATCTACCTGGCCACCTAGCAAAGCGGCGGTGCGAGCATTGGCCTCAGGCATCGGCAGCATGACCACGCGGTCAAGCTTTGGCACGCGCTTAGGATCCCAATACGTTTTGTTGGCCACCACTTCCAAGCGCTCACGCGGCACAAAGCGAGCCATCTTGAATGGGCCAGAGCCTGATGCGTCTGCTGCAAACGCCGTCCAAGCAGCTTTGGACTTGTCTGCAGGAGAAGCTCCTGCGGCAGCATCAAATTTTTTCTTCCAATGTGCAGGCGAGGCAATGAACAAATTGGTCAGGTTCAAAGGCAAAAAAGCATCGGGTTCGCTGGTGGTAAGTTCTACTGTTAGATCGTCAATCTTGCGGGCGCTGCGCAAGGTGGGCATGCGCGAAGCAGTAACACCAACCTGGCTGGCATCAAAGTGCACGGCGTCTTTGTCCAAAACCTTTTGCACGTTCCAAACAATCGCATCGGCGTTGACGGCTGAGCCATCGTGAAACTTCACACCTGGGCGCAGTTTAAAGACCCACTTCGTTTTGTCGCTGGCACTCACCGCCCAAGAATTGGCTAAGCCGGGAATCAGGACGCTGGGGGCGTTGCTCTTGGACAAGTCCCATTGCGTCAAGGCGTCATACATTGGGATGCCGGTAAAACGATTGCCCTCAAAACCTTGGTCGGGCTGACCCAAAGTGCGAGGAATATCGGCGGCGGTCATGGCAATGCGCAACACTTTTTCTTGCGCCTGCACGGCCAAGGTCATGGCGCTCAAACCTACGCCGATGGCCAAGGTGATGGCCGAAGGTGCAGAGGAACTAAAAATGGGTAGGCTGAACCTTTTCATACAAACTCCAATGATGGTGATTAAAAATGAGAAGCAATCAGTATTTAGCATATCAAAGAATTACAAGCGCAATTACCGAGTAAATACCTAAAACATTAGCTCGCAATTTATATGCCTAGGGTTTATATTTAAACTGAATGAGTTAGAAAAGTTCGTCCCCTGTAACGGTTTTTTTCCTGACTAAAAGTTGCTGCCAACAAAACAACGCGATGGTTCATTTAATTGAATGGCTCACCAAAATAGTGCTTGTTGCACTCTATTGGTTCATGGCGCGCACAAAAAATTCATACTTCCAAATAGGTCGCCTTAACAAATGAAGAACTATTTAATTATCAATCCCAACACCAACGCATTAACTACCGAACGATTGCAAAACGTTCTGATGCCCTCAATGCCAACGGATTTCAATTTTTTGTTTACAACCGCAAGCTTTGGTGCAAATTACATTGCATGCGAGGCCAGTTACGCGGTGGCTTCACATGCTTGTTTAGAAGCATGGGCCAGCCAAACCTTGGTGAACCCTGAGCCCTTAGCAGGCGTTTTAATTGCTTGCTTTGGCGACCCCGCCTTATTTGCTCTGCGTGAGATGTCGGCGGCGCCCGTGACGGGGCTTGCTGAGGCCTCTTTTATTCAAGCAGCACAAATAGGTCCCTTTGCTGTCGTAACCGGTGGCGAACGTTGGAAGCCAATGATCCAAAGATTAGCAAGCAATCTTGGATATGGCGAGCATTTGCGTCACATTGAAACAGTCACTCCCAGTGGCTCAGAACTACAAGCTAACCCAGAAATGGCCATTCAATGCCTTGGAGAAGCATGTCGTCGAGCCGCCAAAGATGGCGTTCGCGTCATTATTTTGGGAGGCGCAGGTTTGGCAGGATATGCCGAAAAACTTCAGCCTATTTGCCCTCTTCCACTGATAGACAGTGCGCGCGCAGGCATAGAAGTATTGCTTAATCACCAAGCTCCCCGTGCTAAGAACTTTCTAAATGGCTCATATGCAAAGTGGTCAGGAATGAGCGGTTCATTGTCTCAAGTCAAAGAGTTTGATTGAACTTGACAACACAACACCATCAAGCTCGCGCTCTTTTCGAGCAAGGCATCCAAGCATACGAGTCGGGCCAACTGACTCAAGCCGAAACGTGCTTTGCTAAGGCACTCGAACTAGCCCCCGATCGCCCATCGGTGCTAATGAACCTGGGGGTTGTTAAAGCAGCATTAGGTCACACGACCCAAGCCATTGACCTTTTGCTTAGATCTGCCGAGCACGAGCCCGAAGCCATTGAAACGTGGGTTCATTTAGGCGCCGCTTATGCTGAAACGGGTCAATTTCCAATGGCTTTGGAGGCGCTGGATCGAGCGCTTGACTTACAGCCACAGACGCTAATCGCTTTAAGGCACAAGGCCTCGGTTTTGCGGGAGTTGGGCAGATGGAATGAATCGGCACAATGTCTGAAGCTGTTGCACCAACATGGCGGAGGTGATGATTTCACTCGCTACATGCTGGACGCTGTGCTACATGCCGAGATCGGCTGGGCCCAAGTGCCACCCGCGCCACCAGCGGGCTATGTGGCTAATTTATTTGACCGCTACGCTGACGATTTTTCCAGCCACTTGTCACAACTGGACTACCGTGCGCCTGACATCTTGGTCAAGGCAGCCATGGACTGTCTTTCTAACCCTTGGCCCAATGTGCTTGATCTTGGCTGTGGTACGGGCTTAGTGGGTCAGTGCCTAAAAGGCAATTCCCTGCGTGTCGACGGCGTTGATCTCTCACCCGGCATGGTGAGTAGAGCTCTAGAAAGTGGGCATTACAGCAGGGTCTGGCAGGCCGATATTCACGACGCCATGGAACAGGCCTACCTTGCGGGTGATCGGTACGATCTGATCGTCAGTGCCGACGTATTCATCTACGTGGGCGCATTAGAGCGTGCGTTCCAACTAGCCACTCGGGTGCTGCGTGCTGGCGGCGGCTTGGCTTTCAGCTTAGAGGAATGGGCGGAAGGTCCAGAGGAGTATGTGTTGCGCCCTAGCCTGCGATACGCGCACTCGTTAGCATACATTCAGCGCTTGGCCTCAGACCATGGGTTTCAAATTCTTCGAGCCGATAGGGATCTGTTGCGTCATGATCATGGAAAGGACATAGTAGGGCTATTTTGCATATTGCAAAAAAACCCCAAATAACACTCTGCAATCATTCTCGGTCACTATTTTTTTAAATTCACCCAACTATTAATCATCAGGAGCCCAATCAATGACAGTTATTTACGAAAAACGCACCTACGATGTCAAAGTTGGTGAGATGCAACAGATCAAACAACTGTACTCAACAGAAGGCTGGACCGCCCTGAGTGCTGGTGGTTTTGACAACAAATTGATTGGCTATTTTGTAAGC
>JAJTDK010000034.1 GCA_021300495.1 Limnohabitans sp. | reverse complement strand
AACGGAAGGCCATTGCATGTGATTGAAGGCCCGCTCATGGATGGCATGAACGTGGTGGGTGATTTGTTTGGCCAAGGCAAGATGTTCTTGCCGCAGGTGGTCAAGTCTGCGCGCGTCATGAAGCAAGCCGTGGCGCACTTGGTGCCCTACATCGAAGAAGAAAAGCGTCAGCAAGAAGCTGCTGGCCAAGATGTGAAATCCAAAGGCAAGATTGTGATCGCCACCGTCAAAGGCGACGTGCACGACATCGGCAAAAACATTGTCACGGTGGTGCTTCAGTGCAACAACTTTGACGTGGTCAACATGGGCGTGATGGTGCCATGCCACGAAATTTTGGCCAAGGCCAAAGAAGAAAATGCCGACATCATTGGCTTGTCGGGGCTGATCACCCCTAGCTTGGAAGAGATGCAGTACGTGGCCAGCGAAATGCAAAAGGATGCGCATTTCCGTTTGCGCAAAATGCCTTTGCTGATTGGAGGTGCCACCACCAGCCGTGTGCACACTGCTGTCAAAATTGCACCACACTATGAAGGCCCTGTGGTCTATGTGCCCGACGCCTCGCGCAGTGTCAGTGTGGCGCAAGGTTTGTTGTCAGACCACGCCGCTACTTACATTGACGAACTCAATGCCGATTACGCCAAAGTGCGTGAGATGCATGCCAACAAAAAACAAACACCCATGTGGCCACTGGTCAAAGCGCGTGGCAACAAAACGGCGGTTGACTGGACGGCCTTCAAATCGCTCACACCCAAATTCATTGGCCGCCGTGTTTTCAAGAATTTCGATTTGGCCGAATTGGCGCGCTACATTGACTGGGGCCCTTTCTTTCAAACTTGGGATTTGGCCGGCCCTTACCCCGCCATCCTGAAAGACGAAGTAGTAGGCGTTGAAGCGCAAAAAGTTTTCAATGATGCTCAGAAGATGTTGCAAAAAATCATTGAAGGCAGATGGATCACAGCGCATGGTGTGATGGGCTTGTACCCTGCCAACAGCGTCAACCACGATGACATTGCTTTGTATGCCGATGAGGCGCGTGAAACGCCTGTGCTCACATGGCACGGTCTGCGCCAACAAACAGAAAAACAGACCGGTAAACCCAGTCGCTGCTTGGCTGATTTTGTGGCGCCACAGCTGGATGCACAAGGCAAACCCACTCAGTTAAAAGACTACGTGGGTGTGTTTGCTGTCACGGCCGGCATCGGCGTAGAAAAGCGCGAGCAAGCTTTTGAGGCTGCGCACGACGACTACAGTGCCATCATGCTCAAAGCCTTGGCCGATCGTTTTGCGGAAGCCTTTGCAGAATGCATGCACGAACGTGTGCGCAAAGATTTGTGGGGCTATGCCGCAAAAGAAAATTCTTCACTTGAAGAGTTGGTTGCAGAAAAATACCAAGGCATTCGCCCTGCACCAGGCTACCCTGCATGCCCCGACCATTCTGTGAAAAAACAAATGTTCAATCTCTTGCAATGTGAAGACATTGGCATGGGCTTGACGGAAAGCTTGGCCATGACGCCAGCCGCCAGCGTGTCAGGCTTTTACCTCAGCCACCCCGACAGCCAATACTTCAACGTGGGCAAAGTGGGTGAAGACCAAGTTCAAGACTTGGCCAAGCGGCAAAACTTAAAAGTGATGGACATTCAGCGTCTGTTGGCGCCCAATTTGTAAGCGCTGATCTGCGCCCACCACAAACAAACCACACCCAAAATGCCGGCTACCAAAAGCCAGCGCAAGCCGTGTGTGTAGCCCACCTCGGGGGACCACATCAAACCTAAAGACCAGGGCGCTACAGCACGGCCCAAAGCCAGTGGCACACCCAACACACCATTGAGTTGGCCCACGTGTTCCCGACTCACATATTGCGCCATGGCCGTGCCTTTCACAATGGTGTTCAGGCCGTTGCCTAAGCCATAGAAGGTGACAAACAACAAAGCAGCCCAGGGCGCCAAACCGCCTGCCACCAAAAATAACAAACCCAAAGGCACCAAACATGGAATCCATTTGTTGGCAGCATGAACATCTAAATGTTTTTCAAAGACAAACAGCAAAAACCGACCTAAAACTTGAATGGCACCAATCGAGGCAGGAATGGCAATAACCCAAGCAGGTGACAAATTTGCCTCTTCCAAAAGGCTCACCATGTGAGCAGGTAAGGCTGAACTCACAAGCGCCGTCATCAGCATGAAGCCTGCCAGCAACCAAAATGGCGCGCTTTTTAAGTGAACCTTGATGGAGTCAGATGGCCCCTGTGGGGGGTGTAGCTCTGCAGATGACGGCGCCTGAGTTGCATTCTCAGCATCAGGATTCACGCTCATTTTTTCCTTGGCACCGCGCAATAACCAAGCGTGCAATGGCCAACAGATTAGCCACTGAAAGAGTGCCAAAACCCACAAGGCATGTCGCCAACCTAAAGATTGAATCAACCAAGATGAAAGCGGAATGAACACCGTACTGGCCAGTCCACCTAAAAACGTCATGATGATGATGGCCCGCCTGAAGTCATTCGGAAATCTGCGGGTAACGATGGCAAAAACGGGTGCATAAAGTGTGGCCGACATCCCTATACCCAATGCCAGCCATACGCCATAAAACCCCACCAAGGAGTCGATGAAGCTGTGGGCAAACAGACAAGCGCCAACCCAAACAGAGCCCCAAGTCATCACGCTGCGTTCATGGCCGCGATCAATCAGTCGACCAATGGGATAAGCCATGAGGCCATCGGCCAACAAGGCCAAGCTGAACCCCAAGGAGGCCTCAGCACGACTGAAACCTAACTCTCGCTCGACGGGCCCCATGACCAAAGAGAAGGTGTAAAACACACTTCCCCATGTAATAAGTTGCGCCCAAGACAGCCAAACCGCGAAAGGGCCGAGTGCAGGGTCCTGGGTGCTGATACGGGTGAGGTCCCAATAGGGCCGATATGTTCGCATAGCTACATTATCAATGCCCCGCAACGGGCCGTCTGTATTGCACGGCCTCTGCGATGTGGGCCTTTTCGATGTTGGCACTTTGAGCCAAATCAGCAATGGTTCTGGCAATTTTTAAAACGCGGTGCGAGCTGCGACCACTCCATCCGAAATGGGATGCAACTTGCGTGATGTAAGCCAATGCATCTTGCTCCAAGGCCGCGTGATTGTCTAAGGCGGCGCCACTCAAAGCATGGTTGCTGCAGCCTTGCCTTTGAGTCGCTAACAAACGTGCGTGATGGCATCGCTTTTTAAGCACAGCGGTGCTTTCACCCGCAGGCGCATTGATGAGCAAGGCTGCGCTCTGGCTGGGCACCTCGATGTGCAAATCAATGCGGTCTAAAAGGGGGCCACTGACTTTGCTGCTGTAGCGGTGCACTTGATCGGGCGTGCAACGACACACCGGGCCGCTTTGGCCCGGACTTTTGGCGTGCCCGGCATAGCCACAGGGGCAGGGGTTCATGGCAGCAATCAACTGAAACCTAGCTGGAAACTCTGCGCTCTGTGCCGAGCGCGAAATGGTGACGCAGCCCGACTCCATGGGCTCGCGCAATGCCTCCAAGGCCGCCCGGGGAAACTCTGGCAGCTCGTCTAAAAATAAAACACCATGGTGGGCCAAAGAAATTTCGCCTGGCCTTGGCGGTGAGCCACCACCTACCAAGGCCACGGCACTGGCTGAGTGATGCGGCTGGCGTGTTGCTCGCACCAACCACTGCGACAGTTGAAACCGACCCGCCAAGCTGGCCACAGATGCAGCCTCTAAAGCTTCTTGAACGCTAAGCGGTGGTAACAGGCCAGCGAATCTAAGCGCCAGCATGGACTTGCCCGAGCCGGGCGGCCCTACCATCAAAAGGCTGTGACCGCCCGCAGCTGCAATTTCAAGCGCCCTTTTAGCGCCGGCTTGGCCTTTCACATCGGCCAAGTCTGGATAGGAAGTGGGGCCATCCCAATGTGGGCCTGGGGTGTGACTCATTCGCGCCCATCCATCCGGGTTGTTGGGCGCCGCTTGAGAAGCGCTTGCGCCTGCTAAACAAAATTGATCTGCCACATCGCGCAAATGACGCGCTCTGTAAACCCTCGCATCCGGGACCAACGCGGCTTCTTCAGCACTTCCGGGTGGCAATACCAAGGCGTGTGCTTTGACCTGTTGGTACAAAGCCAAGCCCATGACCAAAGCACCGCGGACCGGCCGCAAGGCACCAGACAAGGACAACTCTCCAGCAAATTCGTAGTCTTTGAGGCGAGCGCCATCATCAGCCAGGCCGACCAAGGTAAAGCAAGGCAGACCATTGGCCAGATGTACTTCGACCGTCACGGAAGGCGCTTGAAGGCCCAGCAAAGCCCGACTTTGCACCAAAGATAAACGCATAGTGTCTCCGCGCACCAAATAGGTGCAATAGCGATCAGACTTTTTATAAACCAGTCCTAGGGGGGTGCAATTCACATTGGAACACCAAGGCCTCCAAATACTTGTTTCAGAGGGATGACATTGACTTGCACTGATGCAGTGCAGCATTGGCATGCTAAATGCTTAATGAGTCACGTCTAATTCTTATTTACAGGAGCTTCTCATGAAAAAAATTGCTACTCCCTTGATGTTGGCCATGTCATTGGCGTTTGCTGGCAATGCGTTGGCACAAGCCGCGCCTGCCGCACCCGAATCCACAATGTCATTCAATGTTGGTGGTGTGAATGAATACCGTTACCGCGGCATTTCACAAAGCCGTTTCGACACAGCTTTGAGTGGCGGTGCAGATTACGCCGATAAGAGCGGCGTCTATGTGGGCGTTTGGGGCTCAAGCATCAAGTGGATCAAAGACGCTGGCGGCAAAGCCAATACTGAAGTTGACTACTACGGCGGCTACAAATTCACGGTGGGTGACGTGGGTTACGACATTGGCTTCCTTCGCTATGACTATTCTGGCAATGCTCTCAAGCCAAGCGCTAACACCAATGAGTTATACGGTGCCGCCACCATGGGCCCTGTCACTTTGAAGTATTCACAAAGCACTGGCAATTTG
The DNA here is from genome assembly GCA_021300495.1 of Limnohabitans sp. Lineage (GTDB taxonomy): Bacteria > Pseudomonadota > Gammaproteobacteria > Burkholderiales > Burkholderiaceae_C > Limnohabitans_A. The sequence continues at coordinate 26,417 of JAJTDK010000034.1, read as the reverse complement.
TTCGGCTTTGCCAACAGCAAGGGCAGCTCTTATGTTGACCTCACCGCCACATTCGACTTGGGCGATGGCTATTCACTCGTGCCCCACATCGGTTACCAAGCGGTCAAGGGTGCAGGCAACAGCATCTACTCCTACACCGACACTGCGCTGACATTGGGCAAAGACTTGGGCAATGGTTTGGCTGCCTCTGCCGCCATCATTGGCACGAATGCCAAAACGGGCTCTTATGTCAGCCCCGCTGGCAAACAATTGGGCAAATCAGGCTTGGTTGTTGGTCTGAAATACAGCTTCTAATTTTTTTGCATTACCAAGGAACCATCATGAAACTGGTGACCGCCATCATTAAACCCTTCAAGCTCGATGAAGTGCGTGAAGCACTTTCAGCCATCGGCGTGCAAGGCATTACTGTGACCGAAGTCAAAGGCTTTGGTCGTCAAAAAGGACACACCGAGTTGTATCGCGGTGCTGAATACGTGGTTGATTTCTTGCCCAAGGTCAAGATTGAAGCCGCTGTGTCAAACGACCAAGTTGAGCGCGTGATTGAAGCCATTGAAGCTGGCGCACGCACCGGCAAAATTGGCGACGGCAAAGTGTTTGTGTACGACTTGGAACAAGTTGTCCGCATTCGCACCGGCGAAACTGGGGCTGAAGCCCTTTGATGTCCCAGAAAGAGAGATTTGTATGAAAAAATTATTTGCCTCCCTTGCCTTGGGACTGAGCTTGTGTTTTGGCGGCGCTGCATTTGCACAAACCGCGCCTGCTGCTGAAGCCAAAGTGGAAGCCAAGGCTGAAGCCAAAGCCGAAGCAGCAACACCTGCAACAGCCCCCGCTCCAGCAGCAGCGCCAGCCGCTGCTGAAGCTGCCCCCGCCCTTGTGCCTAACAAAGGCGATACAGCTTGGATGATGGTCGCCACCATTTTGGTCATCATGATGGTGGTGCCAGGTTTGGCTTTGTTCTATGGCGGCTTGGTTCGCAGCAAGAACATGTTGTCGGTGCTCATGCAAGTCATGGTGACCTTCTCCTTGGTCACGGTCTTGTGGTTCATCTACGGTTATAGCTTGGCATTTACCGAAGGCAACGCTTACATTGGTGGACTCGACCGCTTGTTCATGAACGGCATTTGGGACAACGCAGCTGGCACCTTTGCCAATGCAGCGACCTTCAGCAAAGGCGTGGTCATTCCTGAAATTATCTTTGCAGGCTTTCAGGCCACGTTTGCTGGCATCACGTGTGCCTTGATCGTCGGCGCATTTGCAGAGCGCATCAAGTTCTCCGCAGTCTTGATCTTCATGACTTTGTGGTTCACTTTCAGTTACTTGCCAATCGCTCACATGGTTTGGTTCTGGATGGGCCCTGACGCCTACACAGCCAAAGAAGTGGTCGACGAAATGAACGGCAAAGCCGGCTTCATATGGCAAATGGGTGCACTTGACTTCGCTGGCGGTACCGTGGTGCACATCAATGCTGCCGTGGCCGGTCTGGTGGGTGCCTTCATGATTGGCAAGCGAATTGGTTATGGCCGCGAAGCCATGACACCTCACTCTTTGACATTGACCATGGTCGGTGCCTCCTTGTTGTGGGTGGGCTGGTTCGGATTCAACGCCGGCTCGGCGCTCGAAGCCAATGGATTCGCAGCACTTGCTTTTGTAAACACCTTGTTGGCAGCCGCTGCCGCTGTGTTGGCCTGGTGTGTGGGTGAGGCCCTGATGCGCGGCAAAGCTTCGATGCTGGGCGCAGCATCGGGTGCAGTGGCTGGTTTGGTGGCCATCACGCCAGCAGCCGGCAACGTCGGCATTGGCGGCGCCTTGGTCATTGGCATTGTGGCTGGCTTTGCATGTTTGTGGGGCGTTAACGGCCTCAAGAAAATGCTGGGCGCAGACGACACCTTGGACGTCTTCGGCGTGCACGGTGTGGGCGGCATTGTGGGTGCGTTGCTCACGGGTGTGTTCAATTCACCAGCCTTGGGTGGCCCTGGCTTTGTAGCCGACTGGACTACAGCCACCATGGTGACAGCTGCTGATTACTCCATTGCTGCACAAGTTTGGACTCAAGCCAAAGCCGTGCTGGTCACCATCGTGTGGTCTGGTGTGGTGTCTTTGGTCGCCTTCAAACTGGTTGATTTGACAGTGGGTCTGCGTGTTTCTGAAGAAGCAGAGCGCGAAGGTTTGGACATCACGTCACACGGCGAAACTGCTTACCACGGCTAATCTGCAAAGATTCTCCAAAGACTTTCCGAGAAGTTAGTCTCCAAGTTCACAGCCCGCTTCGGCGGGCTTTTTTTCGCCTGAAAACAGGGCGGCTGCACAGAAAACGAATTCTTAATTCACAATCTCACCATCACATCACCCCCCCTTAAAAATGACCATCACGCCTCCAATGAGCTATCCGAAATGGCAGCGCATCACCTCCCAACCTGATGGCTTGGGAGAGTCGCCGTTTTGGCACCCAGCAGAAAAGTGTTTGTATTGGGTCGACATTCCCGGCCAACGCTTGCGGCGCATGGCCATGACCGCAGACGCGTTGGAAGAGCAAAAGCCTGAGGACTGGCCATTAGGAGAGGAGCCAGGTTGCTTTGCGCCTGCTGCCCAAGGTGGCTGGGTGATGGCCACCCGCAGCGGTGTTTATCGCGCGCGAACTTGGGGCGGCCCCAGGCAGTTATTGGCGGCTGCGCCCTACGACACAGCCCAAATGCGATTCAACGATGGCAAGTGTGATCCTGCTGGCAACTTTTGGAGTGGCTCCATGTTTGAGCCGCGCGATCAAGCGCTTGCAGTGTTGTATGCATTGCAAGCAGACGGCCGTTTAGAGTTCAAGGCAGGAAACGCCACAGTCGCCAATGGCCTGGCCTGGTCTCCCGATGGCCGCACCCTTTATTGGTCGGACACCGGGGCCCATTGCATCAGGGCGTGGGACTATGACGCAGACACCCAAACCATGAGCCGGGAACGTTTATTTGCCCAATTTCCGCTCAAACCAAAAAACTGGGCTTATGGCACCGCCAGCGCCCAAGCGTATCTCGGTCGTCCCGATGGCGCTGCGGTGGACGTTGAAGGCTTCTACTACTCGGCCATGTTCGAAGGTCATCGCTTGGCCAAATTTGCACCGAATGGGCAGTGCGTGGCGTTCATTGAGACACCTGTTCAGTGCCCCACCATGGCCTGCTTTGGCGGTGAGGACATGTGCACTTTGTTCATCACCACCGCGTCCCATGGCCGCAGTGCAGAGGAGTTGCAAGCCCTGCCTGACTCAGGCTGTGTGTTCGCAATTCGCGTAGAGACGCCCGGCTTACCTGTGAGTTTTTTCAACAACTGAATTGACCTAAATCTTGCAGGCAAAAACGCAAGAACGCGCCTAAACAAGGGCGCGGCCGTTTAACATGTGCACATGCACGCAAGCCTCCAACCCAGCCAAAGCACAGATCTGTTTCCCGATCTGCCTGCGCTTTTGGACACCATTCGATCAGCTGCCGCACAAACTGCAGGTGAGCGCAAGACGTTTCGCATTCATGGCTCGGGCAGCCACGATTTTTATGGCGAGTCATTGCAAGGTGAATTGCTAGAAACACGCGGACTCAATGGCATCCTTCAATATGAGCCCAGTGAGTTGGTCGTGACGGTTGCAGCGGGCACGCCCTTGCACAAATTAGAAACGGCTTTGTCAGAGCAAGGCCAATGCTTGGCTTTTGAGCCGCCCCATTTTCAAGCGAATGTTAGCAACAAGCCTCACAGCGCCACAGTGGGCGGCATGGTGGCCGCAGGCTTAAGCGGCCCTGCCAGAGCCAGTGCTGGCGCGGTTCGAGATTTTGTCTTGGGCCTCAGGTTTATCAATGGTCGCGGCGAACACCTCACCTTTGGCGGCCAGGTCATGAAAAACGTGGCCGGCTATGACGTCAGCCGATTGCTGGCTGGCAGTTGGGGCACGCTGGGTCTGATCACTGAAGTGTCACTCAAGGTTTTGCCGAGGGCCCCAGCTGAAGCGTATCTGATGTGCGCACTGCCGCAAGCGCAAGCCTTGAATTTATTGCACCAATGGGGAGGCCAGCCCTTGCCATTGAATGCCAGTTGCTGGGTCAAAGACAACACCCAAGCTGGCGCGCCTGAGATGTTGTTTGTTCGCTTGCGGGGCGCGCTGGCTGCAGTGCAAGCGGCCAAGCTCCGCATGTCTGCAGATGTGGCCAAGTTGCAAAGTGAGTTGATAGAACAATCGGCTGAATCGGCTGCCCAGGATTGGGCCTTGTGCCGAGATCAGGCTTTGCCATTTTTCACACAACACAGCGCCAATGAAGACTTGGCGCTTTGGCGTTTGTCTCTCCCGCAAACAGCGCCTGTTTTGAATTTGCCAAACATTGCCAGCGAAACCTTCATCGAGTGGCATGGTGCACAGCGTTGGATCTGGGCACCACTTAGCGAGGCGCAACAGATTCGACAAGCCGCTGCCACTGTGGGCGGACAAGCCACTTTGTTTAGGCGGCCTCAGCAAGCCAGTGCCGCAGTGAATGTGAACACGCCAGTTTTCACACCACTAGATACGGTGCAACAACGCATTCAACACGCGCTGAAAAATGAATTCGACCCTGCGGGCATTTTCAGCCCGCGCAGACTGAACGCGTATTTCTGAGGCTCAACATGCAAACCCAACTCGCACCTGAGTTTCAAAACACCCTCATTGGCCAAGAGGCCGAAGCCATTTTGCGCCAATGTGTGCACTGCGGATTCTGCGCTGCCACCTGCCCCACCTATCAATTGATGGGCGATGAGCTAGATGGACCGCGAGGCCGCATCTACCTCATGAAGCAAGTCTTTGAGGGCGCAGAACCTACGCGCAAAACACAGTTGCATTTAGACCGTTGCCTCACGTGTCGAAATTGCGAAAGCACATGCCCCAGCGGCGTTGAGTATGGCCACTTGGTTGACTTGGGCCGCAAAGTGGTCGATGCCAAAGTACAAAGACCTCTGAAAGAACGCGCACTGCGCTGGGCACTCAAAGAAGGACTGACCTCTGCACTTTTTACACCTGCCATGAAGTTGGGGCAAAGTGTTCGAGGACTCCTGCCCGCAGCATTGAAAGCCAAAGTACCCGCGCCACAAAATGCGGGCGCATGGCCACAAGAAATTCACGCGCGCAAGGTCTTGATGTTGGCGGGATGCGTACAACCCGCCATGATGCCCAACATCAACACCGCCACCGCCCGCGTGCTCAATGCCTGCGGCATTCAGGTTGTCGTGCCACCCGCTGCTGGCTGTTGTGGTGCCGTCAAGTTTCACTTGAACGATCAAGTGGGTGGCCTAGACCACATGCGTCATAACATCGATGCTTGGTGGCCATGGGTTGAACAAGGCGTTGAAGCCATCGTCATGAACGTCTCGGGTTGCGGCGTCACCGTGAAAGAGTATGGCCATCTACTGCAACATGATGCGCAATACGCTGAGAAGGCGCGACGCATCTCCGAACTCACGCGCGATTTGAGTGAGCTGTTGCCCATGTGTTTGCCAATGCTTCAACAGAAATTGAAGCCCGAAATTGTGGCCCAAACAGGTGTGCTGGCGTATCACCCACCTTGTACATTGCAGCATGGCCAACAACTCAAAGGCGGTGTGGAATCTCAACTGGGCCAACTCGGATTCAAGCTCCGTGTGACCGAAGTTGAATCTCATTTGTGCTGTGGCTCAGCAGGCACCTATTCTGTGTTGCAAGCTGATACGGCTTATGCCTTGCGCGATCGCAAGTTGGGGCATTTAAATCACTTGCAACCCACCGCCATTTTGAGTGCCAACATTGGTTGCATCACACATTTGCAAAGTGGCGCCGATGTGCCTGTTCGTCATTGGGTGGAGTTGGTCGACGAAGTGCTTTCTAAAAGCCACTGAACACAGCTTAAGCGGCCAATGCCGCTTCAATGTCTTGAGCTATTTTCTCGGGCTTGTCCATCGACGCATAGCGCTTAAGTACACGGCCATCACGCCCCACCAAAAATTTGGTGAAGTTCCACTTAATGGCCTTGCTGCCCAACAAGCCCGGCGCCTCAGCACACAACCACTGGTAGAGCGGGTGCGCTTCTGGGCCATTCACATTGACCTTTTGCATCATGGTGAAAGTCACGCCGTAATTGACTTGGCAAAAATCTGCAATGACCGCGTTGCTCGCAGGATCTTGGCCGCCAAACTGATTGCAGGGGAAACCTAAAACAGCTAAGCCTTGGTCTTTGAAAGTTTGGTGGATTTTTTCTAGGCCGCCGAATTGAGGGGTGAAACCGCATGCGCTGGCGGTGTTCACAATGAGCATGACCTTGCCTTGCAGTTGACTCAGTGGCAAGCTTTGTCCGTTTATTTGAACTGCTTCAAAATCGTAAATCGTTTTCATGGGAAGTGCCTTCGAGAGTGTTAAGTCAACTGGCGATCAACCATGCGAGTGATCATTTTTTGCCACTTCAATCAGTTTCTGCAACTCTTCACTGTGGTCTCGCATATTGCGCTCGTGCCAGCGTTTGATGAGCCACATGAAGCCGGCCACCACCAAGCCAAAGGCGGTAATGGCACCAAAGGCCGACAAGCCCATGCCTGTTGAGAAACTGTACATGCCACCCAGCAGCAAAATACAGAGTTGTTCATTGAAGTTTTGAACCGCAATGGATCTGCCAGCGCCCATGAGGTTGTGGCCGCGGTGCTGCAACAAAGCGTTCATGGGGACCACCAAAAAGCCACCCAGTGCGCCCAGCATAATTAAGAAGGGTGCAGCAACCCATACGTTGTCAATGAAGTTCATGCCGACGACGAGCAAGCCCATGCCAATGCCCAAAGGCATGACCAGGGTTGCTTGGTGCAACTTCATTCGCACAGAGGCCACCACAGCACCCACAGCGGTGCCGATGGCAACGACACCCACCAAACTAGAGGCTTGCGTGGTGGTGTATCCCAAAGCAACCGCGCTCCAGGCCAAGACGATGTAGCGCAAGTTACCTGAGACGCCCCAGAACAAGGTGGTGGTTGCCAATGAAATTTGGCCCAGGCGATCTTTCCAAAGGCGTGTATTGCAATCCCAAAAATCGGGCAACAGGGCGCCTAAATTGGAGGGCAGTGGGCGCATGGCCACGCCCGTATCTGGGATTCGTGTGTTGAACCAAGCCGCCAAAGCATACAAGACGATCAATAACAAAATGGCGGCCTCGGGCGGCGTGTCGATGCCGGACTCTATGAACGGCATGTCAAAGCTCAAGAGGTAATTGGCAACATGGGGACCCACCAATTGCCCGCCAATCAGTACGCCTAAGATGATGGATGCAATGGTCAAGCCTTCAATCCAGCCATTGGCTTTGACCAGTTGCGAGGCGGGTAACAATTCCGTCAAGATGCCGTATTTTGCAGGCGAGTAAGCCGCAGCGCCTAAGCCCACGATGGCATAAGCCAGCAAAGGGTGGGTGCCAAAGAGCATCATCAAACAGCCCACCACCTTGATGGCGTTGCTGACGAACATGACCTGACCTTTCGGTCTGGCGTCGGCAAACGCGCCCACAAAAGGCGCCAGCACCACGTAAAACAGGGCGAACATGGGCACCAAAGCGGCGCGTTGCCACTCGTCTCCGCCACTGGTGCGAATGAGTTCAACAGCCGCGACAAAAAGCGCGTTGTCGGCCAGCGAGCTGAAAAACTGGGCCGCCATGATGGTGTAAAAACCGCGCTTCATGAAATCATGCAGTGAATCGATGAGGCATTGGGCCCAGGTCGAAAATATGAAAATTGAAAAAAGCAACAACTCCTTTGCAGGTGTTGGCGTAAGTTTCATTTATATCACGCCCTGAAGTGACACAATCTAGACTTCACCCTGTGACATAGATCTTTGTTTTTAAACGATCCGACATGCCTAGACCCATTCAGGCCACCATTGACCTGCAAGCCTTGCGCCATAACTTGGCGCTTATTCAAGCAACAGCCCCCGATGCCTTGGTTTGGGGGGTGGTCAAAGCCAATGCGTATGGGCACGGCATTGAAAGAGTTTTCGATGCTTTGCGAGCCGCAGACGGTATCGCACTTCTCGATTTGTCAGAGGCCGAGCGTGTTCGGCAATTGGGCTGGCGCGGCCCCATTCTTTTGCTTGAGGGTGTTTTTGAAACACGCGATCTGGAGTTGTGTTCGCGACTTAATTTGTGGCACGTGGTGCATTGCGAAGCCCAAATCGACATGTTGGCCGTTCACAAAACACACCAAGGCCATCGCGTATTCCTCAAATTAAATACGGGTATGAACCGATTGGGGTTTGCCCCACAAGCATTTCGAGCGGCTTGGACACGTTTGAATGCGCTGCCTCAAGTCGATGAAATTTCGATCATGTCGCACTTCAGCGATGCAGATACCGACAAAGGCATTGCAGCCGCCATGGCTGTTTTTCATGAGTACACCCATGACTTATCGGGCGAACGCAGCCTGTCAAACAGCGCCGCCACCTTGCGCCATGCCAAAGATTTAAAGGTCAGGTCAGATTGGGTGCGGCCCGGCATTGCACTGTATGGCAGCTCGCCTGATCATCCCGAAAATACAGCTGATCAATGGGGCCTGAAACCGGTCATGAGTTTGAATGCCGCCATCATTGGCGTGCAACATTTGCAAGCAGGAGACGCTGTGGGCTATGGCTCTTTGTTTGTGGCCGATCGCCCCATGCGAATTGGCGTGGTAGCGTGTGGCTACGCAGACGGTTACCCGCGCCACGCGCCCACTGGCACACCCGTTTGCGTCGATGGCATTCGGACGCGGACATTGGGCCGCGTCAGCATGGACATGATCACCGTCGACATCACCGATTTGCCGCATGCCGACAGGGGCAGTGAAGTCACCTTGTGGGGTCAGCCCCAAAAAACCAGCAAGCCATCAGCCGGTGTTTCGATCGATGAGGTGGCCCGTGCGGCTGGCACGGTGGGCTATGAATTGATGTGTGCCTTGGCAGCACGCGTGCCCGTTGTGGTGTTGGACACGCTTTGAACATCAAGAATCAAAACACCTTGGCCTTGATGGCCGCCATGGTTTTAATTTTGATTTGGGGTGCCAACTTCAGCGTTCAAAAGTATTTGCTTGACACGCTGTCGCCCAGTGGTTTTTTGCTGGGTCGTTACTTGATCATGCCGACATGTGCACTGATCATGATGCGCGTCATGCTCGGACGCTTCTTTCCGCCGATGGCCCGAAAAGATATTCTTGAGTTGGCCAGCTTGGGCTTTGTTGGGCACAGCTTGCATGTGGGCATTGTTTGTTATGGCATTCATTTGTCGACGCCCTTTTCAAGCTCTGTGATCCTAGCGTGTGGCCCCATTTTCACCTTGCTCATTTTGAGATGGAAGGGGCACGAAAAACTTCAGCGCTATCAAGTCTTGGGCGTCACGATCGCCTTCATAGGGGTGTTGCTGTTTCTTTCTGAAAAAATCATGAAAGGTGATTTGCGGGCGACGGGCGGAGACTTGGTCTTGTTTGTGGCCGCTGTTTTATTTTCTTACTACACCGTGCAAGCCAAACCGCTGCTTGAAAAGCACGGCAGCATTTTGACCATGGGCTATGCCACCTTGTTGGGTGGCTTGCCCGTCATGCTGTTGTGCATCCCTGCGGGCCTGGAAGCACCTTGGGCCAGTCTGGGTGTTCAGGGGTGGGCGGCCATGGCATGGTCTGTTTTAATTTCTGCCTTTGGCGGCTGGCTTGTTTGGGGTTGGATCAATCAAGTCAGAGGTGTCGCCAGAACAGCCCCTTTGATGTACCTCATGCCACCCGTTGCTGGCTTATTTGCTTGGGCCATCACGGGTGAGCAATACACAGCAATCAAATTGGTGGGCGCCACCGTTGCCTTGATAGGCGTGGCTTTTGCGCAATTTGCCCCTCAACGGAAAAATCCGTCGTAGGCTGTTTTCAAAATCAGAGCGCTAACCACAGCCAAGAAGACATAGCGAACAAAGCCCGCACCGTGCCTCAGTGCCAGTCGAGTTCCAATGAGGCTTCCGATGACATTGGCCAAGGCCATGGGCACAGCCAAGTGCCACCATACATGGCCCTGCCAAGTGAACAGTGCCAAGGCTGAAAAGTTGGTGGCGGTGTTCAGAAGCTTGGCCGAGGCCGATGCGTTCAAAAAGTCATAGCCCAGCAAACGCACGTAAGCAAAGACAAAAAAGCTGCCAGCGCCGGGTCCAAAAAAACCATCGTAAAAACCGATCAACAAGCCGAATAAAGCGGCTATAAGCGCCTCGCGCCGACCTTGAAACCGAGGCTGATGCAACTGGCCCATCTCTCTTTTAGCGACGGTGTAAATCAGCAAGCCCAAAAGCAAAAATGGCAAACCTTTGCGCAAAAAGCTGGGGTCTACTTGAGTCACGGTCCATGCACCACACACCGAGCCTAGAAGGCCTGCTGCTGCTGCTGGAAACAAAGCAGCCCAACGCATCTCAACTTTTTTGCTGAATTGATAGGTTGAAAATGCCGTGCCCCAAATGGCCGCGCTTTTATTGGTGCCCACCAAGGTGGCAGGTGGTGCTGTGGGAAAGGTGGCAAACAGGGCGGGGATCAAAATCAGGCCACCACCACCCACGATGGAGTCGACCATGCCTGCAAACAGCGAGGCCAAGGAGATGATCAGTATTTCCATCAAAAAAAAGCGCCGCTTTCGCGACGCTTGTAAAAAGTCACATCTCGTTTTGGATGTTTATGTTCGATTAGTTTGGGTGTCTCCTCTGCCCTCAAAACGAACCCAAACAGCAGTTCATCGAGTGAGTGAAATGTACAAGGCTGCATTAGACATTGCCATCAGGGATTTCCCGCGGCAAACCCCTGCGCATCTTTGGCCATCCAGTGTGCCGCTTTTTCAGCAATCATCAGCGTGGGGCTGTTGGTGTTGCCACTGGTAATGCTTGGCATCACACCTGCATCAACCACCCTCAAGCCGCGAACACCGCGAACTTGTAAGTGGCTGTTGACCACCGCCATGGGGTCGTCTTCGCGGCCCATGCGTGTGGTGCCCACTGGGTGAAAAATGGTGCTGGCAATGTCACCGGCTAGCTTTGCCAATTCTTCATCCGATTGGTATTGAATCCCAGGCTTGAACTCTTCGGGCTCAAAGGCGGCCATGGCAGGTTGCGACATGATCCGCCGAGTGACACGCAGACTGTCTGCCGCCACTTTCCGGTCTTCTTCGGTGCTTAAATAATTCGGCGCAATGGCGGGCGGCACCTTGAAGTCCGGACTCTTCAAAGTCACACTGCCACGACTGCTTGGATTTAAATTGCAAACGCTGGCGGTGATGGCGGGAAATTTGTGCAAAGGCTCGCCAAATGCGTCCAAGCTCAAAGGTTGCACGTGGTATTGGATGTTGGCCCATTCACGCGCCGGATCGCTTTTGGTAAAAGCGCCCAATTGGCTGGGCGCCATGCTCATGGGCCCCGACCTAGACATGGCATATTCCAAACCAATTTTGGCCTTGCCCCACCAACTGTTGGCCAAGGTGTTCAGTGTTTTGGCATGCTTGACTTTGTAAACAGAGCGAATTTGCAAATGGTCTTGCAAATTGGCGCCTACGCCGGGCAAGTCGTGCACCACGTCCACGCCGTTTTGTTTCAAACTTTGGGCGGCCCCAATGCCAGAAAGTTGCAAAATTTGAGCAGAGCCGATGCTGCCTGCACTCAGGGCCACTTCGCGCGTGGCAGTGGCAGTGACCAGTTGCTGACCGTCCCACACTTTCACACCAGTGCACCGTTTGCCGCCATCGGCGTCGGTTTCAATGACCAAACCGGCTACTTGTGCTTGTGTCCAAAGCTCAAAGTTCGGGCGAGCATAGCAAGTGGGCCTTAAAAACGCTTGCGCAGTATTCCAGCGCCAGCCGCTTTTTTGATTCACTTCAAAATAGCCCACACCTTCATTGTTGCCTTGATTGAAGTCGTTCGAAGCCGGCACACCTGCTTGTTGCGCGGCTTGTGCAAAGGCATCTAAAACGCCCCAACTTAAGCGCTGTTTTTCAATGCGCCACTCGCCACCAGCTTTGCGCGCTTTGAGGATTCTGAAGTATTCGGCCGAAGCGGCATCGTCGTGCGCTTGCGGATTTAACAAGGCTGCAGGCACCCCGTGAGCGCCATGCGTTTCGTTGGCGCCATGGTGGTGGTCTTCGTGGAATTTGAAGTAGGGCAGGCATTGATCCCAGCGCCATTGCGGGTCGTCAGTGATGGCCGCCCATTGGTTGTAATCGCGCGACTGGCCGCGCATGTAAATCATGCCGTTGATGCTGCTGCAACCCCCCAGCACTTTACCGCGGGGGTATCGCAGTGTTCTGCCGTTCAAACCTTCAGCCGCTTGCGTTTCGTAAAGCCAATCGGTGCGTGGATTGCCAATGCAATACAAATAACCAACGGGGATGTGTATCCAGTGGTAATCGTCGCGCTTGCCAGCCTCAATCAGCAAAACACGTTTACTGGCATCGGCCGATAAGCGATTGGCCAAGAGACAGCCTGCAGTGCCAGCGCCGACGATGATGTAGTCAAAAGTGCTGTCGTTCATGGCGCTTCGAAAAGGTCGGAGTCTGATTTACTTGGACGTTGGCATGGCGAACTCAGCACCCTTGCCAATGCTCTCAGGCCAGCGCTGCATGATTGACTTTTGCTTGGTGTAAAAGCGCACGCCTTCTTCGCCATAGGCGTGCATGTCGCCAAACAAACTGCGCTTCCATCCGCCAAAGCCATGCCATGCCATGGGCACAGGAATAGGTACATTGATGCCCACCATGCCGACTTGAATTCGGCGCGAGAATTCGCGTGCCACATTGCCATCGCGCGTGAAGCAACTCACGCCATTGCCAAATTCATGGTCATTGATAATTTGAATGGCTGCGCCCAAATCTTTCACGCGCACGCATGCCAAGACAGGGCCAAAAATTTCTTCTTTGTAAATCTTCATGTCGGTCTTGACATGGTCAAACAGGGTGCCGCCTAACCAAAAACCGTTGGCGCAGCCTTCGCCTGCTTTAGCGCCATCAAACTGACGACCGTCTACCAACAATTGGGCGCCTTCTGCCACACCCGCATCGATGTAACCAGTAATGCGTTGTTTGGCAGCCGCCGTGACAATGGGGCCCATTTCTGCCGCCAAGTTGGTGCCATTCAGCACTTTGAGGGCGCGTGTTTTTTCAAGCAACAAGGGCATGAGACGCTCGGCCACATCGCCTACCAAAACGGCCACGCTGATGGCCATGCAGCGCTCACCGGCCGAGCCGTATGCCGCGCCCATGAGGGCATCGACTGCCTGATCAATGTCGGCGTCAGGCATGACGACCATGTGGTTCTTGGCGCCGCCCAAGGCTTGCACACGTTTGCCATGTCGTGCGCCGTTTTCATAAAGGCTGTTGGCAATGGGCGTAGAGCCCACAAAGCTGACTGCTTTGACATCAGGATGGGCTACCAACGCATCGACGGCTTCTTTGTCGCCTTGTACGACGTTGAAAACACCCGTGGGCAGACCGGCTTGTTGAAGCAGGTCGGCCATGAACAAGCTGGGGCTGGGGTCCAATGGACTTGGCTTTAAGACAAAGGTGTTGCCACAGGCAATGGCCACCGGAAACATCCACATGGGCACCATGACTGGAAAGTTAAAGGGCGTGACGCCCGCCACAACACCCAAAGGCTGGCGCAAAGTCCAGTTGTCGATGCCGGTTGAAACTTGGTCTGTGAAGTCGCCTTTGAGCAATTGCGGAATGCCACAGGCAAACTCCACAATGTCGATGCCGCGCGTGACTTCACCTTGCGCATCTGTGAAGACCTTGCCGTGTTCGGCGGTGATCATGTGAGCCAGTGTGTCGCGGTGAAGGTTAAGTAACTCCAAAAACTTGAACATCACACGTGCGCGCCTCAAGGGTGGCGTGTCGGCCCAAGCTGGAAACGCAGCTTGAGCGGCGGCAACGGCTTGATCGACATCTTGAGTGTTAGCCAAACTCACACGGCCCGTGATGGCGCCCGTGGCTGGGTTAAAAACGTCTTGCGCACGGGAAGAGGAACCCGAGACTTTGTGACCTGAAATGAAATGAGCAATGGTAGTGACAGTCATGGGAAATCCTAAGGCCTAAGTGCAGTGAGGAGTGAGTAGTAAACAAGGTGAATGTTAATCGGTCTTGGCCGAATCGGTGGCTGGGTGGCGGCGCCTGAACATGCCCCAACCTTCCATGTGAAGCACGCAATCGCCATGTTGGTTGTGCATTTCCCATTGGGTTCGCACCAAGCCCACGTCGGGTTTAGAGCGCATGGGCCTAGATTCCAAAATTTTGTGTTTCAGGCGCAAGGTGTCATTGGGCAAAACCGGTTTTTTCCATTGCAAATTTTCAAGCCCTGGCGACCCCAGACTGGATGCCTCGTGCAAAAAGTTGGTCACCATCAGACGCATTGCCATAGAGCAGGTGTGCCAGCCACTGGCGCAAAGCCCCCCAAAAACAGAGGCCTTGGCAGCTTCATCGTCTAAGTGAAAGGGCTGAGGGTCAAACTGGGTGGCAAATGCAATGATCTCTTCGCGAGTAGGCGAGATGCTGCCCAAATCTCGTTCACTGCCCGGTTGCATGTCTTCCCAGTAATAGCGAATGGTGCGCTTGCCTTCTGTTGACATTAACGACCCCCCGAGACATCCACCAAACTCATGGTGGTGTAGCTGGCCTCATCTGACAGCAACCACACAATGGCTTGCGCAACCTCCATGGCGCTACCGCCGCGCTTGGCCGGTACCAAATGCTCTAAGTCTTTGACGCGATTGGGCAGCCCACCCGAGGCATGAATTTCGGTGTCAATGAGGCCCGGGCGAATGGCGTTCACGCGAATGCCTTCGCCAGCAACTTCCTTGGCCAAACCCAGTGTGAAACTGTCAATGGCACCCTTGGCGGCTGCGTAATCCAAGTATTGACCAGGCGAGCCTAAGCGTGCGGCCGCGCTCGAGAGATTCACAATGCTGCCGCCAACACCGCCGTGTCGGGTGCTCATTTGCAAGATGGCTTCTCGCGCGCACAACATGGATCCTAAAACATTGATGTCAAACATTCGGCGCCAGCGTGCCATGCTCATTTCATCCAAGCGCGCAGAAACGTCTACAACGCCCGCATTGTTGACCAAGCCTTGGAGGGGTCCCAACTCGGCTCGCACTTTTTGGAACATCGCCAACACTTGTTCTTCGTGGGCCACATCGGCCTGCACGGAGATGGCCCGCCCACCAGCCGCCTTAATTTGCTTAACGACACCGTCAGCAGCTTGGGCGTTGGCGCTGTAGTTCACAGCCACATCCCAGCCCTTTTGCGCCGCCAAAATACAGGTGGCCGCACCGATGCCACGACTACCCCCGGTGACCAATAAAACTTTGCGCATGGCTTGTCTCCTGCAGAATTGTGGTCAAACTGTTAAAACAGCAGACTGTTGGTTAATTTAACTTGTCAGATTACCTTATGTAGGAGCTTATTGTGAGTCACTCAGTCGACTATTATTTCGCCCCCCAAAGCCCATGGGCTTACTTGGGACACCAACGTTTTCAAAATATTCTCAAAAAATCAGGCGCCTCTGTTCGAGTCATGCCCTTTGATTTGGGCGGTAAGGTCTTTCCTATTTCCGGGGGCTTGCCCTTGGGGCAGAGAGCGCCACAGAGACAAGCCTACCGTTTGACGGAGCTAGAGCGCTTTAGCAAATGGTTGGGGGCGCCTTTGCACCTCAAGCCCACTTTTTTCCCTGTCAGTGGTGACGATGCTGCTAAATTGATCATTGCGGTCGACATGGCGATGGGAGCCGATGCGGCCATGAACATCAGTGGCGCTATCTTGTCTGCGGTTTGGTCTCAGCAGCGCAACATTGCCGATGAAAAAACCTTGGTAGAGCTGCTCCATGAGCAGCACTTGCCAGCATCTTGCTTAGAGCAGACATACAGTCAAGCAGTCCACGAGCGCTACGAGTCCTATACCCAAATGGCCATTGATGCGGGTGTTTTCGGCGCGCCAAGCTATGTCTTGAACGGCGAAATTTTTTGGGGCCAAGATCGGCTTGATTTTGTTGAGCGTGCACTCGCGGTTTAATTTTTCAGGAGAATTTCATGGGCTCTTTCATCACACTCACAGCGGCCGACGGTCAAGAAATTTTTGGCGTCAACACGCACATTCGCGAAGTGGCCGACGCATATGCCAGTGAAGGTTATTTGGCCATTGCACCCGCCATGTTTCACCGCGTTCAAGCCAATGTGGAGCTGGGCTATGCAGAGGCCGACATGGGCCTTGGCATGGGCCTCAAAACTGCCGTTGAGGCTTTGCCCGCGCCAGGCGCTTTGCAAGACATTCAAGCGGCCATTGACCATGCGCACACAGCGTGTGGTGGCAAGGTCGGCATTGTGGGGTATTGCTGGGGCGGTTTGCTGACTTGGCGCTCCGCTTGCCTGCTCAATGGCTTGTCTGCCGCCGCGCCTTATTACGGCGGTGGCATGACGGGCGAACCTGAGTCTGCACGGCAAGCCAAAGTGCCTGTCATGGCTCACTTTGCAGAAGAAGACAAGTGGATTTCTATGGACTCAGTGAGTGCTTTCAAAGTTGCACATCCCAATGCACAAGTGTTTACTTATGCTGCGCATCACGGTTTCAATTGCAATCAGCGCGGCGCTTGGGAAGCTCACGCGGCGGCTTTGGCCAAAGAAAGAACTTTGGCGTTCTTTAAAACGAATCTGGGCTGAGGCGTTCGGTGAAATTACCTGCCTGATCGCGCCAAATAACGCTTGCGCCAAAAAAACCAAGCCAAAGAAGAAGCGATCAGCGCCATGCAACTCAGCGTCAGCCAAAAGCCAGCCTGATCATGCATGAGCGGTATGACATCAAAGTTCATGCCGAAGATGGCCGCGATCAAATTCAAGGGCAGAAAAATAGCGGTGATGGAAGTCAGGGTGCGCATGGTTTCGTTGGTGCGATTGCTTTGCGCATTGAAGTGAATTTGCACGGCAGTTTCAATGCTTTGTTCTAGGCGCCGCACGTGATGGACCACGCGGTCGATGTGCTCTAGTACATCTCGGCTGCGCACTTTGAGAATTTCATGTTCTTTGATCAAAGTGTTGGAAATGGGCGGCGTCCAAGAGTTCAAAGATTCCAGCCAGTCTTGCATGGCACTGCGTTGGTCTTCGCAAATTTCATCAAGGTGGTGCAAGGAAAGTCGCGCTTCTAGCAATGCCGACCAATTGTTAAACCGCGTCTCTGGATGGATGAGTTCGGCTTGCCAATGGTCCAACTGGCGCGTGAGATCGCGGCGCAAATCCAAATAAGCATCAACCACGTGGCTCACCATTCGTAGCATCAAGTCGGCAGGGCTGACAGGAATGCCTCTAGCGCCAATTGAACGTTCGTCTACGACCCCGTGCGCTGCGTCTAGACCTGTGTCCTGGCCCATAGACGGATTGGCTTGTGAAGCATTGCTGGCCGACATCAGCCGAGCTGCATAGGCGCTGAGAATAGCGCAGTCGTCAGGATGAAGGGTGAGCAAGACATTGTCGAAAATGGCAAACCCAATGGGGCTTGTGTCAACTCGCCTCAGGGCCGGTGGGCCACTGAGTTTAGATTTGATTTTTCGAAGGCTTGGAACTTTAGGACTTGGTGTTTCTTGGTTGGCACTGGCCAAGCGCCTAAAAACCAAAATATCGTAGTGAGAGGTTAAGTCGAAACGCGAGGGAAGTTGGCTGTTCAGCAAATCAGAGACATGCAAATCAAGCAGGCTGTGCCCGTTCAGCTCGAGCAGGGCTTGTTGAACTTGAGCCTGCTCCGTTTGGAAAAAAGTACGTGAACACGCCACCCAAACAAAACCGTTTTCTGGCAGCCTATTGGGCAAGGACAATGACTCTTGGACGAGCTGTCCTGACACCGTGAAAACGTGCATATTGTGAGCTTGCGCTTGGGGCGATCAGGCCCGTGCTAACAGGCGCGCAGCATCGCGGGCAAAGTAAGTCAAAACACCATCTGCCCCAGCACGTTTAAAAGCCAGCAAGCTCTCCATCATGACGCCATCGTGGTCAAGCCAGCCATTTTGGGCTGCTGCTTTGAGCATGGCGTATTCGCCAGAGACTTGGTAGGCAAAAGTGGGCACGCCAAACTCATCTTTGACGCGGCGCACTACGTCCAAATAAGGCATGCCGGGCTTGACCATGACCATGTCGGCACCTTCGGCGATGTCTAGCGCTACTTCGCGCAATGCTTCGTTGGTATTGCCGGGGTCCATTTGGTAAGTTTTTTTGTTGCCCTTGCCAAGATTGGCGGCAGAGCCCACAGCGTCGCGGAAGGGGCCGTAAAAAGAGCTGGCATATTTGGCGCTGTAGGCCATGATTTGCGTATGCACATGGCCTTTGTTTTCAAGCGCCTGTCGAATGGCGCCAATGCGTCCATCCATCATGTCGCTGGGGGCCACCATGTCAACGCCGGCATCGGCTTGCACCATGGCTTGCTTGACCAATTGCGCCAGTGTCAGGTCGTTCAAGATGTAGCCCTCGTCGTCAAGCCAGCCATCTTGTCCGTGGCTGGTGAAAGGATCTAAGGCTACGTCAGTCATGATGCCCAGCTCGGGAAAATTCTTTTTCAGAGCACGAACTACGGTGGGCACCAAACCCTCTGGGTTCAGAGCTTCGTTGCCATAAGGGTCTTTCAATGCGCTGTCGATGACGGGGAAAAGGGCCATCACAGGAATGCCCAACTTGACGCAGTCTTCTGCGACGGGCATTAACAAATCCAAACTCAAGCGCTCGACGCCTGGCATCGAGCCAACGGCTTGGCGTTGATTTTTGCCGTCTAAGACAAAGACGGGATAAATCAGATCATCGGCAGTGAGTTGATGCTCACGAACCAAGCGCCGCGAATAATCGGTGCGACGCAAACGGCGTGGGCGACTTAAGGGGTAGGGGGTGTGTATCAGTGTCATTTGAAAATTGTGCCTGATCTTTGCCCCATTCGGCGCATTTGGCAAGCTTCTTTGGCAAGAAATTTAAGCCCCATCCCGTCAGCGAACTTGTGTCCAATTCACCAGCGGGGCTACACTCAGGGCATGCTCTGGATCAAAGCCTTTCACATCGTTTTCGTGGCAAGCTGGTTTGCCGGCCTGTTTTATTTGCCCCGGATATTTGTCAATTTGGCCATGGTGCCAGATGACTCTGAGGCCGAGTACGCCAGACTCTTGCTCATGTCCAGAAAACTTTTAAGGTTCACCACCTTGTTGTCGGTGCCGGCCATTGCCTTGGGTGTTTGGCTTTGGTGGGGCGTTGGCATTGGTTGGGGCCCGGGCAATGCTTGGATGCACGCCAAATTGGCCTTGGTGCTTTTGATTGTGGGTTATCACCATTCTTGCGGCCGAATTTTGAAAAATTTTGAGGCCCGGCAAAACACGCACAGCCATGTTTGGTTCCGCTGGTTCAATGAGGCGCCCGTCTTGATGTTGGTGGCGGTTGTCATTTTGGTCGTCGTGAAACCTTTTTAATCCAAGCCGTCTAGCCAAATGAAAAAGACAGCGGCATGGCCCTTGGCAGCAATCTATGCCGTGCTGATCATTTACGCCAGTTTGTACCCCTTCCAAAATTGGCGTTCACAAGGGGTCGATTGGACGGCATTTGTGTGGGCACCTTGGCCGCGGTACTGGACAGGCTTTGACATTCTTTCTAATGTTTTGGGTTATGCCCCTTTAGGCTTTATCGTGGCTCTGGCATTACAACGAAGTGCCAGGCACTTGCCGGCCGTGGGTTTGACCTTGGCATTGGGCTCTTTGCTTGCACTTGGCATGGAAAGCTTGCAGCTCTTTTTGCCAGCACGAGTTCCCTCCAACGTCGATTGGGGCTTGAACAGCGTTGGAACTTTGGCCGGTGCAGTTGCGGCTTGGACCTTAGAGCGATTTGGATTCCTAGACCGCTGGAGTCGTTTTAGAGCCAACTGGTTTGCGCCAGATGCTCAAGGCTCATTGGTGCTTCTAGCCTTGTGGCCCATCGCATTGCTCTTCCCTGCGCCCATTCCGATGGGCTTGGGTCAGGTTTTAGAACGTGCCGAAGATGCATTGGCCTTGCTGTTGCAAGAAACACCTTGGTTAGATTGGTTGCCTGTGCGAGAAGTGGAATTGCAACCCTTGCTGCCGGTCTATGAAATTTTGTGTGTCAGCCTTGGTCAGTTGCTGCCTTGCCTGCTGGCGTTCAGCTTGATACGCCATTTGCACCAAAAAGCAGTGGCTTGGCTTGTCTTGACGGGCTGCGGCCTGTTGTTCACAGCCTTGTCTGCAGCTTTGACTTATGGCCCTTCACATGCTTGGGGTTGGCTGAATGAGCCCGTGCAACTGGCGCTGGTGCTTGCTGCTGTTGCAGCATGGCCCATGATGTGGCGAACAGAAAAAACACTTCAAGTTTTGGCCTTGGTCGGGCTGGTTTTACAACTCACGCTGCTCAACAACGCGTCGGCCAACGCTTACTTTTCCTTGACCTTGCAAAATTGGGAGCAGGGTCAGTTCATTCGCTTTCATGGACTGATTCAGTGGCTGGGGTGGTTATGGCCCTTTGCGCTGCTGGTTTATTTGATGCGCTGTTTGTCCGCCGCGCGCCCCACTAAAATGCAAGCATGAGTGAATCTAAACCTGCCAAACCTTATTACGAGCGCCATATTTTTTTCTGCTTGAATGAAAGAAAAAGTGGCGAAGCTTGTTGCTCACAGCAAGGCGCCCAAGCGGCCTTTGACCATTGCAAAGCACGCATCAAGAGTCTGGGACTTTCTGGCCCAGGTCAAGTGCGTGTGAACAAAGCAGGATGCCTAGACCGTTGTGCGGGTGGGCCGGTTGCAGTGGTCTACCCAGAGGGAACTTGGTACAGCTTTGTCGACAACGCTGACATCGATGAAATCGTTGAAAGCCACTTAAAGAATGGGCAACCCGTCACCCGATTGATCACGCCTCCTGAAGTTGGGCGCTGATGAATTCCGCAACGCAGAACATGCAGCTTCAAGGCCCTTCAGGTCTTTTAGAGGGCATGTGTGATTTGCCTGCGGGCGGTGTTTTTCAAGGAACGGTTGTCGTCGCTCACCCGCATCCTTTGTTTGGCGGCACGATGCAAAACAAAGTGGTTCAAACCCTGGCCAAAGCCTTTGTCCAAAATGGCTGGCGTGCTATTCGTTTTAATTTTCGAGGAGTGGGTGCAAGTGAGGGCACCTACGATGAAGGACGCGGTGAAGTTGACGACCTGATGAGCGTGATCCAGGCCACTTGTGCAACGACGCAGCCAATGGCGCTTGCTGGATTTTCATTTGGCGCTTTCGTGACCAGCCATGCCGTTGCCCGCCTATCGCCCGCCAACAAGCTCGAAAAACTGGTCTTCGTCGGTACCGCCGCATCGCGCTTTCAAGTGGCACCCGTGCCGACTGAGTTGCACGATAAAACCTTGGTCTTGCACGGCGAAGTGGACGACACCGTGCCGTTGGCCAGCGTGCTAGATTGGGCTCGGCCGCAGTCTTTACCGGTCACGGTCATACCTGGGGTTGAACATTTCTTTCACGGACAGTTGCCCTTGCTTCGTAACCTGATCAGCCGCCACTTGCGGACTTGATTGCTTCAAAATCCCAACATGACATTGTTATTTTCTAAATTTTGCCGAAGTGCCATCAGGCCCTTGCTTGCTCTCACTTTTTCGGCGTGCACTTTTGCTTGGGCGCCCTTGCAAGCGCATGCTCAGAGCGCCGCGCCGGAGGCGCCTGAAATTGCGGCGAAGGCGTATTTGTTGCTCGATGTGACGGCCAATCAAATCTTGGCCTCGCGCGACTTAGACATGCCCGTCGAGCCAGCCTCTCTCACGAAACTCATGAGCGCTTATTTGGTGTTTGATGCCTTGAAGTCGAAAAAAATCGACATGAAACAAACATTGAGCGTGAGCGAACGCGCTTGGAAAATGCCAGGCTCGCGCATGTTCATTGACCCCAAAATGAAGGTGCCGGTTGAAGATTTGATCAAAGGCATGATTGTTCAATCGGGCAATGACGCCACCATGGCGCTGGCCGAGGGCGTGGGCGGCACGGCCGAACGCTTCGTTCAGATGATGAACGAGCAGGCCAAGGTGCTGGGGATGAACAGCACCAGTTACAAAAACCCTGAAGGCTTGACCGAAGCGGGACACACCACCACAGCGCGCGACTTGGCCACCTTGTCCATGCGTTTGCTGAATGACTTTCCCGAATATGTCGGAACATATGCGATTAAAAAATACCGTTACCCAGGCACGCCGGCTGCCAACGACAGCAACCGAAACTTGCTGCTTTTCAAAGACCCCACTGTAGATGGTTTAAAAACTGGCCATACAAATGCTGCAGGGTATTGTTTGGTGGCAACCGCCAAACGTGATTTTCCCAATGTGGGCTCGCGTCGATTGATGGCCATTGTGCTTGGTACCAGCAGTGAAATTGCACGGGCCAATGAAGCACAAAAGCTGCTCAACTGGGGCTACACCGCTTTTGAAGCGGTGAAATTGTTTGGCGCCGGCCAAGCGGTGGCCACGCCCGCTATTTGGAAAGGCAAGTCTTCCACAGTCAAATTGGGTCGCGCCGATGCGCTTGTGGTGGCGGTTCCAACGGGTTCTGCTGCTCAAATCAAAACGCAACTGGCCCGCCCAGACCCTTTGGTGGCGCCAGTCACCAAAGGTCAGACCATCGGCAGCCTCAAAGTATTCCGAGGCGAGCAACTGTGGGTTGAGATGCCTTTGCAGGCTTTGGACGCTGTAGAGCAGGCGGGCGTATTTGGCCGTGCTTGGGATGCCTTGCGTTTATGGATCAAGTGAGAAAAGTTGGTACTTGCAAACTTTGATCTAGAGGGTGCGGCAGAATAATTTTTTGCCTTGTTCATGTTCAGGCGCTATACTAGAAGGCTTTTCCGCATTTGGAGCGGAGAAGATTCTTTTGTTCATTCCAAACGTTTAGGGACGTTTTTTTAAATGCCAACCATCAATCAATTGGTGCGTCAGGGGCGCGAGGTCGAAAAGACCAAGTCAAAAAGCCCTGCGATGCAAAACTCTCCGCAGCGCCGCGGTGTGTGCACACGTGTGTACACCACGACGCCTAAAAAACCTAACTCTGCTCTGCGTAAAGTTGCCAAAGTGCGCTTGACCAATGGCTTCGAGGTGATCTCCTACATCGGTGGTGAAGGCCACAATTTGCAGGAACACTCCGTGGTGTTGGTACGTGGTGGTCGTGTGAAAGACTTGCCCGGTGTGCGTTATCACATCGTGCGTGGTTCACTCGATTTGCAGGGTGTGAAAGACCGCAAGCAATCGCGTTCTAAGTATGGCGCTAAGCGCCCGAAGAAAGCTTAAGTTAGCTTTCAAAAAAAGGTGTTGCTCTGGTTTTTAGACGAGCCAGTTCAACGAAGTGACTCCCTGTTGGAGTCGAGTAAGTGCAAATTCAAAATGAATTTGCGGGGTGTCTGGATCGGACGTCCAGCCATCAAACTGAAGCAAAGAGGTGAAATATGCCACGTCGTCGTGAAGTCCCTAAACGTGAAATCCTGCCGGATCCCAAGTTCGGTAATGTCGAGCTTTCCAAATTCATGAATGTGATCATGGAAGGCGGCAAAAAAGCGGTTGCCGAACGCATCATTTATGGTGCTTTGGAAAACATGGAAAAGAAAACGGGCAAAGACCCCGTAGAGCTTTTCTCAATCGCCATCAACAACGTCAAGCCCATGGTGGAAGTTAAATCTCGCCGCGTGGGTGGTGCCAACTACCAGGTGCCCGTTGAAGTTCGCCCTGTCCGTCGCTTGGCTTTGTCCATGCGTTGGATCAAAGAAGCGGCCCGCAAACGTGGCGAAAAATCCATGGCTTTGCGTTTGGCCAACGAGTTGCTCGAGGCCAATGAAGGCCGCGGCGGCGCGATGAAAAAGCGTGATGAAGTGCACCGTATGGCTGAAGCCAACAAGGCCTTCTCACACTTCCGCTTCTAAATTCCACAGGTTGTCACGCGGCCTTAAGCCGCGTTGCCAACCGACCGCAAAGCCCTGTAGAGACCCTGCAGGGCATTTGTATTTTTTGTTTTAACTGAATTCCAAGAGGTTGATCATGGCTCGCATAACTCCCATCGAGCGTTATCGCAATATCGGTATTTCCGCGCACATTGACGCAGGAAAAACCACCACCACCGAGCGTATTCTTTTTTACACCGGTGTGAATCACAAAATTGGTGAAGTGCATGATGGCGCTGCCACCATGGACTGGATGGAGCAAGAGCAAGAGCGTGGCATCACGATCACTTCTGCTGCGACCACTTGTTTTTGGAAGGGCATGGACGGCTCTTATGAAGACCACCGCATCAACATCATTGACACGCCCGGCCACGTCGACTTCACCATTGAAGTTGAGCGCTCTATGCGCGTGCTCGATGGCGCTTGCATGGTTTACTGTGCTGTAGGCGGTGTGCAACCCCAGTCTGAAACTGTGTGGCGTCAAGCTAACAAGTACAAGGTTCCTCGTTTGGCCTTCGTGAACAAGATGGACCGCACCGGCGCCAACTTCTTCAAAGTGGTCGAGCAGATGAAGTTGCGCTTGAAAGCCAACCCAGTGCCCATCGTGATCCCTATCGGCGCTGAAGAAAACTTCACAGGCGTAGTCGATTTGCGCAAAATGAAAGCCATCATCTGGGACGAAGCGTCTCAGGGCATGAAGTTCACCTTCGAAGAAATTCCTGCCAACTTGGTCGAGTTGGCCAAAGAGTGGCGTGAGAAGATGGTTGAAGCGGCTGCTGAAGCCTCTGAAGAATTCATGAACAAGTACCTTGAAGAAGGTGACCTGACTGAAGAAGAAATCACGGCTGGTTTGCGCATTCGCACCATCAACAGCGAAATTCAGCCTATGTTGTGCGGCACCGCCTTCAAGAACAAAGGCGTTCAGCGCATGCTCGACGCGGTCTTGGACCTGATGCCTTCGCCATTGGATGTGAAAGCCATTAAAGGTTTCGACGAAGACGAAAAAGAAATCACCCGCAAGGCCGACGACAACGAAAAATTCGCTGCCTTGGCATTCAAATTGATGACCGACCCCTTTGTGGGCCAGCTCACTTTCGTGCGCGTTTACTCGGGCGTCCTGAAAAAGGGCGACACCGTCTACAACGCGGTTCGCGGCAAGAAAGAGCGTATCGGTCGTATCGTGCAAATGCACGCCAACAACCGTGAAGAAGTTGATGAAATTCGCGCTGGCGACATCGCTGCTTGCGTGGGCTTGAAAGACGTGACCACTGGCGAAACATTGTGCGACCCCAACGCGGTCATCACTTTGGAGCGCATGGTGTTCCCCGACTCCGTCATTCGCCAAGCTGTCGAACCTAAGACCAAAGCCGACCAAGAAAAAATGGGCATGGCGCTGTCACGTTTGGCTGCTGAAGATCCATCATTCCGCGTGCAGACTGACGAAGAGTCAGGCCAGACCATCATTGGCGGCCAGGGCGAATTGCACCTTGAAATTATTGTCGACCGCATGAAGCGTGAGTTTGGCGTTGAAGCCAACGTGGGCAAGCCCCAAGTGGCTTACCGCGAAACCATTCGCAAAACGGTTGAAGAAGCCGAAGGCAAGTTCGTGCGTCAGTCTGGCGGTAAAGGTCAGTACGGTCACGTGGTCTTGAAGGTTGAGCCCCAAGAAGCCGGTAAAGGTTTTGAATTCGTTGACGCTATCAAGGGCGGTGTGGTTCCTCGCGAATACATCCCTGCGGTCGAAAAAGGCGTGATCGAAGCCTTGGGGCAAGGCGTGTTGGCTGGTTACCCAGTCGTTGACGTCAAGGTCACATTGCACTTCGGTTCATACCACGACGTTGACTCCAACGAAATGGCTTTCAAAATGGCCGCCATCTTTGGTTTCAAAGAAGGTTGCCGCAAAGCCAGTCCCGTCATCTTGGAACCCATGATGGCCGTTGAAGTTGAAACACCTGAAGACTACGCTGGTAACGTGATGGGCGACTTGTCCTCACGCCGCGGCATGGTGCAGGGCATGGACGACATGGTCGGCGGTGGCAAAGCCATCAAAGCCGAAGTACCACTGTCCGAAATGTTCGGCTACTCCACCACATTGCGCTCCATGTCACAAGGCCGCGCCACGTACACGATGGAATTCAAGCACTACGCTGAAGCCCCCCGTAACGTTGCAGAAGCTATTGTGGCGTCAAGGGCAAAATAAATACTTTGCGGGACTGATCAAAATGCAAAGCGTTTTGCTCTGTCCCCAACTGATTGAAAACTGTCTGCGATCCAGTGCCACGCTGTCCCCGTGCGGTGTGAACAAGCAATTGGATGCAAACATAAAACCACAACACGGGCATTGTTCTTTGGAGAATTGAAATGGCAAAAGAGAAATTTGAGCGGACAAAACCGCACGTCAACGTTGGCACGATTGGTCACGTTGACCATGGCAAGACAACCTTGACAGCTGCTATCACCACGGTGTTGGCG
>JAJTDK010000033.1 GCA_021300495.1 Limnohabitans sp. | reverse complement strand
GTAAATTGCGCCACCAAGGTATCGCCATAACGGTCCACCACCAAGCCAGGCAAACCATCCGATTCGCCATGCACCAAGCGCATGCCATTGCTTTGAATGTCAAACAAACTGCGTGCTTGAATTGATTTTTGAATGAGGCCTTGAATGAATTCGGCGTCAATGCGCTGCGCCTCTTTGAAACTCCAAACACGCGCTCGAATGCGCGAAGTGGGGCTGAACGCAGCCCACGCTAAAAACACACCATCGCTAGACTCAACTCGCACAGTTTCACCCGCATCGGCACTGCCCTTGGCAATGGCCGATTCAAAAATCCACGGATGTTGGCGTTGCAAAGAGCGTTCTTTGCCCGCTTTGAGTTGAATCGTTTTCATACCGCCATTGTCCCACTCGAATGAAGGCAAAAAACCTTCAGGCACAGGCAATTATTTTTTCGCTTGTTTGCCTGGTACGCCGCCCCTTTTGGCCCTTGGGTGTGCCGCGTCATAAGCTTTGGACAAATGCTGAAAATCAAGCCGTGTGTAAACCTGTGTGGTGCTGATGTTGGCGTGGCCTAACAACTCTTGAACAGCGCGCAAGTCGCTACTGGACTGAAGCAAATGGCTGGCAAACGAATGCCTCAACATGTGCGGATGCACTGGCGTGGCCATGCCAGCCAACAAACTGCGCCGCTTGAGCCGTTGCCACACCGACTGTGCTGTTAACCGCGTGCCATGCCGCCCCGGAAAGAGCGCCAGCGCTGCGTCTGACACGCCAGGCACCGATTGGGTCATCATGCCCAAAGCTTGACTTCGCAAGGGCAACCATAGCTCAAGCGCCTTCAAAGCGGCTTGCCCCAAAGGCACCGTTCTGCGCTTTCCGCCCTTGCCTTGCACCATGACCTCGGCGCTTTGCAAATCAATCCAGCCACGACCTTTTTTCGCCGCTTCTGAACTGGCCACAACATCTAAGCCCGTGAGCTCGGTGACTCGCAAGCCACAACCGTATAGCAATTCCACCATGGCCACATCGCGCGCTTCTAGCCATGGGTCATCGGCTTCTTCAGAGTGTTCGGCCAACTGCACTGCTTCATCAACGCCCAAAGCTTTGGGTAAGGGCTTTGAAACTTTGGGAGCACGCACACCCTCAACAGGATTGTGTGCAATGAGGTTTTCGCGCGCCAGCCAATGGTAAAAACCGCGCCAGCCAGACAAGATCAAGGCAATGCCGCGACCCGAGCGGCCACAACTGTGCATTTGCACCACCCACCTGCGCACGTGCGTGGTTTGCACCTGCGCTAAATCGACGTTGGCAGCCAGCGCCAACTCAGACAGTTTGTGCAGATCTATGGCGTAGAGCGTCGAGGTTCTCTCGGCCAGGCGTTTCTCAAAACGCACATGGTCAAGGTAACGAGCGACGCGCTCGTCCATGCTGAAGCCTTAGCCCTTTGAAGGCAACAAGGCCGAAAGTGCCGCGCTGCAAAGCTCGCCCAAGTGCTCCAGAAAATCGGTGCCCATGCCACTTTGAAAACGCTGTGCATCGGGCGATGCCAACACCAATAAACCAAAAGGCGTTTGATCTTTTGACAAGCGCAAAGGCAACAAGGCCACAGAGGCTGCCTGAGCTGGCTCTTGTAGCCATTGAACCGCCTCAATGCCAGCGCCTGCACCTACAAAAGGTGAGGCATAACTGCTTGCAGCTTCTTTGACTTCGGCAGTCACAACTTGGGCATACGGCGCATCCTTAAACACATCGGCCACACCCCACAAACGCACCGACACCTGAGGCACTTGAAAGCGTATTTCAATGTTTTTCAAGGCCGAAGGAACTCTTTCAGAGGCGGGAGTTTGCAGCAACTCACAAGCCCACTTCTGCAGCTTTTCGGTGATGATCATGTTCTCATTGCCATGGCGAATCATGTCCATGATGCGCATTTCAAGCGCACGAATTTTGTCCCGCAGCATTTGCGCCTGACGCTCTTGCAAACTCACCGAACGGTGGTTGTCAGGACTCAGCAAATGGACCGATGACAACAACTGCGCATGCCGCTGAAAAAAGTCAGGCGTGTTGGCCAAGAAATCAGCGATGTCGTCTTCCGTAATGGGGTTCATCGGATTGATGGAGGTAGGAGTCATGCCTGTCTTTCTAATCAAGGTAATTCTGGAACATCAATTTCGCCTTCAAACACCGTAGTGGCTGGGCCTGTCATCCAAACGGCTTGCGAAAGGTCGCTCAATGCGGCGCCCTGCCATTCAATGCTGAGCACACCGCCGTGGGTTTGCACATCAACTTTGGGGTTGAGCAAGCCCATGCGAATGCCAGCCACCACGGCAGCACAAGCGCCGGTACCGCAAGCCAAAGTTTCGCCCGCGCCGCGTTCGAACACGCGCAAACGAATGGCATCGCGGCTGAGCACTTGCATGAAACCCGCATTGACGCGATTGGGAAAGGCCGTGTGGTTTTCAATCAATGGGCCGTGCGTGAGGACTGCCGCCGTATCGATGTTGTCCACCACTTGAACGGCATGCGGATTGCCCATCGACACCACCGCCACATCGGCGAAGGCAGGCATGCCTGTGCTGGCATCGTTGATGTTCAAAGGCAAACGCCATACTTCACAGCCATTGACCAAGCTGTGATGAAGCCCTGCCTGATTGAATGGCACCTTTGGTAAATCCAAGGTGGGAGCACCCATGTTGACAGTCACACGACCGTCGGCATTCATCTGCAATTCAATTTCGCCTTGCTGCACCTTGACGCGAACGCGGTCTTGGGTGGTCAGGCCTTTGTCGCGCACGTATCGAACAAAACAACGTGCACCGTTGCCGCAATGCTCGACCTCGCCGCCGTCGGCATTGTGAATGATGTATTCAAAATCAAGTGAGGCGTTTGGCGCTGGACGTACCGTCAGAATTTGATCAGCCCCCACACCAAAGTGACGGTCTGCTAAGAAACGGTATTGGGCCCTCGACAAGTGATGGCGCTCGCGCGTTTCATCGAGCACCACAAAGTCGTTGCCAGCCCCTTGCATTTTTGTAAAGCGAATTCGCATGGCCGAATTATCCTCGGTTCGGACCCAGGTTGGCACAAGGCCTGATAATCGGTGCATGGTCAGACCTCAACAACTTTTGCATCCCCAGCGAGAACCCGTCCTGCCACGGCCCGCCGCCACTGTGCTGTTGCTGCGCGACAGCCCTCAAGGCATTGAAGTGCTCATGACACGGCGCTCGCTGACAGCCAGTTTTGCACCTGGCGCTTATGTGTTTCCAGGCGGCGGCATTGACGCACTCGATGCTGCGTCGCATGCGCATGCTTTGCGCCGCGCTACCCAAGGTGACCTGCACCTCACTCAAGCCATCGCTGCCATTCGCGAGAGCTTCGAAGAACTGGGCATCTTGCTGGCCTATCGGACCGATCAAAGAATGGCCACCGCCCAAGACATCGCATTGCTCGACCGAAGCCAGCCCTTTGCAGCGCAGTGTGCCGCTTTAGGCATGAAACTGGCTGCCGAACAAGTCTATGTGCTGGCCCACTGGATCACTGACCGCGATTTGCCAAAGCGCTTTGATGTGCCCTTTTTGGTGGCCCGCATGCCCGAAGGTCAAACACCGGTGGCAGATGAGTCCGAACAGTTCGAACCAGTGTGGGTGCGCCCTGACGAAGCGCTCAAACGGCATGAGGCCGGTGACTTTTTCATCGTCTTCCCCACCATTCGCACTTTGCAACGCCTCACTCCTTTTGCCAATGTGAAAGCGGTGCTCGATGCCTGCGCCGTCAACGACGAACCGCTCTGGACCAGTTGTCCGCGTGCGGGTTGGTTGGCCGGCAAAGAAGAGCGTTACATGGAGCATGAGTCGCCCTATGGCGAATTGGCACTTACCAGCCCCGATGGTCAAATTGTTCACCACCTAGATTGGCAATCTCAGCATCCCGTAGCGCTGCTTAAAAACGTACATCGCCTCACCGCGCCCAACCCTGGCGTGATGACCGGCCCTGGTACCAATACCTACTGGGTGGGCGACCCCCACGGGGGCTACATCGTCATTGATCCGGGTCCTGCCGACCCCGATCACCTTGACAGAATTTGGCGTGCCACGGGTGGGCAAATTCGCATGATTGTGTGCACCCACTCACACCCAGATCACTCACCGGGTGCCAAGCCTTTGCAGTCTCTTTGCAAAGGCCAAGCCGGAGGCGTGCCGCCCATTTTGGGCTTGTCATCTGCCAGCACGGCCAATGCACAAAGCCAATTCAAGCCCGATCGCGAGCTAGCCCATGGCGAAATTTTGAAGGTCGGCGAGCACAGCTTGAAAGTCCTGCACACCCCGGGACATGCGGCCAATCATTTGTGTTTGGGGCTTGTTGTTCTCTGGCGATCATGTTTTGAACGGCAGCACCACAGTGGTCAATCCGCCCGACGGCAACATGAACGATTACCTTGATTCGTTGGACTTGTTGGCCCATGAATGCCAAGCAAACCCGCTTGAGTTCATCATGCCTGCGCACGGCTATGTTTTGGGATTTGCTGCACAAGCCATTGCCCAACTTAAAGCCCACCGTTTAAAGCGCGAAGCCAAAGTGATCGATGCCATGCGCGCCTTGCCACACGGCACTATAGAAGATTGGGTAGCGCATGCCTACGCAGACGTACCCGAACGTTTGTGGCCAGTGGCTGCGCGTTCCCTACAAGCCCACGTGGACCGCATTCAGTCAATGCCGCCCGGCAACAACTGACATGCCATGACACCCACAAAAACAGGTCCAAAAACTGAGGGCATTCGCTTGTCCAAGCGCGTGGCCGATATTTTGAAATGCTCACGCAGCGAAGCCGAGCAAGTGATTGTGGGTGGTTGGGTCAAAGTCAATGAACTGGTGGTGGACGATCCCGCGCACCGTGTCAGCCATGAAAACATCGAGATTCACAGCACTGCTCAACGCGGCAAAGTGCCCCTGCTCACAGTCATCTTGCACAAAACAGCCGGGCAAAGTTGCTTGCCCAAAAGCCATCACACCATCTGGAAAAACTTAACGCCCGAGCTCCGCTCCAAGCAAGACCGCTCTGGCATCAGCCTAACGCCTAGACTTCAAAAAATCTTGCAATGCGCCGTTGCTTTGGAGGATGCTGCCACGGGTTTGGTGGTCTTGACTGAAGACCCCAGCATGCTGCGCAAACTTCAAGACGAACGCAGCCCCTGTGAACATGAATTGCTGGCCGAAGTACAAGGCTCGGTCAGCCCCGACCAATTGCGCGACATGTGCCCGATGGGGCTTAAAACCAGCATCAGCAGTGAAAACCCCGAAAAAACGGGTTTGCGCATGGCTTTCAAGGGGTACCAGCCGGGGTATGCAGCGGGTGTCATTGAAAATACAGGCCTGCGGCTGATAGGGCTCAAAAGGGTGCGAATGGGCCGAGTTTTAATGGCCCCTTTGGCGCCTGGCCAATGGCGCGCCCTCATGCCCTATGAAAGATTTTGAAAAAATGATGACTTTTGGCTCATTTTTGCCACATTATTGACATTGAAGCCCTTGAAATTCATCGGGGCATCCTCAATTGTTCTCGTAAGTTTGAGAAAATGTCTCAAAGTTTGATTACTCGCCTGTGCTGAAAGGAAACCACCATGCGTTTGAGCACCAAAAGTCGTTTTGCCGTCACGGCCATGATCGATGTCGCCTTGCGCGAAGATCGAGGCCCTGTTTCGCTCTCGGCCATCAGCGAGCGTCACCAAATTTCACTCTCCTATTTGGAGCAACTGTTCAGCAAACTGCGCCAACACCAATTGGTTGAAAGCACACGTGGCCCTGGCGGTGGTTATTCTTTGGCCCGCAGTGCCGAAAAAATCACCATGGCCGACATTGTGAGCGCCGTTGACTTTTCAGCCGAATCAGAAGACGCCATTAACACCGACAGCAGCACATGGATGAGCAGCGAGTTGTGGGCCAGTTTGAATGAAAAAATGCTGGCACATCTGCAGTCGATCAGCTTGCGTCAGCTGGTGTCAGAGCAACGCGCCAAAGGCGTGACCGTTGAGCCGGCGCCTTCTGTGGTCAAGCGCGGCGTTTTCGCAAAGCCCAAAAGCCAGCCCCTCAAAATGAACGTGCCCAACTCGGTGTTTGCGTTGGCAGCAAGCTTGGTGCCCACGCGATAAAAAGTGTGAAGCCTGCCGATAAGCCGGATTCTGTGCATTGAAGTTGCCCTCAATGTGACCGCCATTACTCTGGGCCGAGGGTTGCCCACCCGGCTCAATGCTACCTACCCGCACACTCTCCGGAACCAGATCAACGTGTGCCTATTTGGTATTGCTGCGCGTAGAGATTGCCCGTTTCACCCGAACTTAATCGGCTCGTCTCTGTTGCTCTAATCCTCACCTTGGTGCCTTGCGGCCTTTCGGTGGAGAGGTGTTACCTCCTACGCTGTCCTGTGCAGTCCGGACGTTCCTCCAGTGCGGCCTTTCGGCCCATTGCCTAAACAATGGCTTTGCAGCTTGCACCAGCGACGGTCTGGCAGGCTTCACAACGACATTATCCACTGAGGACTGCAAATGCTTCACAGTCCGCGCGATAATGCTTGCGTCTGCTTGATAACTACAAGCCCAACCACCCATTGAAATGATTCGAATTTCAGAACTGAAACTGCCCCTGACCGCGCTGCCGGTCGAGGTTCGACGCGCAGCCGACGCACCGTCTGAAACAGACGAAGATCGCATTTCAGCGCCTCATCCCGAGGATGCTCTTCGCACACTGGCTTCTCAAGCTTTAGGCATTGACCCACAGGCCATCGACCAACTGCATGTTTTCAAGCGCAGCTTTGATGCACGCAAAGCCGATTTGTTGGCGGTGTTCATTGTGGATGTGACTTTGAAAAATGCGAAGGCTGAAGCATCGCTGCTTGCTCAGTTCCCAAAGCATCCTCACATTCAAGCCACGCCCAACATGATGTGGCAGGCACCTTGCCATGCACCCGCCCATTTTGGTCAGCACGCGGGCGAGCGACCTGTGGTGGTGGGCTTTGGCCCCTGCGGTATTTTTGCAGCCTTAAGCTTGGCACAAATGGGCTTCAAGCCCATCGTGATAGAGCGCGGCAGCCCTGTGCGCCAGCGCACCAAAGATACCTGGGGTTTATGGCGCAAGCAAACACTCAAGCCCGAAAGCAATGTGCAATTTGGCGAAGGCGGTGCGGGCACCTTTTCAGATGGCAAGCTTTACAGCCAAATCAAAGACCCACGTCACTTAGGCCGCAAGGTCATGGACGAGTTTGTGCAAGCCGGAGCGCCCAGCGACATTTTGTTTGCGGCGCACCCTCACATTGGCACTTTCAAATTGGTGAAGGTGGTAGAAAACTTGCGCGAACAAATCATTGCACTGGGCGGTGAAGTTCGTTTTGAACAACGCGTGGTCGACATCGACATTCAAAGTACACCGTCAGGCCGGCAAGTGACAGGCCTGCACATAGAAGATCGCAACACAGGCGCGCGAACGCATCTGGCTACGCAACATGTGGTACTCGCTTTGGGACACAGCGCCCGCGACACCTTCACCCTGCTGTACGAGCGCGGTGTGTACATGGAAGCCAAAGCATTCTCAGTGGGCGTGCGCATTGAACATCCCCAAAGTGTGATTGATGCGGCACGTTGGGGCCGCCATGCAGGTCACCCCTTGCTAGGTGCAGCCGATTACAAACTGGTACACCACGCGCAAAACGGCCGCGCGGTTTACAGCTTTTGCATGTGCCCCGGTGGCACCGTGGTGGCAGCCACCAGCGAAGCCGGACGTGTGGTAACCAATGGCATGAGCCAATACTCACGCAACGAACGCAATGCCAACGCGGGCATGGTGGTGGCCATTGAGCCTTCTGACTATCCACTAGACACTGCCGCATGGCAAGCTGCATTTGGTGAGCAAGATGGTTTGAAATGGGCCACGCAAGCCAATGTCATGTCAAAGCAAATGCCCAAGCAGTACCACCCTTTGTCGGGCATTGTGTTGCAACGTCAACTGGAATCTAAAGCCTTTGTAGCGGGCGGCGAAAACTACACCGCACCGGGTCAATTGGTCGGTGATTTTTTAGCGGCGCGGGCTTCCAAAGAATTTGGCGATGTGGTGCCCTCTTACAAACCTGGTGTGTGCTTGGGTGACTTGGCGCAAGTTCTGCCAAGCTACGCCATTGAAGCCATGCGCGAAGCCTTGCCCGTATTTGGTCGCAAGATCAAGGGCTACGACATGAAAGATGCTGTGCTCACGGGC
The DNA here is from genome assembly GCA_021300495.1 of Limnohabitans sp. Lineage (GTDB taxonomy): Bacteria > Pseudomonadota > Gammaproteobacteria > Burkholderiales > Burkholderiaceae_C > Limnohabitans_A. The sequence continues at coordinate 13,222 of JAJTDK010000033.1, read as the reverse complement.
GTTGAAACACGCACGTCGTCACCGCTCAAAATGACACGCGGCGAGAACTTTCAAAGTTTGAACACGCAAGGACTGTACCCCGCCGGCGAAGGTGCCAGTTATGCCGGCGGCATTTTGTCGGCGGGTGTAGATGGCATCAAAGTGGCTGAGGCTTTGGGGCAGGCCTTGCTCGCAAAGGCCTGAAAATTTTGAATGGCCCTTGAAGGCAACGCATCAGCAGCCTTGTTTTTAGAATGTGTACTTGGTGCCCAAGCTGAATACTGACTTGCCACCTTGCTTGCCCCATGTACCGTCAAGTTGCAGACCCGGCAACACATCTTTGCGCAAACCCACACCTACCAAAGGTTTGGCAGCGCGTTGGGCCACTGACTCAATGTGACCTGTCCATTCGCCAAAGTTTTGCTCCCAAGCCAAACCAAAGGTGGGCGCATCACGACCCTCAGCATCGCGCGTACTAACCAAACTGCTGTGAAGTGCACCACCTGCCATGTTGCAAGTGGCATTGGCACCGACAAATGAATTTTGACCATCGCCCTTTTTCCAGACTGTTGCACCCAGCACCCAAGCAAAATAGCAACCCTGATCTCGAGCGGCGGTGACTTGCATTTTGGATTGAAGGGTTTGGCTGTGCGAGCCGCCCGATAAAGTGCGTGTGTCAATGGCCACCAAATCAAGCCCAGGCAAAGGAGAGTAAGCGGGTGCCACAGTGAAGGTACGCGAGCCATCGGCAGCGCGAGACCAAAATGATTCGACGTGTGCTACACCTTTGTCATTGACATTGGCATCGTCCACACTCATCGGACGTCCGGCTTGAACGGACATGCTCAACAAAGAAATGGCCAAAAGGCTAAGGGAATTTTTCATCACGCTAACTCGCTTCAACATCAATAAAAATATTCAACAAAAAATCAAACCCATAAAACGGGAATCATGGAGATGACCAACAACAAGGCCATCGTCCAATTGAAAACTCTCCGCAACGTGTCTTGTTGCAAATAATGCTCAAGCTTGGCGCCCAGCCACACCCACAAACCCACACTGGGAAAATTAATGGCGCTGAACATCATGCAAGTCAGCACCACAAATATGAGCGACGCATCGGTGGGCATGTAGTTGCTGAAATAACCAATCGACATGATCCATGCTTTAGGGTTCACCCACTGAAAAGCCGCCGCTCCCAGAAAGCTAATGGGCTTCGTTGCTTCTTCACCATTTCGCTCTGGTGCACCACTGCGTGCAACGCCCCATGCCAAATAAACCAAATAAGCGAAGCCCACCACCTTCATCACTTGGTACACAAAGGGATACGCTTTCAACAAACTTTCCAAACCAGCGCCCACCAAAAGAAGCATCACAAAGTGGCCCAGTGAAACACCCAACCAATGTGGCAATGTGCGTTTGACACCGAAGTTCACACCAGAAGCCAGCAGCATCATGTTGTTAGGACCTGGCGTGACAGACGTCACGAACGCAAACATGGCCATGGCGGCCACCAGTTCAACATTGAAGTTCATGCGAGCTTGCCCTTGGGCCACTGGGTGTGAAATTTACCCGGCTTGTCCAAGCGCTGATACGTGTGTGCGCCAAAGTAATCACGCTGTGCTTGAAGTAAGTTGGCTGGCAAGCGCTCTGTTCTGTAGGCATCGTAATAACTCAAGGCGCTCATCAAAGCAGGCACGGCCACGCCGCTTAAGGCAGCCATGGCCACCACCTCGCGCAGGTCTTGCTGACACTTGGCCATGAGGCGTGCAAAGTGGTCATCGATCAGCAAGTTGGTCAGATTGTGTTGGTTAGCAAAAGCGCGGCGAATGTCTTCCAGCAAATGGGCGCGAATGATGCAGCCTGCGCGCCACACCGAAGCCACTTTGTCCATGGGCAATTGCCAATCGTGTTCTTGGTCGGCGGCCTTGATCAAGGCAAAGCCTTGTGCGTAAGCACAAATTTTGGCAGCCAGCAAAGCGCCTTGAATTTTAGGCAAGACCTTGGTCAAGTTTTGAGCTGCTTGCGGCTGAGGCCCTTTTAACAACTTGGAGGCCAGTACCCGCTCAGCTTGCATGGCACTCATGGTGCGCGCAAATACCGCATCGGCAATCGTAGGCGCACTGACTCCCATGTCCAAGGCAATCTGGCTGGTCCATTTACCCGTCCCTTTTTGCTCAGCCGTGTCCAAAATCATTTCAACCAAGGCATTGCCTGTTTCAGGATCCTTGTACGCCAAAATGTCGGCAGTAATGTCAATCAAATAACTGCTTAGTTCACCCTGACCCCACTCGCGAAACACCTTACTCATTTGAATGGGGGTCATGCCCAAACTCTTCATGAGCGCGTAGGCTTCGCAAATCATTTGCATGTCGGCATACTCAATGCCGTTGTGCACCATCTTCACAAAGTGCCCTGCACCACCTGGCCCCATCCATTCGCAACAGGCTTGGCCATCGTCGGCTTTGGCTGCGATGGCTTGTAAAAACGGACGCACCAAGGGCCACGCTTCTGGCGAACCGCCAGGCATCAAAGCAGGGCCGTGCAAAGCCCCTTCTTCGCCGCCACTCACACCAGCGCCCACGAACAAGATGCCAGTGCCTTCAAGAGAGTCGATGCGCCGTTGGGTATCGCGGTAAAGCGTGTTGCCACCGTCTATCACCACGTCTCCGGCTGATAACAAAGTTCGAAGTTCATTCAACACGGCATCAACAGGCGCTCCTGCGGGCACCATGAGCCAGACACGGCGGGGCAATTGCAAATTGGCCACCAACTCTGCCAAGGAATTGGCAGCGCAAGCTTGAATGCCTTCTGTGCGTTTGGCAAAGCTGGTGCATTTATTGGCATCTAAGTCGAAGCCAGTGACGCTGAAACCGTTGCGCTCTAAATTAAGGGCTAAGTTTTCGCCCATGACTCCCAGTCCTACTAAGCCAATGTGTGTGTGTTTCATTTCTTGCTTGAATGATTTTTTTTGGAGGATGAAGTGTGCAGTATCAATTATTTCAGGCAACAGGCTCAAACATCTGCTGCAAAGTAATCAATGTACGTTTGAGTGTAGCCCCGTGAACAGCCCCCTCACGTTTGACCAAACGTGTTTTGTCCAAGGTTCGAATTTGGTCTAACAAAATGAGGCCCGACTTTCCCTTGAAAGTAATCGGAATTCGAAAAGCAGCAGAGCGTGATCCCGTGGTCATGGGCGCCACAATGACAGTTCGCAAGTGGTGCAACATTTCTGGCGGGGAGATCAAAACACAGGGTCTGGTTTTTTGAATTTCACTGCCAACTGTAGGGTCGAGTTGAACCAACCAAATTTCGCCAGTCGCCAACTCGGCAGGCGTTACCACTTCAAATCCTTGTCATCGGCATTGCCAAATTCTGGCCACACCAAAGAGTCGTCTTTGTCCAGGGCAATGCGTTGACTGTCCAAGGCCCAGCCCTCGCGGGGGTTGGTTTTAACGGGTCGAATTTCAATCACGCCGTTGTTAACGCGAAGCTCAGCCACATCTTGCAATCCCGTTTGCTCGAGAATGGGCTTGGGAATGAGGATGCCCTTTGAGTTACCTAACGATCGGATGTTGACTTGCATGGTAGCTTCCAATGATGTTACTACAATGTTATCACTCTTGTAGCAGAGTGCCAAGCTACTGATTCAAAGTTTTCTTTCTTTGGGTTTCAGAGGGAGGGGGCGTTTTTTGGGTGGGGCTTGAGCTGATTGGCATAGGCAGCAAACAATTGGGGTCAGAGCACAATTAATTGTGCTTCGCAAATTAATCATGATCTGACCCCAATTGTTCAAATCGTCAGCCGCCTATGCCAATCAGCTCAAGCCTTTGTGTTCGGAAGACTTCTAGCGCTACGCTTATCCGGCGCAAAATGTCTTCAACACCACGAAGTTGGTGAGATGGCTTGAGGGGGCTGACGATTTGTGGTACTCCACCATGAGGAAGCCCCCTCAAGCCATCTCACCAACGTCCATCCGGAGAAAAATCCCCCCCTACAAAGATCACTCAACAGTCACACTCTTAGCCAAGTTACGAGGCTTGTCCACATCAGTCCCACGAGCACATGCCGTGTGATACGCCAACAACTGCAACGGCACCACATGAAGAATAGGCGACAACACACCATAATTCTCTGGCATGCGAATCACATTCACACCTTCACTGCTCTCAATCTTGGTATCGCCATCGGCCAAAACATACAACACCCCACCTCTTGCACGAACTTCCTGCATGTTGCTCTTCAGCTTCTCCAGCAACGCATCGTTAGGCGCAACAGTCACAACCGGCATCTCGCTGGTTACCAAAGCAAGAGGGCCATGTTTAAGTTCACCGGCCGCATAAGCTTCTGCATGAATGTACGTAATCTCTTTCAACTTCAAAGCACCTTCCAAAGCAATCGGATAGTGCGTCCCGCGCCCTAAGAACAGTGCGTTTTCTTTGGACGCAAACTCTTGCGACCAACTGATAATTTGTGGCTCAAGTGCCAACACAGCTTGCAGCGCTGCGGGCAAATGTCGCATGGCTTTTAAATGCATGGCCTCGTCTGCTTCGCTTAAACGTCCCTTGCTCTGCGCCAATGCCAAAGTCAGCAAAAACAAACCCGCCAATTGCGTGGTGAACGCCTTGGTAGAAGCCACACCAATTTCAGCGCCAGCGCGTGTCACATAGGCCAACTTGCATTCACGAACCATGGCCGATGTAGCCACGTTACAGATGGTCAATGTGTGATGCATGCCCAAACTTTGAGCGTGTCTTAAGGCCGCCAAGGTATCGGCCGTTTCGCCCGACTGCGTGATGGTGACCACCAAAGTTTGGGGGTCAGGTACTGAATCTCGGTAACGGTACTCGCTGGCAATTTCTACTTGACATGGCATTTTGGCTACAGATTCCAGCCAATACTTGGCCACGCAACCACTGTAATAACTGGTGCCACACGCAAGGATCAAAACCTTGTCGATCTCTTTGAAAACTTTGAAAGCGCTTTCGGAATGAACGCCGCCATTCAAGCCATCAAACAACTCGGGCACGATGTGCTCTACGCCCTCCAAGGTGTCTGCAATGGCGCGCGGTTGCTCAAAAATTTCTTTCTGCATGTAGTGACGATAAGGGCCAAGTTCTGCCGCACCGCTGTGTGCATGCACCGTTTTCACGGGGCGCTCTACGCGATTGTGTTCGCGGTCTTCAATCCAATACTTGCCCAATTGAATGTCGACCAAGTCACCTTCTTCAAGGTACACAATTTGATCGGTCACACCTGCCAAGGCCATGGCATCGCTGGCTAAAAAGTTTTCGTTGTGTGATGTACCTACTCCCAGAATCAGCGGAGAGCCTGCACGTGCACCCACCACGCGTTGCGGTTCGTCTTTGTGAAACACAGCAATGGCGTAAGCTCCTTTGAGCTCGTTCACGGTACTTTTGACGGCTTCAAATAAATCACCGTCGTAAACGCTGTCCACCCAATGTGAAATAACTTCCGTATCGGTTTGGCTGGTAAACACATAGCCCTTGGCCTGCAATTGCGCGCGCAATTCGTCGTGGTTTTCAATGATGCCGTTGTGTACCAAGGCGACGCGGCCCGGCTTGTCTTTCAAGCTCTCCAAGCTGCCAGGGCCTGAGCTGAAATGCGGGTGTGCGTTATGGACGGCAGGTGCGCCATGCGTGGCCCAACGCGTGTGGGCAATGCCTGTGCCACTTTCCAAATGGTCGGTTTCAATTTGCGACATGAGTTCAGACACTCGCGACGTACTGCGCGCACGCTTCAAACCGCCCACGCTGCGCTTGAGACTGGCTTCATGGATGGCCACTCCACAAGAGTCGTAACCTCGGTATTCAAGGCGTTGCAAGCCCTGAACCAAGATGGGAACAATGTTTCTGTCTGAAACTGCACCAACAATGCCGCACATGGGTCTACCCTTTAAATTCAATGTGCGGGCATCTTATGCCTCTTGGATAAAAATTAATGATTATTTAAACTACTAATTTGAAATTAAATTTCATTTCTTTTGATATTTAACTTATTATTTCATAATTAGTACATTATTGAAATAATGATCAACAACATGAGCTCTGATTTGAACAACATCACAAGCACTTTAGACGCCACAGACTTGCAATTGCTGGCCGCTTTGCAAGCCGACGCCAGCATCAGCAACATTGCATTGGCCGACAAGTTGCACCTTTCTGCTGCCACCTGCTTGCGCCGCACCAAGCGTTTGCTACAAGAAGGCTGGATAGAAAAGCAAGTGGCCATTTTGTCGTCGGACAAACTGGGGCAACTCATGGGCTACAGCGTCACGGCATTGATCGAAGTCAGCCTGGACAAACAAGGCGAAGAGTTGCTGCAGGCCTTTGAAACACGCGCCGTTCAAGAGACCGCAGTTCAGCAATGTTGGCGTGTATCGCCCGGCCCTGATTTCATGCTGGTGGTACAAGTGCCCGACATGCCTGCTTATTTGGCCTTCACGCAAAGGCTTCTGACGCAAGATGCCAACGTGCGCAATGTCAAAGCATTTTTCAGTGTGAAGCGCGCCAAGTTTGGCACTCAAATCACGCTGCCAAGCACTTAAGCATCCGGCCTGCTAAGGGCCCGCCTCAGGCCAGCGCATTGATGCATCGGCATTCGCCGAGGCCATCACTTCGCCTTCGGCGTTTTCTGCGGCCGCTTCCAATTGGCAATGCTCACTTGCTTGCCACGCGCCACACTTAAAGCACCGGGCTCGGTGTTCTTTGAAATAGTAGAACCTCCGCCCACTGTGCCGCCTGCACCAATTGTGACCGGGGCAATCAACACACAGTTGCTACCCACATGCACATCGTTTTCAATGATGGTGCGGTGTTTGTTGGCACCGTCGTAATTGGCCGTGATGCTACCCGCGCCATAGTTCACACGCTCACCCACAGTGGCATCGCCGAGGTACGCCAAGTGATTGGCTTTAGCGCCTTTGGCCAAGGTGGAATTTTTCACTTCGACAAAATTACCAATGTGCACTTCGGGGCCTAATTCCGCTCCTGGACGCAGTCTTGCAAACGGTCCCACCAAGGCGCCCTCGCCCACTGTCACGCCTAACTTTTCACCATCGATGTGGGTGAAGGCATGAATGACTGCACCTGAGGCAATGCGCGCGTTGGCAATGACGCAGTTGGGGCCAATGCGCACGCCTTCGCCCAAATGAACTTGGCCTTCAAACACGCAGTTCACATCGATTTCAACATCGGCTTCGCAGTGCAATTCTCCGCGCAAATCGAATCGCGCAGGGTCTGCCAAGCGCACGCCGTGCAGCATCAATTCGTTTGCTTTTTGCAATTGATAAGCGCGCTCCAATTGGGCCAATTGTTGCGGACTGTTAACGCCTGTCACTTGCAGTTCGTCTTGAATGCGATGCGCCACAACCGTCACGCCATCGGCCACCGCCCACTTCACCACATCGGTGAGGTAGTACTCACCCTGTGCATTTTGGTTGTCGAGTTTGGCCAGCCAAGTTTTGAGTTGTTTGGCGGGCACGGCCATGATGCCGCTGTACACCTCTTGAATTTTCAGTTGCTCTGGGCTGGCATCTTTTTGCTCAACGATGGCCAGCACGCTGTCGCCTTTTACTGTGCGCACAATGCGGCCGTAGCCTGATGGGTTAGGCATGTCGAGGGTGAGCAAGGCCAGGCGATCAGCTGTCGATCCTGCCGGACGCACACAGGCCATCAAGGATTTGAGCGTATCGGCGTGCGTCAGGGGCACATCGCCCGACAGCACCACCACCAAGCCATCGTCTGCTAGCACTGGCACCGCTTGTTGCACGGCATGCCCTGTACCCAACTGAGGCTCTTGTCTGACAAATTTGATGGCCAATTTGCCTGATACCGAAGAAACGGCAGCCTCTACTTCGTCTGCGCCGTGGCCCGTAATGACAACGGCAGATCGTGCATTCAATTCAGCGGCTGTGTCCAACACATGGTCTAACAAGGGTTTGCCAGCCAAACGCTGCAGCACCTTGGGAATTCGACTTTTCATTCGTGTACCCTTACCCGCCGCCATGACGACCACGTCAAGTGGCTGTTTGAGCGAAAATAGGGCTTGATTAACTGAGTTGTCCGACATGGCGAGATTATCCTTTTGGTTCCGAATTATCACGGCTTCTTTGGTGGCTGTGTCAATGAGCGTCATTTTGACGGGCTGCAGCGCCGTCAGGCTCGGCTACAACAATCTGCCCGATATAGCGTCTTGGTGGTTAGACAGCTACATTGATTTCAGCGATACACAAGGCCCCCAAGCCAAGGCGGCGCTTCAAAAGCTTCAAACTTGGCACCGCAAAGAAGAGCTGCCCGCCATCGCAGAACTGCTGGTACAAGCCCAAACATTGGCCCCTCAAAACATCACCCCCGAGCAGGCCTGCAAAATTTGGGAAGGTGCTCAAGTGCGTATCGAGTCCTTCATTCAGGAGAGCAGTCGCTTGGCTGCGCCCGTGGTGTCTCAATTGAGCGCCAAGCAGCTCAAGCATTTGGAAAAAGAGTGGGCCACGCGCAATGAAGATTGGAAAAAGCAATGGGTTCAAGGCACGCCAGATGCCCGCATCAAAAAGCGAGTCGATCTTGCCGCTGAGCGCTTCAACTCGTTTTATGGCGATTTGAACTTGGAGCAAAGACAGGTTCTCAAACAGCAATTTTTACAGTCGACATGGTCCCCAGAAGCGAGTTATCAGCGGCGGCTTAAACGTCAACAAGAACAATTGATGGCCTTGCAGGCTATGTCTTCCGAGATCACCAAACCTGCAATGCCTTTACCGCAAGTGGAGAAAGCACTTCAGTCATTGATCTTGCAATCTGTAAGGCCTAAAGATGCGGGTGATTTGTCAAAACAACTTCAGCTTGAGCAACAAGCCTGCCAGAATTTAGCGCAGCTTCACAACACGATGTCACCTGCTCAACGCTTGAAAGCGCAGCGCAAACTCAAAGACTACGAAACCGATGTACGTGAACTCATGAGGATTTAATTGGGGAGAAAACAAATGGGGTCAGATCAATATTAATTTTGTCAATCAAAGGGGGCAGAGGCTAATGGGGGCTTCCTCATGGTGGGGTACCACAAATCGTCAGCCCCCATTAGCCTCTGCCCCCTTTGATTGGAAATTAATATTGATCTGACCCCATTTTTTTTACCCCAATTAAATTTCTCAGTCCTGGAGGGCTTTCCACATTTCAATGTCGCGCTCTGCGGTCCAGATGCGGGGGTTTTTGATGCCGGAGGCTTCGTCGTAAGCGCGGGTTACGTCAAACGGCAAGCAGTGTTCGTAGATGAACACATGGCCAAACACAGGGTCCATGCTTTTGCGGGTGTGGGCCATGGCGGCTTTTAAATCCATCTTGCCAGCCACCGCTTCTTTGCCAGCATTGAACAAAGTTTCCACCCAGCGCTTGGTGTAGTCCAAGGCCTTGTTCACATTGGCTTGGCCCTTCATGGCTTCACCGCGGCCGGGCACGATGGCTTCGGCTTTTAAGGCGCGCAAAGCTTCCAAGGTAGCGGGCCATTCTTGAAGTTGGGCGTCGCCGGTGTAAACGCCCGCTTCGTACTCGACCAAGTCGCCGGAGAACAATACTTTTTCTTCTTCCACCCAAGCAATGGTGTCGCCGCGAGTGTGACCATAGCCAGGGCTCCAAATTTGAACTTTCACACCGCCTAAGTCAATCACCAATTTGCCTGGCACCTCACCCTTGGTGGCGTCACCGCCGCCAATCACCATGGTGGGCCATGTGAGGCCTGGCACTTCTTCAGCACCGCGGAACAAACGCGGAAAGCGCTCCATCTCGCTCTTCATGTCTTGCGCACCACGCTCAATGATGAGCTCGTAAGTACCTTGGCTGGCAATCACTTCAGTAGCGCCTTCAGCCACATAAGCACTGGCCCCCAACACGCGCACCGCGTGGTAGTGCGTGAGCAGCACGTACTTGATGGGCTTGTCGCTGATGGTGCGAATTTGCTTGATCAAATCACGCGCCATGCCGGGCGTGGCCGTAGCATCACTCACCATGATGAACTTGTCGCCAATGATCACACCCGAATTGGGATCACCCTCAGCGGTGTAAGCCCAGCAGTGCTTGCTGAGCTGCTCAAACTTGATGACCTTGTCTGCCAAGTCGGCTTGTGATGCAAATGCTTTTGTAGGTTGGTTCATGTTCTCTCTCCGGTGAAAAAATATTTGGAGTCAATTAATTGGGGTCAGATCAACATTAATTTTGTCAATCAAAGTGGATCAAGGCTAAGGGGGGCTTCCTCATGGTGGGGTACCACAAATCGTCAGCCCCCCTTAGCCTTGATCCACTTTGATTAGAAATTAATGTTGATCTGACCCCAATTAATTCAAACCCTTTTCTAAAAGGGCAATAACTTCGTCTGCGAAGGCCACATACGAAATGGGCCCGCCCGGACGAAGCCAGGTGAAAGTCCAGTTGATCATACCGAACAACATCATGGTGATGGCTGTTTGGTTTGAGGCATTCAAACGACCAGGATAGGCCCGGCGCAAAGCGCGCGTCACGGCCGCCACCACATCGCGCTGGCGATTCAAAATGAGTTCGCGTGGCGAAATAGCCTGCGAGCCCAAATGTTCATCGGGCGCATCACTCAAAAACTGCGTATCGTTCAACAAAGCAACATGCCGCGTTGCAGACGTTTGGTACTCCTGCAAAAAGGCACGAATGAGTTCGTGCAAAGCCGCACGATCGTCCAGATTGCGGCGCTGAGCAGTTGCTTCTGTCAAAGCAATGAGTGACAACAAACGCTGCGTGTAGCGGTCCATCAAATCAAACAGAATGGCCTCTTTGCTATCGTAATAGTGATACAGCCGCGCTTTAGAAGTGCCACAGGCCGTGGCAATTTCATTCATGCTGGCAGCCGGATAACTGCGATCGGCAAAACACTGCGCCGCAATGTCCAAAATGGCATCTCGCTTGATGTCGTGCGTGGCGGATTTAGGTCTTGCCATATCGATTGAGTAACTTGTTTTTTCTTATTGAATACCGAACTAATTGTTGACTTGTCATCTCAAAGGATCAACCAAATGGCCACACCACCCCGTTGTCATTCAAAATAGCATCTAGCGGCACATCGTGTGGCTCGGGCTCAAAATCGTCTACAAAAGCCTCTTTGAAACCCAGACCAACGGTAAAAGGCTTGGGCGCAAGGGCCGCCAAAGTGCGATCGTAAAAACCGCCGCCATAACCCAAGCGAAAACCACCTGCGGTGTAGCCCACGCAGGGCACAAACAACAAAGTAGGCACAATGATTTCGGTGTCTTTGGGTTTCGGAATGCCATAAGCATCCTCCTCCATGGGGCAACCCGGGTACCAAGCGTGAAAGGTGAGTGTTTTGTGTACCTTGTCGACCACGGGCAGCCCAATTCGGCGCAACTGCGACTCGCCCGTTAACTCACCATCCTCTTTCCAACGGTGCAGAGCAGGCAGCGGGTCAAACTCCCCCTTAATGGGCCAGTAGGCGCCAATCACCAGCTCGGGACGGCCAAACAACCAGATGCGCATCACCCGTTGCAGGGCGTCTACCCGCTCTTGGCGATCCGTCATGTTGAGGCGCGCTTTCAACAAGTCTTGGCGAATTTGTTTTTTGGCTTCTGATTTGTCCATAATCGACCTATGCAATTGACACAGATTTTGACATCGCTTGGGGCCTCCGTCCTCATTTTCTCCTTCATGAACCCTGCCTTGGGCCAAACTAATGCCCCAAACAAGGCGGATGAGGTCATTTTGGAGATGAGCCAGGCCTTTAAAAAGAACGACAAGGCCCAGCTTTCTCGTCTCTTGCCCAAAGCCAAAGGCCACACACTTGAGCCTTGGGCTGCGTATTGGGATCTTCGCGTACGGCTAGACCAAGCCAGTGACTCAGAAATTCAGCAGTTTTTGACGCAATACGCTGGCACCTATGCAGAAGACCGCTTGCGCAACGATTGGTTGTTGCAATTAGGCAGGCAACGTGAGTGGGCCACCTTCACACAAGAGTACCCCCGCTTTCGCATGAATGACGATCGGGAAGTTCGATGCTATGCCTTGTCAACCGATGCATTCCTTTCAAAACCAGAGACAGTGGCAGAATTAAAACGCCTTTGGTATGCCTTCAGAGATACAGAGGACGGGTGCACCTACACCGCTGAAAAACTGCACGATCTCAAAAAAATTGAGTCGCTCGACCTGTGGCGCAAAGCGCGCCTGGCCATGGACAACAATCGTCCACGGGCAGCTCAACTGGCACTCAACATTGAATCGACTGAACTTGGCAAGCAAGCCATCTTGATTCACGCCGACCCCCAAAAATATTTAGACAAACGCATATTGGCCATCACCAAAAAGCGCAAAGAGTTGTCTGTCTTGGCGCTCATTCGCATTGCCAACACCGACCCCGACAAAGCGGCTCAGTTGCTTGAAAAAAAATGGGGCCTGATGCTCACCAAAGAAGAGCACAACTGGGTTTGGGGTGTGATTGGCAAACAGGCAGCTCAAAAACTGCAAGACAACGCACACAGTTATTTCAACAAGGTTAGCCGCAATCAAGACTTGAACGACGACCTGCTGATTTGGAAAACCCGAGCGGCACTCAGAAGCGGCGATTGGAAGGCGGTGATCGCTGCCGTTGAGGCCATGGACAGCGCCAAAACAGACCCAACTTGGATTTACTGGAAAGCCAGAGGGCAGTTGGCTGGTAGCGCAAGCTCTGCCGCTACTGACCCTTTGCGCACAGAAGCCACAGCAGCGCTTCAAAGCATTGCCAGCGTCAAGGGCTTCTACGAACAACTCGCCTTGGAAGAGCTAGGCCAAGCCATTGCAGCGCCAGCCAAACCAGAAGCGCTGACTCCCCAAGAAAAAACAGTGGCAGCCCAAAACGCAGGACTGCAACGCGCCTTGAAGGCTTTGAGTTTAGGGCTGCGTTCTGAGGGCAATCGCGAGTGGAACTACACCACCAATTTGCACACACCCGGCGGTATGAGTGAGCGTGAACTGTTGGCTGCCGCAGACTTAGCGTGCAGCAAGCAAGTCTGGGACCGCTGCATCAACACCAGCGAAAGAACCAAATTGGCCATTGACTTTGATCAGCGTTTTCCCATGCCGCTCAAAGACACTGTCTTGCGCAGAACCAAGGAGATCCAACTCGATCCTGCTTATGTTTACGGCCTGATTCGACAAGAAAGCCGTTTCATCATGGACGCTAAATCGGTGGTGGGCGCAGCTGGCTTGATGCAGGTCATGCC
>JAJTDK010000032.1 GCA_021300495.1 Limnohabitans sp. | reverse complement strand
GGCCTCAGAGTTCAACTCAACCGTGAGGTCAACCACGGACACATCGGATGTGGGCACGCGGAAAGACATGCCCGTGAGTTTTTTGTTCAAGGCAGGAATGACCACGCCCACAGCCTTGGCAGCGCCCGTGCTGGAAGGAATGATGTTTTCCAAAATACCGCGGCCGCCGCGCCAGTCTTTGTTGCTAGGACTGTCCACTGTTTTTTGTGTGGCGGTGGCCGCATGAACGGTGGTCATCAAACCGCGCTTGATGCCCCACTTGTCGTTCAACACTTTGGCCACGGGCGCCAAGCAGTTGGTGGTGCAAGAGGCGTTGGACACAATGGCTTGACCGGCATACGTGGCGTGGTTAACGCCAAACACGAACATGGGGGTGTCGTCTTTGGAAGGTGCAGACATCAGTACTTTTTTCGCGCCAGCAGCCAGGTGTTTTTCGGCAGAGGCTTTGTCTAGGAACAAGCCAGTGGCTTCAATCACGATGTCTGCACCGACTTCGTTCCACTTCAGCGCAGAAGGATCGCGCTCTTGGGTCAAACGAATTTTGCGGCCATTCACGATCAGGTGATTGCCTTCTACAGACACCTCGCCTTTGAAGCGGCCGTGCACGCTGTCGTACTTGAGCATGTAGGCCAGGTAGTCGGGCTCGAGCAAGTCGTTGATGCCAACCACTTCAATGTCAGAAAAATTTTGAACAGCGGCGCGAAACACCATGCGGCCGATGCGACCGAAACCGTTGATACCTATTTTGATCGCCATGATCTATTTCCTTTAAAGTTAATTTTGAATTTGTTTCAAGTGCAGCGCGAAGATTTATTTCTTCTGCAAAGCCGCTTGCACGGTCTCGGCCACGTTTTCTGCCGTGAAGCCAAAGTGTTTGAAGAGCACGGGTGCGGGTGCAGACTCGCCATAGGTGTCGATACCGACCACCGCTGCCACGCCATATTTCCACCAGCCATCGGTGCTGCCCATTTCAACGGCCACACGGGGCAAGCCGGCTGGCAACACCTCAGATTTGTAGCTGCTGGTCTGACGGTCAAAGGTGGTGGTGCTGGGCATGGACACCACACGCACACCAATGTTCTTCGCGGCCAACAACTCTTGTGCCTTCAAAGCCAACTGAACTTCAGAGCCTGTGGCAATGATGACGGCCTTGGTCTTCTTAATGCCCACGCGTGAAGGCTCAGCCAACACATAAGCACCGCGGCTGATCTCGCCCAAATCTGACTTGGGAGCGTAAGGCAAGTTTTGACGTGACAACAACAAGGCCGTGGGGCGGTCTTTGTTTTCCAAAGCCACGGCCCATGCCACAGTGGTTTCTGCCGTATCTGCAGGACGCCAGACATCGAGGCCAGGAATCAAACGCAAGCTGGCGGCGTGTTCAACAGACTGGTGAGTAGGGCCGTCTTCACCCAAACCAATAGAGTCGTGGGTGAACACATGAATCACGCGTTGCTTCATGAGCGCTGCCATGCGAATGGCGTTGCGTGAGTAATCGCTGAAGGTCAGGAAAGTACCGCCATAGGGGATGAAGCCACCGTGCAAGGTGACACCATTCATGATGGCGGCCATGCCAAATTCGCGCACACCGTAGTTGATGTGACGGCCTATTTGGCCTTTGTCGTTCTTCACCACATCGCCTGCCAAGTTGATGCGCAATGCGGGCGTGGAAGACGTGTTGGTGAGGTTAGAGCCGGTGAGGTCGGCAGAGCCGCCCAACATTTCTGGCAGGGCCGCGGTGAAGGCTTCCAAAGCCAATTGGCTGGCCTTGCGGCTTGCAACTGTTTCGGCTTTGGTATGCGCAGCAATGACGGCGTCCACCGCGGTTTGTGCAAAGTTCTTGGGCAACTCGCCTTTCATGCGGCGCACAAATTCTTTGGCCAAGGCGGGGTGAGCTGCTTTGTAGGCGGCAAACGCTTTGTTCCACTCGGCTTCGCGTGCAGCACCACTTTGCTTGGCATCCCAGTTGGCGTACACATCTTTAGGAATGACGAAAGGCTCGTGGGCCCAGCCCAATGCTTCGCGTGTGAGTTTGATTTCTTCGGCGCCCAAAGGTTCGCCATGTGCTTTGGAAGTGTTGGCACGGTTGGGGCTGCCTTTGCCGATAGCCGTTTTGCAAACAATGAGTGTGGGTTTGTCTGGGCTGTTCTTGGCATCAGCAATGGCTTTGGACACAGCCGCAGCATTGTGGCCATCTACAGCATCGATCACGTTCCAACCGTAAGCGGCAAAACGCTGAGGCGTGTTGTCAATGAACCATGGGGCCACTTGGCCGTCAATGGAAATGCCGTTGTCGTCGTACATGGCGATCAGCTTGTTGAGCTTCCAAGCGCCAGCCAATGCGCATGCTTCGTGGCTGATGCCTTCCATCAAGCAGCCATCGCCCATGAACACGTAAGTATGGTGATCAACGATGCTGTGTCCAGCTTGATTGAATTCTGCGGCCAATAATTTTTCAGCCAAGGCCATGCCCACCGCATTGGTGATGCCTTGTCCCAAAGGACCTGTGGTGGTTTCTACACCGGGGGTGATGCCCACTTCGGGGTGACCGGCGGTTTTGCTGTGCAGCTGGCGGAAGTTTTTCAACTCAGTCATGGGCAAGGGATAGCCTGTGAGGTGAAGCAATGCATAAATGATCATCGAGCCGTGGCCATTGGACAAAACAAAGCGATCGCGGTTGGCCCAATGCGGATTTTTCGGGTTGTGTTGCAAGTGCTCGCCCCACAAAGCCACGGCCATGTCGGCCATGCCCATCGGCGCGCCTGGGTGACCCGAATTGGCTTGTTGAACAGCGTCCATGGCCAACGCACGAATTGCATTGGCCATTTGTTGTGCTGCGGGTTGGGTGATTGCCATGGGGGCTCCAAATAAAAGGTCGGATGAAATTGGCACTGAAATGACCAACTAAGCCCGATATTTTACTGCCCATGCGCTTGCGCAAGCCACACAGCATGGCAACATAGCGGTATGCGTTTGAACACCATGGATTCAAGTTTAGATACCGTTGTACCCCAGCACTGGGCGGGCACCTCGCCTGCGGGCTTGGCCAGCGCCATGGTTTTGGCTGCCGGTCGCGGCGAACGCATGCGCCCCCTAACCGATACCACGCCCAAACCCATGCTTGCGGTGCACGGAAAACCATTGATGCAGTGGCACATGGAAGCTTTGGCCAAGGCTGGCCACCCTGATCAATTGATCAACACCGCATGGCTAGGGCCTCAAATTGAGGCGTACTTTGGATTGAATCCCGATTTGCCGAATGGCGGCAGGGTGCGTTTGCGCTACTCGCATGAAGGCAAAGAGTTTGGCCACGCCCTCGAAACGGCTGGCGGCATCGTGCGGGCGCTACCCTTCTTGGCGCCCGTTTTTTGGGTGGTGGCTGGCGACATTTATGCGCCCCAATTTGATTTCGCTCCCGCCATTGCAAAAGAGTTTGTACGCAGTGACAAATTGGCCCACATTTGGATGGTCCCCAATCCCGCGCACAATCCAAAGGGAGATTTTGGCTTGTCCTCTGAGGGCTTGGCTTTGAACTTACCCAAAACGGCCACTTTGTTCACTTTCAGCACATTTGCCTTGTACAAAAAAGAGTTCTTCGCCACCGCATTGACGGGCGTGCCAGAGGGCAACCCGCAAGGCAAAGCCGCACCTTTGGCCCCTTTGTTGCGTGCGGCCATGGACCGCGGCATGGTGAGCGCCAGCCTTTACACAGGCGCTTGGACGGACGTGGGTACCCCTGAGCGATTGAAGGACTTGAACCAATCACCTGCAACGCCTTAAACTCTTTGTACGTATCTAGAAAACCTAACAACATGACCATTGATTCAAATTTGTACGCCAAGCGCCGTGCTCAATTGGCCGCCAAAATGGCAGCGCAAGCCCCCAACAGCATTGCCATTATTCCCACCGCGCCAGAACGTCAACGCAACCGCGACAGTGATTTCTTGTTCAGACATGACAGTTATTTTTATTACTTAACCGGCTTTACCGAGCCCAATGCTTGGTTGGTCTTAACTTCTGATGGCCAGGCCACTTTGTTTTGTCAGCCCAAAGATTTAGAACGCGAAATCTGGGATGGTGTTCGCGTGGGGCCAGAAGCTGCGCCTTCTCAATTGGGCTTGCATCAAGCGTGGTCGGTGTCAGCCCTTGATGCCAAATTGCCGGCCCTGCTTGAAAACAAGTCGGTCGTTTGGTATCCCTTTGCAACGCACAAAGACTTGTCTGCGCGCATTGAAACGGGCCTCAATGCCGTTCGCTCGCGCGTGCGTTACGGCGCACTGTGCCCAGAGCAGCAACGCGATGTGTGCGGCATTTTGGATGAAATGCGTTTGGTCAAAGACGCACATGAACTGGACATCATGCGCCGCGCATCTCAAATCAGTGCGGGCGCTCACATTCGTGCAATGAAAAGATCAGCAAGCATGTTGAGAGCAGGGCAAGAAGTCCGTGAATACCATTTGGACGCCGAACTGCTCCACGAATTTCGCCAACACGGCTCCCAATATCCGGCTTATGGCTCGATTGTGGCCGGCGGTGCCAATGCCTGTGTGTTGCACTACCGCGCAGATGCCGCGCCTATTTTGAGTGGCGATTTGGTTTTGATCGATGCCGGCTGTGAACTCGACGGCTATGCCAGCGACATCACACGCACGTTTCCCGCCAACGGCAAATTCAGTTCGGCACAACGCGAACTATATGACTTGGTCCTGGCATCGCAAGAGGCTGCCATTGCAGCCACGCATGAAGGCGCACGTTTTGTAGATCCGCACGAAGCAACAGTCAAGGTCTTGGCGCAAGGCATGCTCGATGTCGGCCTTTTAGATGCCAACAAAGTGGGCAATGCGCAAGATGTGATTGCCAATCGAAGCTATTTCCAGTTTTACATGCACCGAACCGGCCATTGGCTTGGCATGGATGTGCATGACTGCGGCAGTTATGTCGAACCATCAGAAGTGGGCACCTTCAGTGAGCGCAAAGACCCCTTAAGCGGAGAACTCATCAAGGACCGCCCAAGTCGCATTTTGCGACCTGGCATGGTCTTGACCATTGAACCGGGCATTTATGTCAGGCCAGCCGCAGGTGTGCCAGAGCGCTTTCACAACATTGGTATTCGAATTGAAGACGATGCGGTTGTAACCGCAAAAGGCTGCGAACTGATCACCCGCGGCGTGCCCGTGAAAGCCGACGAAATTGAAGCACTCATGCGTGATTGATCGCTCAACTCAGCGCACCTCAGTTGTGCGCTAAAGTTAAAACACTGCAGACTTTGCCTGCAGTTTTCCACAAACTGACCCTTGACTTGGGGGGTCTAGAATCAGACGTAGCAGACCGCCAGTCCCTTCAATCAGTGAAACTGGCGACTGTTGCCCAAAAGGAGACCGAAAATGACCCAAGACAATGCCGAAGAGCGCCGCGCTCAGTTGCGCCGCGCCGCCCTTGAATATCACGAATTCCCCACCCCCGGCAAAATCTCCATTGCGGCCACCAAGCAATTGGTCAATCAGCACGACTTGGCTTTGGCCTACTCGCCAGGTGTGGCAGCGCCTTGCGAAGAAATTGTCAAAGACCCCAACGCGGCATTCAAATACACCAGTCGTGGCAATTTGGTTGGGGTGATCACCAACGGAACCGCCGTATTGGGTTTGGGGGACATTGGGCCCTTGGCCGGCAAACCCGTCATGGAGGGCAAGGCGGTTCTTTTCAAAAAATTCTCGGGCATTGATGTGTTTGACATCGAAATCAATGAAAAAGACCCGGAGAAGCTGGTCGAGATCATTGCCGCGCTAGAGCCCACATTTGGCGGCATCAACTTAGAAGACATCAAAGCGCCTGATTGTTTTTACGTAGAGCGCAAATTGCGCGAACGCATGAAAATCCCAGTCTTTCACGATGATCAGCACGGCACGGCCATCACCGTGGGCGCCGCCATTTTGAACGGCTTGAAGGTGGTGGGCAAAGATGTCAGCAAAGTGAAATTGGTCACGTCAGGCGCGGGCGCGGCAGCTTTGGCCTGCTTAGGCTTGTTGGTCAAACTGGGCATCCCACGAGAAAATATTTGGGTCACCGATTTAGCAGGCTTGGTCTACGAAGGCCGCACCGAGTTGATGGACGAAGACAAAATTCAGTTTTCGCAAAAAACATCGCAACGCACATTGGCCGAGGCCATTGAGGGTGCCGATGTGTTCTTGGGCTTGTCCGCTGGCGGTGTGTTGAAACAAGACATGGTGAAAAAAATGGCGGACAAGCCTTTGATTTTTGCCTTGGCCAACCCCAACCCCGAAATCTTGCCTGAAGACGTCAAAGCGGTTCGCGATGACGCCATCATGGCAACGGGGCGAACCGACTACCCCAACCAAGTCAACAACGTTTTGTGCTTCCCCTATATTTTCCGGGGCGCACTAGACAGCGGCGCCACCACCATCACGCAAGAGATGGAAATTGCCGCGGTGTATGCCATTGCCGAATTGGCGCAGGCAGAACAAAGTGAAGTGGTGGCCGCGGCTTATTCGGGCGAGCCCTTGGTTTTTGGCCCTGAGTATTTAATTCCCAAGCCTTTCGATCCGCGTTTGATGATCAAAATTGCGCCGGCGGTTGCGCAAGCGGCGGCTGACAGCGGCGTGGCGCTGAGGCCGATCGCTGACATGGAAGCCTATCGCGAGCGCCTCCAAAATTTTGTGTATGCGTCCGGTACTACCATGAAGCCTATCTACACGGCGGCCAAGCGAGGCTTGAAAAAACGTGTGGCCTACAGCGAGGGCGAAGAAGAGCGCGTTTTGCGTGCTGCGCAAATTGTGAGTGACGAAGGCTTGGCTCGCCCCACCCTGATTGGCCGCCCAGCGGTCATTGCTGAAAGAGTTGAAAAATTTGGTCTGCGATTGAAAGAGGGCCTTGATTACGAGGTTGTCAATGTAGAGGATGACCACCGCTACCGTGACTTTTGGCAAACCTACCATCGCATGCAAGAGCGCAAGGGTATTACGGTTCAAATGGCCAAGATAGAAATGCGTCGACGTTTGTCCTTGATTGGAACGATGTTGTTGCACAAGGGTGATGTCGATGGCCTCATTTGCGGTACTTGGGGCACCAATGCCACCCACTTGCCCTACGTGGAGCAAGTGATCGGCAAACGCCCTGGCGTCAATACCTTTGCTTGCATGAACGGTTTGTTGCTACCCAATCGACAAGTTTTTTTGGTTGATACACATGTCAATTACGACCCGACGGCAGAGCAGTTGGCAGAAATCACGGTCATGGCCGCCCACGAAATGAAGCGATTTGGTGTTCGTCCGAAGGTTGCTTTGTTGTCGCACTCAAACTTTGGTACCTCCAATGAGCCGAGCGCTGTGAAAATGCGTGACACCTTGGCCTTGTTGCAGAAAAACGCACCATGGTTGGAAGTGGACGGCGAAATGCATGGTGACATTGCCTTGGATGGTGACGCACGCGCCCTGCTAATGCCCAATAGCACTTTGCAGGGCGATGCCAATCTCTTGGTCTGCCCCAATATTGATGCGGCCAATATTTCCTACAACCTCTTGAAAACAGCTGCTGGCGGCAATATTGCCATTGGCCCCGTTCTTCTGGGCGCAGCCAAACCGGTCCACATCTTGACGCCCAGCGCCACGGTGCGCCGCATCGTGAATATGACAGCCCTGACGGTAGCGGACGCTAACGCCGTTCGATAGCCCCGTTCTGGTAATTTCCCTTTATTGGGGAAAGTACTTGCATTTTTTAGCGCGTTACGGCAAAATTGTGGCTTCGAATTTCCGGGTTTACCCGTGAGTTTTGAAGGTTTAAAGTGGGTGTGCGGCACCGTGTCACAGGAATGATATGCGCTCTAAAACGCTTGATTTTGCTGCGCTAGCCGTCTGTTTGGGTCTCTTGTTTGCGCCTTGCACAATTTTGGTGCAGGCCAAATCGGTTGCCGAATCAGCAGTTGTTGCCCCCATTGCTTTACAGGACTTGCCCAAAGAAGGCCAAGAAACCTATCTACTCATCCGTCAGGGTGGGCCGTTTCGGTACGAAAAAGATGGTGTTGTTTTTGGCAATCGAGAGCGGATCTTGCCTCAAGCAAAGCGTGGTTTTTACCGCGAATATACCGTCAAAACCCCAGGTGAAAAGAGCCGTGGCGCCCGTCGAATTGTGTGTGGAGGGGAAGAACCTCGCGTGCCAAAACATTGTTTTTACACGCAAGACCACTACACCAGTTTTCGGGAAATTGTGAACGTGCCGTGAAAGCGGTCTTTGCCACTGTTTGAAGTGATTCTAAAGATGAGTGCTTGCAAGCGAGCACTCGGTATATGTCAATCAAAAGCCCAAAAGGCTGGTTTTAAAAATTAGAGAGTGAGAACGGCGATGGACAAGCCAATTCGACAGGACCAAGAAACACCTTTAAAGGGTGTGCGGGCAAACATCGTCCAGTCGATTCGTGCATTTCGCGTCAGCGACCTGCAAGAAGCGGCCGATGGTTTGGGACAACACTTTTTGTATGCCAATTTGTCCAAGGCACAAAGCAAACAAGATGTGCTCGATTTGATCGCAGCACAGTTCACCTTGCCATCGCATTTTGGCAAAAACTTTGATGCCTTGTATGACAGCATGACCGACCCGCTGCACAAGTCTGGCCCTCAGCCTGGCTTTATCGTGGTCTTGGAACACATTCCTGCCAATTTAAAGTTTGACAAAGAAGCCCGCGAACAGTTGCTCGATATTTTCCGCGACACGGCCGATTATTGGGGTGACCGCAAAGTGCCTTTCCGCTGCTTCTATTCTTTCTCTGTTGCACGCGCTGCTACTGCGGGTGCCGAGAAACTGGCGGATGCTGCTCCCGAGTTGGATGCCGATGGTGTTGAAATGTTGGTTGAAGAAGGCGAGAAAATGCCGACCGATAAGCTGGTCGATGTTTCACCTTTGGCGCTTCGCATGAGCAGCCCCTTCAACGCTGGCTATTGGCTCGCAGCTGCTTAATCAGCTTTCGCACTGTTAACTAAAAAAACTCAGACCTGCAAACGTCAACCTGCACCTGAGTAAAAAAAGCGCAAAGGCCGAAACGCCGATGCGCTTTTTTCATTGAACGTCAAGAATTCAAGGCCAAGGCCAACTGAAGGTACTCCTCAACTGGAACTTCTTCAGCACGGCGTTGCACATCAAAAGGGCCCGCAAAATTTCGCTCTGTTAACCAAGCACCTAGCGTGTGCCTTAGCAGTTTGCGTCGTTGGCTGAAGGCAACTTGAACCATTTTTTCCAAGAGCTTCACGTCGATGTTGGCTGGAGCACTGCGCGGCACCATGCGCACAACTGCGCTGTCAACGCGCGGCGGTGGGTCAAAGCTTTCAGGTGGCACAAAAAGCACATTTTCCATCTCATAGCGCCACTGCAACATGACAGACAAACGGCCATAGTCTGACGTTGCAGGAGAGGCCACCATGCGGTCAACCACTTCCTTTTGCAGCATAAAGTGTTGATCTTCGATGGCGCTGACATGCGCTAGCAAGTGAAACAAAATAGGCGTGGAAATGTTGTAAGGTAAGTTGCCCACGACCCTCAGTTTGTGACCGGCCGCCAGTGTCGTGAAGTCAACGCGCAAGACATCCGACTCGACCACGGTGAGTTGTTTGTGAAGTCGAAGGCGCATGGCCAAGTCACGGTCTAATTCAATGACAGTCAGATGCCCTAAGCGCTCAACCAAGGGTTGCGTGAGTGCCGCCAAGCCAGGGCCAATTTCAACCATGGCTTGCCCAGCTTGGGGATGTATGGCATTCACGATGGCATCAATGATGCCGCCGTCAGATAAAAAGTGTTGGCCGAAACGTTTGCGTGGAATGTGCTTCATTGGGGAGGGTCGCGCAATTCAACATAAGCGCGACCGCGTAATTCCTCAACCCATGCTGAATAAAGTTCTTCAATTTTCTTTTCGCGCAATTGTGTGCGAACCATTTCTCGTTGTTCACGAACTGACAATGGCACCTCGCGACGCTCCATGACCTGAATGAGGTGCGCGCCAAACCGAGAAATCAAGGGGTCAGAAATTTGCCCAGGTTGCAGGCGCGCCATGACCTCTTCAAACTCTGGGACAAACTGACCGGGGCTTGCCCAACCTAAATCGCCACCTGCTGAAGCGCTGCCGTCTTGCGAGAACTGCCGAGCCAAATCGGCAAAATCTGTTCCAGTTTGCACCCGTTGCTTGTAAGTGACTAAGCGATTGCGCGCGGCGGCTTCGGACAATTCGCTGCCAGTCCGCAGCAAAATGTGGCGAGCACGCGTTTGTAAAATCAAAGTGCTGCTCATCTCACTTTGTTTTTTGTCTAATACTTTCAAGATGTGAAATCCAGCACCCGAGCGAACAGGGTCTGAGACCTCGCCTTTGTTGAGATTTTGCGTACTGTCAATAAACAGTGTGGGGTAGCGGTCGGCGGTACGCAGACCCATTTCGCCACCATTGGCGCCTTTGTCAGGGGCTTGAGAGAAGGCTTGTGCCAATGCCGCAAAGCTCTCGCCGCGTTTGGCGCGTTGCGCAATTTGTTGTGCTTTGATTTTTAACTCAGCAGCCTCTTGTTCAGAACTACTCTCTGGCACGGCAATCAAAATCATGGCCAGGTTGATATCCACTGGACTACTGGCCACGGGCTTGCCTGCTTGCTGACTTTGAAGGTACTGCGCGATATCGGTGTCGGAAATACGGGCCCTGTTGTCAACGTCCCGTTCACGCAAACGGCTGATCATCAATTGGTTTCGCAATTGCTCGCGAAATGCAGAGACGCTTAAGCCCTCCGAAACAATTCGTTTGTAAAGCTCTTCTTTGGAGACTTGATTTTGACGCGCAATGTTGAGTTCTGTTTGATCGACTTCGGTGTCATCAATGCGAATACCATTGTCGCGAGCTTGTTGCAATTGGGCCTTCTCATTGATCAATTGATCAAGGGCTTGCTGCGTCAAAACTTGGGCACTGGGTGCGGCGGTACCTGGCTGCAATTGCTTTTCTAAACGCAGCTTTAGATTTTGGACTTCGTTGTTGGTGATGGGCTCTGAATTTACAACGGCAACAATGTAGTCAACGGACCGTGATTTCAAATTGCTCTGAGCCTGTGCCATGCCCGGTCCAATGAGCGCCACTAAAAAGCTTGCGATCATGCCGATGTTCAATGCAAAAAATTTAGTCATATGTAGTGAATCTGGTGGTGGGCGCTAAATCTTCGCGGAGGTATTGGTAACGGGGGATATTGTCGCGCAATGTTTTCAAAGGACTAGAGCCTACACGGGCCAATCCCACAAATTCAAGTTGAAAAAGAATCCGGCTGCGTGATGTGCTGGTTGTACTTTGAAGGCGCTCATAAACAACGCGACCTAGCCAGCAACCTGAGTCGTATTCAAAACCTAGCAAGGTGTCGACCATTTTGCGATCCTTCAAGCTGAAGTTCATGCGCCCAACGCTGTACCAGCGATCGGCGCCCAAGCCTTGTCCAGGACCCAGCACCTGCTGGTTGCCAGAAGCGTCGTCATGCTTGGCAAAAGAAAAGTCACGCAAAGGCCATTGCCAGCCCACGTCAATTTGCTCGCTTTGATCGCGCGCCAAGCGGTAGGCCGTATTGAAAACCCGATAGGGTGTCGGATTGAAGCGAGTGGTCAGCGTGGTGCGTGTCGTGCGGTGGGTTTGTGCATCAAATTGCAGGCTTGAGTCGAAGGTCCAGCGGTTGTCCCAGCGCACGCCTGCACCCAACAAAATATCGCTGTAGCCAGAGGACACAGGCAACTCGCCTGGCAACCTAACCAGTTGGTCAGAGAAGCGATACCGCTGCGCAAAACCAAAGCGCGCCAGTTCTGCGCCCGTGTTGCTGTCAAAAAATCGGCTGTTCACGCCCAACGTCACCAAGTTGTTGTCTGCAAGGCGGTCTTGTCCCACATACGGATTTTCGGAGTAGACCGTGGTGAGGTTGAAGTCTGTTGCGCCACTGTCGTAACTGGGCAGTTGGCTTTGATCTTTGTACGGTGTTCTGACAAAAAAGGCCCTAGGCTCCAGAGTTTGTCTTAACCCTCGACCCAAGATGGAAGCGTCTCGCTCATAGACAAGGCCTGTGTCCAAGCTGAAAGTCGGCAGCAAGCGGTTGGCTTCCAATTGACCGTTAGCAAGCGCTGATTCCAACTGGTAGCGTGTTGCGTGAAGCTGTATTTTTGGAATCACAAAGCCCCATGGTTTGAGCCACGGCCGGCTGATTTGGGCGGCGGCAAAGCTGCGCTGACCATTGCGCAAAATAGAACTCGTGCCACCGGGTATTCGGCTGTAGTCCGCCTCAAAGCGGGTGGTGTCGGCCGTGACGCCCACATCAAAACCGCCGAGATCCCATGTGTTGTAGCGAGCCACTATTTGAGGCGAGCGATCGTAAGGCGGCGTGATGGGTGAACTGATGTCTTGCAAAGTCTGAAATTTCAAGACCTGAGTCATCATGGAGAGATCACCTTGCGCCCAATGCAGACTACCAGAGGCAGGCAGCAGACGTTGTGACAACGACAAGCCGGCCCGAGGGAAATCCCGCCAGTAGTTGTCGTCGCTGACGCGGTTCAAATTCACATTCAAACCTAAGCGGCCTAAGGTGCTGCTGCCGGTTTCAATGCCGCCGGTATGTTGGGTCGAAAGACCCCAGCGCGATTGTTGGCGCAGGGTGTCGTTGGGCATCAGGTTGAAACGAGTCTGACCTTGGCTGTCGAGCTCTAGGTAGCGAAACTCAGAATCAAAAGCGACCCCGCGCTTGCTCATGAATGTGGTTGTCAGTGTGGCATCGCGATTGGGCGCAATGTTCCAATAATAAGGTGAGGAAATCTCAATACCGCTGACGGTATCGATGCCAACCAGTGGCGACAGCAAGCCCGACTGTCTGGTGCTGTTGAGCGGAAAAGTGAGTGAGGGCGCAGCCAAGATCGGCACATCTTTGAATCGAAGTTGCAGATCCTTGGCTTGAATGGTGTCGTTTTCTTCATTCACTTGAAGGCTGGCCGCTTTGAGCACCCATTCAGGCAGCCAGCTAGGGCCTGGCAATCGCGCGCAGGTGGTGAAGGTCGCATTGCGAATGATGGCGCGCTGCTGATCGATGAACTCAATTTCAGAAGCCTTGCCATGGCCACCACCTTTGAGCAAGGTGTAGTCAGCTTGCGAAAACTTACCTTGAAAGGCGTCCGCCTGCAAGATCAAGGAATTGCCTTGAAATGTATTGCCATCTCGATTGATTTTGACACCACCGGTGGCTTTCAAGGTGTCTTGCGACTGATCGTATTCAATGCGTTGGGCCTTCACAGTCAGGCCTTGCTTGCGCAGCAAAGCATCGCCTTCGATGACCATGTCCAGGTCTGGCCGGGCATCAATGCGTTGGCCCGAAATAAACAAGGGCGATTGCTTGCGCTCGACTTCAGAAATCTTTTCTTCTAGGTGAGTGCTGTTTCGAAGAATCACGCCAGGGATGGCGGCAGGCAGACTGAGCGCTGAAGGCCCTTTGGCAGGAGCCGAAACTTGGCCCCAGACCGGCGTGAGCCCAAGTAACATACAAGCCAAAGGCAGGGCTTGTAGGTGCTTGAGCGTCTGAAATGAGGGGCGTGTCTTCAATGGGTTATCGTCCAGGTTGACGGGTGTTTGTAGAATGGATTATCCATGAGTGCCGCCCAACATGACCCATGAATGCGGTCCGGTGGCATGGCTTGACTTTTACAACTGGAATGAGAACTTGAATTCTGATCAAATTTCGACGTCGAATGTGACTTGGGCCGAGCCGCAGCGCCAATTGGCCTGTATTTCATGGCTAGAGGCTTTGGCTCAAACCCATGGCCTTGTGCCATCCAGTTTAAGAATTGCATCTGCCGATGCCAGCTTCAGGCGTTATTTGCGCGTTGACACACAGGCGGGCGCCAGCCTGATTGTGATGGACGCACCGCCCGACAAAGAAAACTGTGAACCCTTTGTCAAAGTTGCCAAACTCATGCAGTTGGCAGGCCTCAAAGCCCCCGAGGTTTTGGCATGGCAAGAAGCGCAAGGTTTCATGCTGCTCACTGACTTGGGCGACCAGACCATGATGTCCGCCATTGACGTCAAAAACCCGCAAGCCAACCATGCGCTTTACATGCAGGCTGTCGATGCTTTGATAGCGTGGCAGCTGTCTTCTAAAGCGGGTGTCTTGCCGCCCTACGATGAAGCTTTGCTGAACCGAGAGCTGAGCTTGTTTCCAGACTGGTACCTTGCGCAGCATCGTCAAATTGATGTTCAAGGCAAAATCAGGAACACGCTAGACAGCACCTTCAAAATGCTGGTGACGCGCAATTTGGCCAGCCCGTCGGTGTTTGTCCATCGTGATTTCATGCCGCGCAATTTGATGATGCCCACGGGCCGTGATGCCGCTTTAGGCGTGTTGGATTTTCAAGACGCCGTGTATGGCCCTGTCACCTATGACGTGGCCAGTTTGATGCGCGATGCATTTCTGACTTGGGAAGAAGATTTTGTACTCGATGTCACCATCCGCTATTGGGAAAAAGCGCGCAAGGCAGGGCTGCTCGACTTTGAAGATTGGCACCAAGATTTTGGTGTTTTCTACCGCGCCGTAGAGTGGATGGGTTTGCAGCGTCATCTGAAAGTGGCTGGTATTTTTGCGCGCCTGACTTTGCGCGACGGCAAAGAAAAATACTTGGCCGATGCACCTCGTTTTATCGACTACATTCGCTCAACAGCCGCCCGGTACATTGAACTCAGACCCCTGCTTCGCTTGATCGAAGAAGTAGAAGGCAAAGACGGTGTGACGGGTTTTACGTTTGGCCGCATGTAAGCGCTGAAAGTCAAACATTGATGTCAAACCTGCCCCGCTTTCATTGTCCAACGGCGCTCATCCCAGGAGACGCCTTGAATCTGCCATCAGGTACGGCAAGGCATGTGCAAGTTCTGAGGCTTCAGCCCAATGATGAGATCACTCTTTTCAATGGCCAAGGCGGTGAGTTCAAAGCCGTGGTCACTCACATGGGCCGCAGTGATGTGTCGGTGCGCGTGGGTGAGCAAAACCACATTGAGCGTGAGTTGAACATGGGCGTCCATTTATGGTCTGGCATCACGGCCAATGAGCGCATGGATTGGCTGCTTGAAAAAGCCACTGAGTTGGGCGCCACCACGCTACTGCCGATCACCGCAGAGCGCAGTGTTTTGAAACTCAAGGGTGAACGCGCAGATAAAAAATTAGCACATTGGCAAGCCATTGCGGTGGCCTCAAGTGAGCAGTGTGGTCGTAACCGTGTTTTGCAAGTGGCCACGCCAGTTAATCTTTCGCAGGCCATAGCGCAGTTATCAGTCGCACCCTCGCAAGCCGCAAGGTGGGTCTTGTCATTGGCGCCCGGCACCCGATCGCTTCAAGACATGATGCAGGCCCTCAAAACTCCCAAAGGCCAGGGCGAGGCCAAGAGGGACGAGATTATTTTGCTTAGCGGGCCAGAAGGTGGTTTGAGTCCCACAGAGGAAGCGCAGGCCATTGCAGCAGGGTTTGTCCCTGTGAGCTTAGGCCATCGGGTTTTGCGAGCTGAAACAGCGCCTGTCGCCGTTTTGTCTGCACTGAGTTGTTGGGATTAGATACACTCCGGTGTATGAACCCCAATCTTTTTTTGTTGGCCTTGTGCCAAGGTCTGTTTCTCACCAACAACGTCACCTTCATTGCAATCAATGGCCTTGTCGGCCTAAGCCTTGCGCCCGAGGGGTGGATGGCCACACTGCCGGTCATGGGTTATGTGGTGGGCGGCGCGTTGTCGACAGGCTTGGTGGCCAAGTCACAAGCCAAGTGGGGCCGCAGAGTTTCTTTTCAGCTGGGTTTGTTGGTGGGCTTGCTGTCGGCCATCTTGTGTGCCTATGCGGCGCACACTCACAATTTTGAGCTGTTGGTTTTGGCAACGGTGGTGGCCGGTTATTACAGCGCCAACGGCCAACTTTACCGATTTGCCGCCGCCGAATTGGCGGAAGCTTCCTTTCGAGAAAAGGCGGTTTCATGGGTCATGGCGGGTGGCTTGATAGGTGCCATCGTAGGCCCCAATTTGGCCTCTCAAAGCAAAGGCTGGTTTGAAACGCCTTTCATGGGCGCCTATGTGGCACTAACGGCCGTGGCGGTGTTGGGCATGGTGCTGATGCACTTTGTGAAGTTTCCGCCCGTGGTTGAGAAAGTCAAAGGCAGCTCAGAAGGTCGCCCCTTGAGCGAGATCATGAAACAGCCAGTGTTCATTGTGGCTGCAGCCGCAGCAGCGCTCAGTTATGGCGTGATGAACTTGTTGATGGCCGCAACACCTCTGGCCATGCAAGTGTGCGGTTATCCGTTCAGTGATGCCGCATTGGTTTTGGAGTGGCATGTCATTGGCATGTTTGCGCCTGGTTTTTTCACAGGTCACCTGATTAAGAAGTTTGGCGTTCTGCAAATCATGGCGGTGGGCGTGCTATTGAACTTTGTCTGTATCGGCATAGCGCTTTCGGGCACGGAGCTGCATCAATTTGTTTTGGCTTTGTTTGTCCTGGGTGTCGGTTGGAACTTTGTTTTCACGGGCAGCACCACTCTGGCCATGACAGCTTGGCGACCTGAAGAGAAAGACCGTGGTCAAGCGGCCATCAACTTCTGTGTCTTTGCCACCATGGCCGTTACCTCTTTTGCCTCTGGCGCGCTGGTGACCACACAAGGCTGGACGTGGTTGAACTACGGCTCAGTGGTGCCTGTAGCACTCACGGCTCTGGCCTTGATGTGGCTGGTCTGGATTCGCAAAAACCAGACCGCTGCGTAAAATTATCAGGGTAGCGATGCCATGACTTCAGCCACCGAGGCTGTGAGTTTTTTGGCATATGGCACATGCAAAAATTCATTGGGTCCGTGCGCATTGCTTTTCGGGCCCAACACACCACACACCATCATTTGTGCTTTTGGGAAACCTTGGCTCAACATGCTCATGAGAGGAATGGTGCCGCCCTGACCGATGTAGCCCACCGATGCACCAAAGTGCGATTGACTGGCACGTTGCAGGGCACTTTCAAACCACGGTGTGCTGCTGGGTGCGTTCCAACCGGTCGCGCCCCCGTTGGATTCAAAAGTCACACGCGCTTGGTAAGGCGCGTTGTCTTCTAACACTGCTTTCATTTTGGCAACAGCGGATGCTGCATCGACCAAAGGTGGCAAGCGCAAGCTCAGTTTGAACGCCGTGTAAGGCCGCAGCACATTGCCTGCGTTTTCTAATGTGGGAAAACCTTCGGCACCGGTGACACTCAGTGTGGGTGTCCATGTGCGATTGAGCAAAGCCTGCAAAGG
>JAJTDK010000106.1 GCA_021300495.1 Limnohabitans sp. | reverse complement strand
AGCACTCAATCAACTCATTGCCAAAGGCTTGGCATACCCATGCGCATGCACGCGCAAAGAAATTGAAGAGCAACAAGTGTCTTTAGGTTTGAGCTTGGAGAGGCACAAATCTGCAGTCTATCCGGGCACTTGCAGAAACGGCTTGGATGGCAAGCCTGCCAGAGCTTGGCGTTTTAATGTCACTCAATGGAGCCATATTCGGGGTTGCCCTGAAGTGCATTGGATCGATCGTCGGCTGGGATATCAGGTTCAAAATGTTCAAGAAGAAGTGGGCGACTTTGTTTTAAAGAGGGCCGACGGTTTGTGGGCTTATCAATTGGCAGTGGTCGTTGATGATGCCGCGCAAAGCATCACGCATGTTGTGCGAGGCGAAGACCTCACTGACAACACTGCGCGGCAGTATTTGTTACAAGAAGCATTGGGGCTTGAACATCCGCAATACCTTCACACGCCATTGGTTTTGGGTGGCAACGGTGAAAAGTTATCCAAACAAAATGATGCCAAAGCTTTGGATTTAAGTTCGCCAAGGGCTGTTTGCTTGGCCTTGCAGACAGCGGCAAGCACCTTGGGTTTGAGCACCCTGAAGCTTCATTCTTGTGATTCAGCAGACCTTGATCAAGCCCTGAGTACTTGGACACAGGAATGGACACAGAAGTACTTGAGCGCTAGCCCTTAAAATCAACGAATGACTTCTGACTCTGCCAATCAAGCGCCGGCCTCGGTCGCCTATCCTAAAAATATCAAAAGCTTTGTGAAACGTGCTGGCCGCACGACCACCGGACAAGCTAAAGCCTTTGAAGTTTGGGGCCCTCAGTTTTTGTTGAAATATGCGCCAGAAACATTGAACATGGTCAAAGCGTTTGGACTGAATGGACAAGATGCAACCACCGGCCCAGTCATTTTGGAAATTGGTTTTGGCATGGGTGAAGCCACCGCACACATTGCCAAGGTTCGCCCTAGCGATTTCTTTTTATGCTGTGAAGTACATGAACCCGGCGTAGGCGCATTGCTCAAACGCATTGGCGAGCAAGACATTCACAACATTCGAATTTTGCAGCATGATGCTGTAGAGGTGATTGACAACATGCTGCCATTGGCGTCCTTGGACGGCGTGCACATTTTCTTTCCAGACCCTTGGCACAAGTCACGTCACAACAAACGCCGACTTATTCAAGCACCTTTGATTGCAAAGTTGGCTGCACGTCTCAAACCTGGCGCCTACATTCATTGCGCCACCGATTGGGAACCTTATGCAGTGCAAATTTTGGAAGTCCTCAGTGCAGAACCTTTGCTGCAAAATACAGCAGCCAATGATCAAGGGGGTTTTGCCGTCAAGCCAGACTATCGCCCTCTCACCAAGTTTGAAAATCGCGGTTTGAAATTGGGGCATGGTGTGTGGGATGTCGTCTTCCAACGCGTTTAAGCCGCCTGTTATCAACGGCGTTGGGCCTAGCACAGTTGGCGTTCCTGCCAACACCACGCTTTCTGCGATTGATTTTTTAGCTGCCAAGTTCAGTGCTATTTCACGAGAAGAATGGCTTTCGCGATTTGAAGCTCAGGAAATTCTGAATGCGGCTGGGCGCGTGATGGCTCCGCAAGATAGTCTGCTTAAAGAGTCGCATCTTTACTACTACCGCAGCATTCGCAATGAGCCCAAATTGCCATTCAAGGCCACTGTCATTTTTCAGGACGATTATTTGGTGGTAGCGGACAAGCCGCACTTTATGCCAGTCACACCCGGTGGCCGCTATGTTCAGCAAAGCTTGTTGGTGCAACTAAAGCAGGAATTGAATTTGCCAAAACTATCTCCAGTGCACCGAATCGACCGGGAAACTGCGGGCTTAGTGGTGTTCAGTGTGCGCGAACAGGATCGAAATGCTTATCAAGAGTTGTTCAGGTTGCGGCAAGTTGAAAAAACCTATGTAGCCATTGCGGGAGGGCCGGAAACATCCCATTTAAATCTGCAGTTTCCACTTGTCCATCGAAGCATGATGGAGGAAGACTCACAGTTTTTTAGGATGCGAGAAGTTACCAGTCATGCGCAGCTAGATTCTTCAAAACTTAACAGTGAAACTTGGATTGATTGTGTGGAGAAGTTTGTTATCGACACAGGCTCGGCCAATCAAAACGAAACTCAATCAACCTCACTTGCAAAATATCTTTTGAAACCATTGACAGGGCAACGACATCAATTGCGCGTGCACATGAATTCCTTAGGCCTGCCATTGATAAACGATCAGTTTTATCCGAAGGTGTTGCTTCACGCCAATGATCTCGGTGAATTCAGTGCCCCTTTACAGCTGTTAGCACAAACAATAGCGTTCAAAGATCCTGTTACCGGTTCATCGAGAAGCTTTGAAAGCTTAAGGCAATTGAATCTCTAAAGATCAAAATTACAAACGCTCAGTCACCCAAGCCCGCACACTGTTCAAGGCCGCATCCAGATGAGTAGCATCTGTACCACCCGCCATGGCCATATCCGGCTTACCGCCACCTTTGCCACCTACTTGCTGAGCAACAAAATTGACTAACTCACCAGCCTTCACTTTGCCAATGGTGTCAGAAGTTACACCCGCAGCCAATTGAACCTTGTCACCCTCCACCGCGGCCAACACAACGACAGCAGTTTTCAGTTTGTCTTTCAACTTGTCCATGGTGTCGCGCAATGTCTTAGCGTCTGCGCCTGGAAGCAAAGCGGCCAACACTTTGACACCCTTCACCTCGGCTGCTTGCGTCATCAATTCATCGCCTTGGGAAGAGGCTAATTTACCCTTCAGCGCAGCCATTTCTTTTTCCAAGGATTTCACTTGGTCCAAGACTTGTGCAATGCGGCTGTTCAATTCGGCAGGCGATGCTTTCAGGCTGCCAGCCGCTTTGGATACAGTGGCTTCCAAAGACTGTAAATAAGCCAAGGCATTGCCACCCGTCACAGCTTCAATGCGCCGCACGCCAGCAGCCACGCCACTTTCAGCCACCACCTTAAACAAGCCAATGTCGCCCGTGCGGTGCACGTGAACACCACCGCACAGCTCTCTGCTGGAGCCGATGTCAAGCACGCGAACAGTCTCGCCATACTTCTCACCAAACAACATCATGGCGCCAGTTTTCTGAGCAGACTCAATGTCCATCACGCGTGCTTGCGTTGCCGGATTGGCCCAAATTTCTTCGTTCACTTTGGCTTCAATGGCCAAAATTTGTTCGTCTGTCACTGGGGCGTTGTGTGCAAAGTCAAAGCGCGTGCGCTCGGCATTCACCAAAGAGCCTTTTTGCTGCACATGGTCGCCCAGCACTTCACGCAAGGCTTTGTGCATCAAGTGTGTGGCAGAGTGATTGCGCACAGTAGCTGCACGCAAGTCGGTGTTGACCTGCGCTTGAACGGCATCGCCCACTTTCAGGCCGCCTTCAAGCAACATGCCGTGATGACCAAACACATCGGCTTTGATTTTCAAAGTGTCTTCTACTTCAAATTTGGCACCAGCCGTTTGCAACAAACCTTGATCACCCACTTGACCGCCAGACTCTGCGTAAAAAGGTGTGGTATCCAAAACCACCACGCCGCTTTGACCTGCTTTGAGTTCTGAAGCAGGTACGCCATCGACATACAGCGCCAGCACTTTGGCAGTAACTTGCAAGTCGTCGTAACCCACGAAGTGATTGCCTGCACCGGAGTATTCCAGGGCGCGGTCCATTTTGAATTTACCGGCCGCACGGGCTTGAGCCTTTTGTCGCTCCATAGCCGCTGTAAAGCCAGCTTCGTCGACACTTAAATTGCGCTCGCGGCAAACGTCAGCCGACAAGTCCAAGGGGAAACCGTAGGTATCGTGCAATTTAAATGCCACTTCGCCTGGCAACACTTTGGCGCCGCCTTCAAGCGCTGCATCCAAGATTTGCATACCCACTTCAAGCGTTTCATAAAAGCGCTCTTCTTCGGCTTTCAAAATATCGGTAATGCGCTTTTCTTGAGACGCCAAACTGGGATAGGCTTCACCCATCAGCTTGACCAGGTCGGGCATTAACTTGTGAAAGAACGGCGTCTTTTGGCCCAGCTTGTAACCGTGGCGAATGGCACGGCGCACAATGCGTCGCTGAACATAACCGCGACCTTCGTTGCTGGGCACCACGCCATCGCTGACCAAGAAAGCTGTAGCGCGAATGTGATCCGCAATGACGCGCAAAGATTTATTTTGCAAATCGGCACAGCCAGTTTCGCGCGCCGCTGCTTTGATCAATGCATCAAAAATATCGATTTCATAGTTGCTGTGAACGTGCTGCAGAATGGCGGCTAAACGCTCAAGGCCCATGCCCGTGTCCACGCAAGGTGCAGGCAAATTCTTCACGCTGCCATCTGGCTGCATGTCAAACTGCATAAACACGTTGTTCCAAATTTCAATGTAACGGTCACCGTCTTGCTCGGGGCTGCCAGGCGGGTTTTCAGCTGGTAATTTGTAAACTTGGGTCAGCAATTCAAAGGCCCATTTCAAACTGTCTCGTTTGAAATAATCACCAAAGCTCCAATTGCCCAACATTTCAAAGAAGGTGTGGTGACGCGCGGTGTAACCCACGTTTTCCAAATCGTTGTGCTTACCGCCCGCACGCAAACAAGCCTGAACAGACGCGGCACGGACATAACTTCGTTTGTCCTCGCCCAGAAACACGTCCTTGAACTGAACCATGCCAGAGTTGGTGAACATCAAAGTGGGGTCGTTGCCTGGGACCAAGGGGCTGGACGCCACCACGGTATGACCTTTGGACGCAAAAAAGTCTAGGAATGTTTTGCGAATATCGGCAACAGAAATAACAGGTGTGCTCATGTCAGGGGTATCTTAAATAAAGCCAAACTGGGCTCAACTTTCCATTATAAGATTGCAAGTGCTGCTTCAAAGCCTTCACAAATAACCCTAGGAGACCCCCATGGACATGAAAACTTCCCCTTTGGCCTTGCTCAAAGACCCCTCACTCCTTAAAACAGATGCCTTGATCAACGGCGAATGGGTCAAAGGCAGCAGTCGATTTGACATCCATGACCCCGCCACAGGCGCCAAACTGGCCGATGTGGCCAACTTGGGAGCCGCCGAAGCCGAACAGGCCATTGCTGCAGCCAATGCCGCCCTTCCGGCCTGGCGTGGCAAAACCAGCAAAGAGCGCAGCGTTTTGCTGCGCAAATGGTACGACCTGCTCATGGCCAATGTCGAAGACTTAGGTCGCATCATGACCGCCGAGCAAGGCAAACCCTTGGCTGAAGCCAAAGGCGAAGTAACGTACGGCGCCAGCTTTGTTGAGTGGTATGCCGAAGAAGCCAAGCGCGTCAATGGCGAAACATTGCCCCAATTTGACAACACGCGCCGTCTGATTGTGATCAAGCAGCCCATCGGTGTCTGCGCTGCCATTACCCCGTGGAACTTCCCTTTGGCCATGATCACCCGCAAGGTGGCGCCCGCTTTGGCGGCTGGTTGCACCGTGGTTATCAAGCCAGCCGAGTTGACGCCCTTAACAGCTTTGGCCGCAGGCGAGCTGGCCATTCGCGCAGGCATTCCAGCGGGTGTCATCAATTTACTCACCGCCGATTCAGACAACAGCATCGCCGCAGGCAAAGTGTTCTGTTCTAGTGACATCGTTCGTCACATTAGCTTTACTGGTAGCACCGAAGTAGGCCGAATTTTGATGGCGCAATCGGCGCCCACTGTGAAAAAACTGTCGCTTGAATTGGGTGGCAACGCGCCCTTCATTGTGTTTGACGATGCCGACATCGACAGCGCCGTAGAAGGTGCTATGGCCAGCAAATATCGCAATGCAGGTCAGACGTGCGTCTGCGCCAATCGCATCTATGTGCAAGAGTCTGTCTACGACGCGTTTGTCCAAAAATTTGCCGCCAAAGTAAAAGCCCTGAAAGTGGGCAATGGCTTTGAAGAAGGCGTGGTCCAAGGCCCGCTCATTGAACCGGCCGCATTGGCAAAAGTCACACGCCACGTGGAAGACGCCAAAGCCAAAGGGGGTGTCGTGTTGGCAGGTGGTAAAGCATTGAACGGCCAGTTCTTCGAACCTACCGTCATTGGCAACGCCACTTCAGACATGTTGTGCGCCCGTGAGGAAACCTTTGGACCCTTTGCACCTGTCTTTAAATTCAAAACCGAACAAGAGGCCATCGATGCTGCCAACAACACAGAGTTTGGTTTGGCCAGCTATTTCTACAGCCGCGATGTAGGCCGAATTTTCCGGGTTAGCGAAGCTTTGGAATACGGTATGGTGGGTATCAATGTGGGTGTTATTGCCACCGAGCACGTGCCCTTTGGCGGCGTGAAGCAATCGGGCTTAGGCCGCGAAGGCTCACACCACGGCATGGAAGAGTACCTCGAGATGAAGTACTTGTGCATGGGCGATATTTTGAAATAAACCCACTCATCTCAAAGTAAATTCTATTCATCGCAATTGGAGTACGACATGAAAGTTGGTATCGCAGGCATCGGCAAAATGGGCAATGCCATTGGTTCCCGCCTTTTGGGGCTGGGCTATTCAGTGACTGTGTGGAACCGAACATCAGACAAAGCCAGCACACTTTTGAATGCAGGCGCGCAATGGGCTAGCTCGCCCAAAGTGTTGGCCGAGTCTGTTGACACCGTCATCACACTGCTCACCAACGAAGCAGCCATCGACGATGTTTACTCAGGCACCGAGGGCCTCTTGTCTGGCGCTGGCGCACATCCCACTTTCATTGACATGAGTACTGTCAATCCTGCCAAACCACCAGAACTGGCATTGCGGGTGCAAGCTGTTGGCGCTGCGTATTTAGAGTGCCCTGTGGGCGGCAGCATCGGCCCCGCCAAGGAAGGTAAATTGCTCGGATTTGTAGGTGGCCATGCAGCCGATCTCTCCAAGGTCCAATCTTTGTTAGAACACCTTTGCAAACGCGTTGAACATGTGGGTACTTATGGCGCTGGATCGACCATGAAGATGGCCGTTAATTTGCCTCTCATGGTTTACTGGCAAACCTTGGGTGAAGCACTGTCCTTGATTGACCATTTGAAACTGGATCCTCAAAGGGTGGTTGACATTTTGTCCGAAAGCTCCGGCGGACCCAATATGCTGAAGGTGCGCGGCCCCTTGCTGGTTCAAGCCTTGGGCCATCAGAAAAATGACACAGTCACAGTGGATGTCGCCACCATGCGCAAAGACATGCGAACCATGCTTGCATTGGCCCAAACAAACCACAGAGAGTTGCCATTAACCAGCATGGCCTTGCAAAAATTCAACGAGGCTGCAGACTCTGGCCTAGATGGCAAAGACTGCACGCAACTACCCGTTTGGTGGCTTGGCCAAGGCGCTCACTCAAAGTAATGCCTTGGCGTGTGATGCTTAGTCGAGCTTCATCTCACGGATGATGCCTCTAAACTGATCCATCTGCTTGCGCAACATGGCATCTTGCGCAGCAGGTGTTGAGCCTACGCCTTCAGCGCCCAGTTCGTTCAAGCGCTTCACCACATCAGGGTGCCTCACAGCCGCAATAACTTCTTTGTTCAAGCGATCGATGATGTCTTTGGGTGTTTTGGCGGGTGCAAACACACCGTTCCAACCCTCCAACTCCAAGTTTGGATAGCCCAACTCTTTGACAGTAGGCACATCAGGCAAGCCAGGAATACGCTTTGACGCCGTTGTGGCCAAGGCTTTCAAGGTACCTGCTTTCACTTCTGCCAGGGATGAAGACAACTGATCACCGCCCACTTGTAGTCGGCCTGCCAACAACTCTTGCTTCAAGGGTGCAGCACCTTTGAATGGAATGTGCTCCATGCTGATGCCTGCTTCTTTCTTGTAGGCTTCGCCCAAGACGTGCATGGTGGAGCCTGGGCCCGTAGAGCCGTAGTTGTATTGCAAAGACTTGTTGCTTTTCAAAAGGTTGGCAAGTTCTTTGAGGTCTTTGGCTGGCACTGAGGGGCTGGAAGTCCAAATGAAGGGCACATAAACCGCAATGGATACACCGGCAAAATCTGTGTCCACATTGAAGGGTGATCTGTTTGCCAGCGCTTGTGCAACCGCTGCCAATGGGAAGGACAGGTTGTGCATCATGATGGTGTAGCCGTCGGGTGCTGCTTTGGCCATCAGGTCTGCGCCAATGTTGCCGCCAGCTCCACCTTTGTTGTCAACCGTGACGGGTTGTCCCATCGACTCCGTCATCTTTTGCGCAATGATGCGCGCCACAATGTCAGTTGTACCGCCCGCTGGGAACGGCACAATCATTTTGATGGGCTTGGAGGGATAGGCTTGCGCAACAGCACTAAGGGGCAATGCCATAGCAAGCAATGTGACCGTGAAAACTTGTTTCCACTTAGAAAAAATTGAACGCATTTTGTCTCCTTATGTAAGAGGTTTACTTTTTACCCAAGCCCAAGCGTTTGGCACCTTCAATGTACAAAGCAATGCGCTCTTTCATGAAGGCGTCCATTTGATCGGTGCCAATGTTGACCAACTCAAAGCCGCTCTTGGCTGCCAGTTCTTTCATTTCAGCATCGTTGTTCAAGGCCAGCCACATGTCAGACAATTTTTTGCGAGCCTCTGGTGAGGTTGACCTTGGCACACCCACGCCGCGATAGGCACCGTCAACCCAGTCGATGCCAAGTTCTCTGAAGGTGGGCACAGTTGGCATCAGAGGATGGCGCTTCTCCATGGCCACAGCCAAGGCGCGAACTTTGCCGCGATTGGCAATGGCAAACGGGGTGTAGGTCACCGCGCCATCAATTTGAGCACCGACAACTGCCATGGACATGTCGCCCGTTCCTTTGTAAGGCACGTAGGTGCTCTTGATGCCAAAGGCAGCGTTCAAACGCTCGTGGGCAGCGTGATTGGCGGAGTTCAAGCCCGAGCCACCCAAATTCATTTTGCCCGGCGACTGTTTGGCCGCAGCAATGAACTCAGCGAAGTTTTTAATAGGACTGCTTTCAGGCACCACCAACACATCGGGGGTGTAATGGAACCAAAAAACGGGCGTGATGTCGGCCGTTTTGTATTGAACTTCACCTTCAATAGGCTGAAACACAATGTGTGGCAAATTGATGCCCACCACATTGAGGCCATCGCCTGGCAGGTTGTTCATTTGGGCCCACATAAGGCCGCCGCCTGCACCGGCTTTGTATTGAATGATGGTGTCGATGGCGCCGCATTTCTTTTTGAGCACCACTTGCTGGTGCCTTGCAGACAAATCAGACTCACCGCCGGGTGGAAAGGCTTGCCAATACATGACATTCTTCTCAGGACACGCAGGCATGGCTTGCGCATTTGCGTGGTGCGGCATGAGGGTTGCCAAACTGAGGCCCACTGCACTTAACCAAAATTTTGTTTTCTTTTCCATTTTGTCTCCTGCATCTCGATCATGATGAAATTTTCTAATGCCTAAGCATCTTGCACACCGCCTCGGTCACTTGTTGCGTCGTGGCCTCTCCGCCTAGATCGCGTGTATGCAACTTGGGGTTGGCCGTCACAGCCTCAATGGCCAGCATCAAACGCTGAGCCTGTTGATCCAAACCGATGTGTTCCAGCATCATCACACAACTCCAAAAACTGCCAATAGGGTTTGCGAGACCTTTTCCCATAATGTCAAAGGCAGAACCGTGAATGGGCTCGAACATGGAGGGGCAACGACGCTCTGGATCAATGTTGCCCGTGGGCGCAATGCCCAAGCTGCCAGCCAAGGCAGCAGCCAAATCGCTCAGAATATCGGCATGCAAATTAGTGGCCACCAAAGTGTCTAAAGTTCCAGGACGGTTCACCATGCGCGCCGTACAAGCATCCACCAATTCTTTGTCCCAATGCACATCGGGAAACTCGGCACTCACCTCTTTGGCAAT
>JAJTDK010000105.1 GCA_021300495.1 Limnohabitans sp. | reverse complement strand
GCGGCTGTGCCGCCCCCCACTCGGGCAGCAGGCGCAGGAGCGAAATCAATCAAGCCAACCACTTTAGAAGCTGTGGGGTCGTCCATTCTGCTTGCGCGACTTGCCCACAGCACACCCATGGCCGCCCGCCCCTGCTGCAATTGGTTCATGACATCGTCTGCATTGGACGCCAAAGCATTGGGTGACATGTAGGGCAACATTTGGCGCATTAAATCAATAGCCTGAACGCCTTGTTCGCTGTTAAATGCAGGCATTGCTGTGCCTTCTTGGAAAAAACGACCGCCTAAACTTGAAATGACGTTTGTAAACTCGGTGGCCAAATCCCAACCTTTGGAAAAACACTGAGCAATGGGATTGGCTATAGCGGGGTCAAGCTTTTTAATGATGGCGGCGGTTGCAAACATTTCGTCGTAAGTTTTAGGAACCGATAAGCCCAATCTTTTAAAAATATCGCGACGGTAGTAAAGAACTTGTGTGTTTTGCATGAATGCAATGGCCATCGGCTCACCATTCATTC
Source organism: Limnohabitans sp. (assembly GCA_021300495.1). Classification (GTDB taxonomy): domain Bacteria; phylum Pseudomonadota; class Gammaproteobacteria; order Burkholderiales; family Burkholderiaceae_C; genus Limnohabitans_A. The sequence goes on along the minus strand of JAJTDK010000105.1, from coordinate 4,910 downwards.
GGACAATCATTTTTTCTTCAATTTTGTGAGGTTCTTTGAATTTATTGACCAAGCCTTTTAAAGAATACAGTTGGTTTTTTGAATAGAGATCGTTGAAAACACTTGCGGACACAACCGCCGCGTCAAATGGCGATTTTCCTGAAGAAGAAAAAGCAATCTCCACTTCATTCTGAACTTTCGAAGTTAACTTCACATTAACCTTCAGACTGTCAGAGGCGCAGCTTTTGGCTACTTTGGCCAGATGCTGTATGACTGGAAAAGAATTTGCAACGATGTTGACATCTGCACGGTATTTGGATTCACGGCAAATCGAGCCTGCAAATGCTGCAGGATTGACAACCAAGGGCAACGCTAAACCAATTAGTTTTCTTCTTTGCATGTCAATCTTGTAATCGAATTCGATTTGTCGTGATTGAATCGAACAAATAACAAAAATTAAAATCTGCGGTCAAGAAAACATCGGTGTTGATTGAAAGACGCAGGTCTTTGGGCGTTCTGACAGAAATTAAATCGGTACCAATTGTCAGTGTTGTCAAGGTGCTGTCGCCAATCAATTCAAAGCTGAATACTTTGCCGCTGAGATTGGATGTGTCTTGTTTAGCAATCGACAGGTCTTCAGAACGAACACCTAGAACAACAGCGTCTTGCGTTAAATGACCAAAGCCAGGAATTTGAACGCCAGGTGCCAAAAACACACCATCTTGTAATTTTCCCTTGATCAAGTTCATGGGTGGCGAACCTACGAAACCTGCAACAAATAAATTGGCTGGGTCGCTGTATATTTTCTCTGGCGTATCAATTTGCTGAATGAGTGAATTGCTCATGACAACCACTCGATCGGCTAAAGTCATGGCCTCGATCTGATCGTGCGTTACGTAAACAGTGGTAATACCAAGTTCACTGTGCAAATTTTTTAAGTGTGCACGCATCGATACGCGCAACTTTGCATCTAAGTTAGAAAGCGGCTCGTCCATCAAAAAGACTTGAGGTTGCCTGACAATGGCACGCGCAAGAGCCACTCGTTGCCGTTGCCCACCAGACAATTCTTTGGGCTTCCTGTTCAAAAAATCTAGGAGCTCAACGCGTCCAGCCGCTTTTCTAACTGACTCCTCAATTTTTGCCAAAGGCTCCCCCCGAATTTTCAAAGGAAATGCAATATTTTCCTGAACGGTCATGTTTGGGTACAAACCATAACTTTGAAACACCATGGCGATGTTTCGGTCCTTGGGCTCTAGGTGATTGACACACTGCCCATTGATGAATATTTCGCCTTCCGTGGGCTCTTCTAAACCAGCAATCATTCGCATGGTTGTAGATTTTCCACAGCCAGAAGGACCCAACAGAACTACAAATTCACCATCTTCGATGTCCAAATTCATAGACTGGACAGCCACCGAGTTGGCCCATTTTTTAGAGATATTATTTAATTGAACGCGGGCCACGATTACTTCCTTGGACTCAAAATCTGCATCCAAATTGCAACATCGTCAATTAAGTGCCACTCTCGAACCACCCGGTCATCTTGGAACTCAACGTGGGTAATGCCCAAAATTTCAAGTGGACGACCTGTTGGCTGGCCATAGCGTCCAGAAAAACCATGAATGCCTTTGGCGCGCCATCTAACTGCAACAGCAGTGGGTCTGCCTTCACGCTCGTTAGCGACTGAATGTTCAACTTGGAAAGAATTGAGCTCGAGTGATCCAGCCAAACTTTGCCAAAACTGCATGATCTGGTTTTGCCCAACGGCAGACTCTCCGCCTGGCAAGGCTGAAATAATTTGCTGTGCGTAAAAATGGTCTGCATTGATCTTTTGAAAAGATCTGAAAATTTGATCTAGGAAGTCTGCATATTTAGCAGCATGTCCTTTTTGTTCAATGTGAGAAACGTAGTAGCTTGGTGCTGCAGGCATTGCGGCTTTGAAATAGCCGCCGCTTGCATCAAGCCATTTTTGTGCAAGCTCTTTCTCATTCGAACCTATCTGTCTTGCAATAGCGGCTTGGTCTCGCACCAACCACTCATGAACAATTTTATTGTTGATGCACACGCAATCTGCAATGGTTCGAGCATAGATTGTTCGGTGGCTAGGTGTGCCAAAGACACCTGCACCGGCATGTGTCATAGGACTAAAAATTCGATGCGAAGACAAATAACCGCCTTCGCTACTTCCTGAAATGATAATGTCTTCTGCCAACAACCTTCTGTCTGGAAAAGCATTCAATGTAGCGATGGTTCCATCGATGACAGCCTTGGCCCCAACGCTGACGCTGGAAGGGGTTTCAACCGCACAATCGGATGAATAGTAACGATTGATATCGTCAATTCGACGCCCTTCCCATATCCGGTCGGTAATGACCCGAATGTAGTGGTCTAAATTGCTAAATTCAGCGTCAAATCCTTTAATCATTCAGCCCTCATGTTCAAGTTTTAATTTTGGGTTTAGGTGTCGGCTTGGCAAGGACTTTTTGATCGGGTTTTTCTGGAATGATTTTGACTGACTTGCGAACAATCAATTCGCCAGAAATGACGATGTTTTTACCTGCTGATTTCTCTTTGTCAGACAAACGTTCTTGCAACAAACTGGCCGTTGCTTCAACCATTTGGTCAAGTGGTTGATTAAACGTTGTTAATTCGTATGCACCCCATTCAGCCTGCGGCACATTGTCGAAACCGACCACAGAGACATCTTCTGGAATTCGCAAACCAAGCTCAAAACGCAAAGTGTCCATGACAGAAAAAGCCATGTGGTCACTGGCCACAAAAATTGCATCGGGGTGCTCTTGTCCTGGTTTGAACAAATCGAGTGTTGCCAATCGTGCTTGCGCAAATTCGTAATTTCCAGTGGCCCGTCCCCAAATGTGGGTTCCATTTTCGGCAAGGCCTTCGCGAAAACCGCGTTCACGCTCTAAGTTTGTAGAAGATTCTTCGTTACCGGCTATGTAGGCAATTCGTTGATGGCCTGACTTGACTAAAAAATTGGCAATTTCTTTTCCACCAGTCAAATTGTCAGACCGCACAGAACTCACGGACTGCAAATTGCTAGAACCAGAATTTCCCATGACCCGGTTAAAAAGGACTACTGGAATATTGGCATCAGCGCAATTTCTGGCAAGGTCTGAGGACAGTGTGGTTGCTGCCAAAATAATGCCATCGACGTGGTATTGCAAAATTTCAGTGACAAGGTCATCTGCATTGGATGTCTGATTGATAAACAAAAGCACGTGATAGCCGTCTTTTTGCAACCTTTCCGATAGTCGCTGCAATGCGGCAGGATAGAAAAGATTTTCAAGATACGACAAAACAAGGCCAATGATGCGGGACTTGCCTGTGATCAAACTGCGAGCGTGCGCATTGGGACGGTAGTTAAGCCTGAGGGCAGCCTCTAAGACTTTTGCACGCGTTGCCTCGGCAACACTGGCACCTGGCGTAAAAGTACGACTGACAGCAGATTGCGACACTTGGGCCAGTCGAGCGACATCGATAGAGGTAATATTATTTTTCATACCCTCAATCATGCCAAACTTCATACAGAAGTCCAACCGCCATCTACCATTAATGCACTGCCAGTGACCATGGCGGCGGCATCACTGCACAAAAACACCACGGCACCCATTAAATCTTCTAATTTTCCAATTCGACCAAGCGCAATTCGAGACTCAACGTACTGCTTAAATTCTGGATCAGACAACATTGGTGCTGTCATCTTGGTTTCAATGAAAGTAGGACAAATCGTATTCACTCGGATGCCATGCGATCCAAGCTCCCAGGCCAAGGCCTTTGTCATGCCCTCCACTGCATGCTTGGAAGCACAATAAACCGACCGCTTAATACCACCAACGTGTCCCATTTGCGAGGAAATGGTCACGATACTGCCACCCTTACCCGCAGATACCATGCCTTTGACCAGTTCTCTGGTGATCAAAAATGTAGACCGGACATTCAGACTCATGACTGCGTCAAGATCTGCCATGTTTGTGTCTGCCAACAAAGCAGGCTTGTTTGTGCCTGCACTGTTAATGAGTATTTCATAGGGCTCTAGCTTACCTATGGCTGCTTGAACGGCTTCAGTATCCGTAATGTCGAGACAAACGGTGACCGCATTCACGCCATGCTTGCGAGTTGCGGTGGCGACGTCTTCGAGTTCCTGTTGCGATCTGGCCACCAAGGTCAAATCTGCACCTGCTTCAGCAAGGGCCAAGGCAGAAGCCATGCCAATTCCCCTGCCAGCTCCCGTGACCAAAGCACGACGACCATCAAGTCGAAATGAAGGCATTTTGGGAAAACTATCGCTGAACATGTCCTTACCCTTGCTTGAAATTTAGCATACGTATGCATTATTCATAATTTATTCAATTCAAAAACTAGTAATAACACCAGTAATAGACAAACTAAGTTAACTGATAATTTATATGCATACCTATGCAATTTAAGATTAATTTGTATTTTGATGTGCTGGACCTATAAGGAATTAGACGTGGCCATTTCTGTATTCGACCTTTTCAAAATTGGAATTGGCCCCAGCAGTTCTCACACAGTTGGCCCTATGAGAGCAGCCAAGCAATTTGTTGGCCTATTGGTCAGCCAAAAAAAGCTGCTTGTAACTCACAGAATTTCCTGCCAACTGCATGGCTCTTTAGGCTCAACTGGAAAAGGGCATGCATCAGATCAAGCAGTTATTTTGGGACTCGGGGGAAATGATCCAGAAACAGTGGAAATAGAGGCCATTCCTGCGCTTTTAACTGAGATGAGAAACAAGCCAGCTCTCAGCCTTATGGGCACTCACGAAATTAGCTTCGTTGAAAAACGAGATATTCAATTTTTTTCAACGCCCTTGCCATTTCATCCCAATGGCTTGAAGTTTGATACTTTCGATGCGAGTCAAACACTCATTGCTACGTCTACTTACTACTCGG
>JAJTDK010000031.1 GCA_021300495.1 Limnohabitans sp. | reverse complement strand
GATGCGCAAGTTTTCAATCCACTGCTTGTAGGGCTTGCTGCTGGCCAGGTTCGACTTGAGTTCTTCGTCGTCGATCATGCGACCTTGTTCCAAATCGATCAGGAACATCTTGCCGGGCTGCAGGCGCCACTTGCGAACAATTTTGCTTTCTGGAATGGGCAACACGCCGGTCTCAGAACCCATGATCACCATGTCATCGTCGGTGATGCAATAGCGTGAAGGACGCAAACCATTGCGGTCCAAGGTCGCACCAATTTGGCGGCCATCGGTAAACACAATGGATGCAGGGCCGTCCCATGGCTCGAGCATGGCGGCGTGGTATTCATAGAAGGCCTTTCGGCGCTCGTCCATGGTGGTGTGGTTTTCCCATGGCTCGGGAATCATCATCATCACGGCTTGGCTGATGGGGTAACCGGCCATGGTGAGCAACTCTAAACAGTTGTCAAACGTGGCTGTGTCGGATTGACCGGCAAAGCTGATGGGGTAGAGCTTTTGCAAGTCGTTGCCAAGCACGGGGGAAGACATCACGCCTTCGCGAGCCTTCATCCAGTTGTAGTTGCCTTTAACGGTGTTGATCTCACCGTTGTGCGCCACATAGCGGTAAGGGTGAGCCAATGGCCACTCTGGGAAAGTGTTGGTGGAGAAACGCTGGTGCACCAAGCCCAGTGCCGACACACAGCGCTCGTCTTCCAAGTCACGGAAGTAGGTACCAACTTGGTCGGCCAAGAGCAAGCCTTTGTACACCACGGTACGGCTGGACATGCTAGGGATGTAGTACTCGTTGCTGTGCTTCAGCTTGAGGTTTTGAATGGCGGCACTGGCTGTTTTGCGAATGACATACAGCTTGCGTTCCAGGGCGTCTTGCACAATCACATCAGCACCGCGGCCGATGAAGATCTGTTTTAAAACAGGTTCTTTTTCGCGCACAGTAGGCGACATGGGCATGTCACGGTTAACGGGCACATCGCGCCAGCCCAACAACACTTGACCTTCGGCTTTGACAGCGCGCTCGAGCTCTTGCTCGCATGCCATGCGCGATGCGTGTTCTTTGGGCAAAAACACCATGCCCACACCGTACTCACCTTGCGCTGGCAAAGTGACGCCTTGCTTGGCCATCTCTTCGCGATAAAGCGCATCGGGCAACTGAATCAAGATACCTGCGCCGTCACCCATCAACTTGTCGGCACCCACAGCACCCCGATGGTCCAAGTTCTCCAAAATCTTCAAAGCCTGCGTCACGATGGCATGCGTTTTAGCGCCTTTGATATGGGCCACAAAGCCCACACCACAAGCGTCGTGCTCTTGAGTTGGGTCGTACAAACCCGTTTGTTGCAAAGCTAATTTTTCGGCAGCCGAAGTCATGGCGCACTCCTAAAGATATTTCGCGGGATAGAGAGCATATTGCATTGCAACAAAAATGCCAAGAAAATTAATTGGGGTCAGATCAACATTAATTTGATCTGTTTTTAAAAGTCAATTAATTAGGGACAGATCAAAATAGGCATAAAAATAATCATTTAGATCTAATTTATTGATTAGAAATTAGGCCTTAGAGAGTTTTTTGAAAGGTCTTCCAGCCTTCTGCGGCAGGATTTGACGTTGAGTATTCTTTTCCAATGACATTAAAAAGTCAGGGCGCCCCACCACGCGCCCCTTCAAGGCAGACTCGGTCAGGGCTTTTTGAGTGGCCACAGACAAACCTCCGGCCACAAATTCGGCGTATGCCGCCTCCCTGGCAAAGGGCGTATTGCCCAAACCCCAATAAAGTGCGTGCGGCGTTACCAATTTGTCGATACTTTGACCTGCCAGGTGCTTGTAGCTCGACCAGCTAAAGTCCTCAGCCGACTCTGCCAAACCTGCTCTGACTGGGTTTAAGTCAATGTAGGCCATGCACGTGAGGAGATACCCTTCTGAATCAATCAGCGAGGATTTGTAGCGCCCTTCCCAGAGTGTGCCGCTTCTGTTGTGGCGCTTGTTGAAGTAGCGCACATAAGTCCGCCCCACCGATTGCATCATCAAAGACATTGCCTCATCGCTGGGCGGTGTGAGCAACATGTGGAAGTGATTGTCGAGCAACACGTAAGCGTTGACAGCCACTTTGTGACGCTGTGACTCTTCTAGCCACAGGCTGTAAAGCATTCTTCGATCGGCCTCGTCCAGCACGATGGGCTGGCGATTGTTACCCCGCTGAATCACATGATGCGGGTAACCTGGAAGGGCTAAACGGGGTTGGCGGGCCATGCCTGAATGCTAACCCGAAAGAAATTAATGTTGATCTGACCCCAATTAAGGGTAACGCGATGCAAGGGATTGCTGAAGGCCGAATTCGGTCAGGAGGGACTGGAGGTGGTTGGCGGCACCTTGTTTGGGGCGGCCGGTGTAGTGGGCTAGGATGAGTTCGTTTTTCATGCTGTGTTCCCAGCCGACCAGTTCCGTGACCGTGACGGTATAGCCTTTGGACTCTAGGTAAAGGCAGCGCAAGACGTTGGTCAGTTGGCTGCCTATTTCGCGGGTGTGCAGCGGGTGGCGCCAGAGTTCGGCCAAGGGGGTGCGCGACAAGTTGAGGGCTTTGTTTTGGCGCAATTGAGCGGCCACTTCGGCTTGGCAACAAGGTACCAAGACCATGGCGCGGGCTTTTTTCAAGAGTCCAAAAGCAATGGCGTCGTCGGTGGCGGTGTCGCAGGCATGCAGCGCAGTGACCACATCGATGTGCGATGGCATGAGTTCAGACTGCGATGACTCGGCTACAGAGGTGTTCAAAAAAACCATGCGCTGAAAGTCCAAGCGCTTTGCCAAAGCCCGCGAAGCTTCGACCAATTCAGTGCGCGTTTCAATGCCGTAAATATGGCCTTGCGACAACTGCTTGAAAAATAAATCGTAGACGATGAAGCCTAAATAAGACTTGCCTGCACCATGGTCTGCAAGTGACAAACCCTTTGGCAGCGCGCTGCCAATAGTCGGCTGAGAGACAGACAACTTCAAGGCCTTGGCTGCATCTTCTTCAGACAGCTCTTTCAAAATCTTTTCAATGAACTGAAACAGATGCAGCACCTGCTTCAATTTGCGACGTGAGTCTTGATTGAGCTTGCCTTCACGCGTGAGGATGTGCAACTCTTTGAGCAATTCAATTGATTGCCCTGGCCGCAAATCTAAATCCAATGGCTTGGGTTCTGTCGATTTCGAATTAACTGGATTTTTTTTCATCAGACTCATTTTGCGGCAAAGTAGATCCCACTTCCAAGGCTTTCCACCCATCCAAGCCCAATTGGTTCAAGGTGGCCATGTTGACTTCAAAAATAGCTTTCGCCTCAGGAAACGCAGCCACCGCTCGGTCAATGCTAGCCTCCCGAATCAAATGCAAAGTGGGGTAAGGCGATCGGTTTGTGAAATTGGTGATGTCGTTTTCTTCGGTACCCGCAAATTGGTAGCGCGGATGAAAACTGGCAATTTGAATTTCGCCGTCCAAATCAAGTGCCAGCAAACAGTCGTCCGCCACATTTAAAAAATCGTTGTAATCGTAAAAATCTTGCAATAAGTTTTGAACCACCAACAAGGTGGTATCGCGCTCAGAAGCATCTAGCGCCACGAGATCTTTTAACGCTTGCAGCAAGTCGTCGCGCAAAGCTTCCAATGTGACGGCCGCACTGACTGTGCAATGCACTTGGCCCTTGACATACACCGATTTGGCAAAAGGACACAAATTCAAACCAATGACCGCTCGTTCTAACCAGCGCAAAGTATCTTGCACCATCAGATTTTCTAACTTGGATTTCAATGAAGTGGTATCTAAAGACATTGAGACTGTTGTTGGAGATTTCATGAAGCCACGCTTTGTTGACTCAAAGTTCGCGCAATCAAGAGGGACAGCAAACCACCTAGAACACAACACAAACCTGTTGCTAACCAAGTCCATTGCCAACCACCCACTTGCGATGCAAGCCAAGCCACCAATGGCGGCCCTGCAAACTGCCCCGCCGCAGAGCCTTGCTGCATCCAACCCACTGTGGTGGACACATTGCGTTCATGCGGCGCCAAACGAACTGCCAAAGAAAATAAAGTGCCGGGAACCAAACCGCCACAGGCTGAAAAAAGCAACACGCCTGCATAACGCAACCATGGCCAACTTTGGGTGAACTCTGCAAACGCCAAAAAAGCGCCAGCCCCCATTGCCAAGAATCCCATGGCCAACAACACGCTGGGATGAATACCCTTTTGCAACAAACGCCCTGAGGCCATGTTGCCCACCATGTTGACGGCTGCAGCGAATGCCGTCAATGAGCCCAAAGTGGCACCCAACAAACCAGCCTGAGTGTAGATGGATGGCAAGAACCCCACCACCGCCAGCCACTGGCCAGAATACATGGCAAAGCAAAGTGCCACCCACCACGGCCCTGGTGCTGAGAGCGTTTCTCGCAATCTTTGGGTCCAAGCTACCGTTTTAACGGATGAAGCCTGTGCGGGTTCAAGACCAGAGAAAGTTGAAACATCTGCAGGCACCACACGCCACAAAACAAAGGCCATGACCCAAGACAAAACAGCAAACAACAGCCACCAGGTACGCCATCCAAACTCCGGCAACCACATAGGTCCCGCCAACAAGGTCAGGGCTGTGCCCGCAGGCATGTAAGCCCCCCAATAGCCCAACAATTTTCGCAAATGGTATTCGCTGACCAACTTCCGAATGAGCCCGGGTGCTGGCAACGTCACCGCTAAGAATCCAAAACCCTCAACGGCACGCCACACCATGAGGGAGGTAGCGCTTTCTGCGGCAGCGCCCATGGCACTGGCCGCACCCAAAATGACCAAGCCTAACAACATGCTGCGTTTCAGGCCGAAGCCATCGGCAGACAAACCCACGACGAGGGCCAAGCTCATGCCTGCAAGTTGCACCAAGGACAACAAGAAGCCCGCTTGCATCAAACTCAATCCCAAAGTTTGACTCAATTCTGGCAAAGCAGGTGGCAGCTTTCCAATTTGCAATGCAGCCACAACGCCAGAAAAAATCACGCAGTAGGCAGCCCCTAAAGACAAAGACTTGTCAGAGACTGGTGAGGAACTTGTCATGCTAACAATCGACGCCCCGTTAAGCGTTCGTGCTCGCGCGCGGCAAAGCGATCGGTCATTCCCGCAATATAGTCAGCAACTGCACGAGGCGTTTCTTCGCGCGCAGCAAAATCCGAAGACATTTCTTGGGGTCTGCTTAGGTAAGCAGAAAACAACTCGCGCACCACCACTTGGGCTTGGGTGGTGGTCTCCATCACTTGGGGATGCCGATACAAATGCTTGAATAAAAATGATTTCATGGCTTGCACTTGTTCTGCCATGACCTCCCCAAATGCCACGAGTGGTCCTGCAAGCCTTGCCTGGTCTGCATGCTGAGGGGCGTGCAAAAGTAAATTAGCACGCGTGGTGTCAATGACATCGTAGACCTGATCGCTGAGCATGCGGCGAATGGTTTCGTACAACAAGCGTCTAGTTTTAGAAGCATCCACCAAGCTAGGATGCTGCTGCAGAGTCAAAATTTTGTAGTGTTCAAACAAAGGTGCATCTGCCATTTGCGACAAGCTCAGCAAACCAGAGCGCACCCCATCGTCAATGTCATGCGCGTTGTAAGCAATGGCATCGGCCAAGTTACAAAGTTGCGCTTCCAAACTAGGCTGCGTGCCCTCTAAAAATCGTTTGGCCACACCCCCAGGTTCTTGAGCCTCGATCAAAAGCGCATTGCGCCGCGCGCAATGTTTCAAAATACCCTCACGCGTTTCGAAGGTGAGGTTCAAGCCGTCAAAGTCTGGATAACGAATGCGCGGGCAATGGAACGTCCAAGCTGAGCCACCTCTAAAGAATGAGTCAGGCGGGTGCGAAACAAATCACCTTCGTGATTTAAAAAAACCTGCGTTTTATAAACCAGCCGGCGAAAAGCCGTTGAGTGAACGATGCGGTCTCGATCACGTTGGAAGTCATTGCGAGTTGGAGCCGGCGCTTCAGCATGTCGCCTGCCACGCGAGTTTTCAGCAAAGCAGGCGTAAATTTCAAGCACAGCAACGGTCTATCACAGCACGCACCATGGCTTCAGGTGCGGCACTGACACGGGCCTTGCCAAGGCCATCCATCAAGACAAATTGAATGTCGCCCGCCACAGATTTTTTATCGTGCAGCATGTGTGCAAGGTATTGGCCCGCATTGTCTTGTGCATTGAGCACAGGGCCTTTGATCGGCAAACCAGCGCGCGCAATGAGGTCTGTCAAACGCTTGACAAAAGCAGCATCGATCAAGCCCATGTCAGCCGACAAATTGGCGGCCATGACCATGCCACATCCCACAGCCTCGCCGTGCAACCACTCACCAAAACCTAGGCCGGCCTCAATGGCGTGGCCAAATGTGTGACCGAAATTCAAAATGGCACGCAATCCTGACTCGCGCTCATCTTGCCCCACCACGAAAGCTTTGATTTCACAACTGCGCTTCACAGCATGCGCCATGGCCTGGGTATCACAAGCTTTCAAGGCGTCCATGTTGGCGTCAATCCAATCAAAAAATGCCATGTCAGCGATAGGCCCATATTTGATAATTTCGGCCAGTCCAGCGCTGAGTTCGCGATCTGGCAAAGTTTTCAAAACACCCAAATCGCACACTACCCGCTGCGGTTGGTAAAACGCGCCAATCATGTTCTTGCCCATGGGGTGATTGATGGCCGTTTTGCCGCCCACGGACGAATCGACTTGCGCCAGCAGCGTTGTGGGCACTTGAACAAAGGGCACGCCTCGCATGAAACTGGCGGCAGCAAAGCCCGCCATATCGCCGACAACACCACCGCCCAATGCAAACAAAACTGTTTTGCGATCGCAAGCACGGCCGAGCAAGGTGTCAAAAATAAGGTTCAATGTGACCCAATCTTTGTGTACCTCGCCATCTGGCAACTGAACACTGTGTATGTGTTTGTAATGGCCCGACAGCGCGTGACGCAAGGCGGCCTCATAAAGCGGTGAGACCGTGGTGTTGGTCACAATCAAAGCGGCTGCAGCTTTGGGCAAGTTGCCGTAGGTGCCAGCTTGCCCTAATAAATTTTCACCAATCAAAATATCGTAACTTCTGTCAGCCAAATTGATTCGGACAGTTTCAAGGTGCTTGTTCAGTGTGGTCATGTTCGGCTTGGGTTAGCGTTTGCAGCATGCGTGTCAAAACCATCTAGGTCTAACTCTGCAATGATGGTGTTGAGCAATCTGTTGATGCTGGGTCGTCCTGTTTCAAAAATAAAATGCGCTGTTTCACGGTAAAGAGGATCGCGGACATTGAACAAAGTTCTTAACTTTTCTTGCGGATCGTCGACTTGCAATAGCGGCCTTTGCATATCGTGCTTCAGTCTTCTAAAAACCTCTTCAGGCGTTGAACGCAAATAAACCACCTTGCCTCGCGTGTGCAAATTTTGCCGATTGAGAGGCCGAAGCACTGCGCCGCCACCTGTTGACAGCACGCCATGGTGGTGCTTGCTTAAATCGTCAAGGACACTTTGCTCAATGTCACGAAAACGCTCTTCGCCTTCACGCTCAAAAAATTCGCGAATCGAACACCCTAAACGTTGCTCGATGACACTGTCTGAATCCAGAAATGGCAAGCCGAGTCGACGCCCCATCTGTCTGCCGATGGTCGTTTTGCCAGATCCAGGGAGGCCAACAAAAATAATGAGCACGCGTCGAAAATTATGGAAGGATTGAGACTCCAAGTGTATTCGAGGGTGTAGGGCTTAGGTTTTCAGCCAGCACTCTGGGGGTCACAAAAATCAACATTTCCGTTTTTCGCTGCGTTGATTGCTGGTTTTTAAACAGCCAACCCAGCCCCGGCAGGCTGCCAAGCCCGGGCAATTGGGCCACGTCGTCCTTGTCGGCCGCCTCCAAAATACCGCCAATCACCACTGTGCCCCCGTTGTCCACCAAGACTTGTGTTTTCACATGCTTGGTGTTGATGGCATAGCCTGCCGCTGTGATTTGGCCCACACTGTCTTTGGAAATGTCCAATTCGAGCACAACGGCCCCCTCTGGCGTGATTTGAGGTGTGACTTCCAATTTCAAGTTGGCCTTGCGAAAGGCAACAGACGCAGCGCCATTGCCATTGTTCACTTGGTACGGTAACTCGGTGCCTTGTTCAATCAGGGCCTTGGTTTGGTTGGCTGTGACCACCCTTGGGCTGGCCACCACTTTGCCCTTGCCATCGGCCTCAAGTGCAGAAATTTCGAGGTTTAAAAATTGATTGGCCGCTGCGTTGAACAGTGAAATGGCAAAACTAGGGGGTGGATAAATGGTTTGACCGGCTGAACCTGCTGGCAAATTCAAGGCAAAGCCAGGTTGAACACCTCCTGAGCTACCCAGCGCTTGACCACTGACTGCCATATTCACGGGTTTGGCATTGGCGGCAAAAGGTGCCGTAAATGGGGCCGCGAAGGCGCCGCCCAAGCGCACACCCAAGGATTTTCCGAACTGCTCTTCAGCTTCCACAATGCGCGCTTCAATCATCACCTGGCGGATCGGCACATCCAAGCGTCTGATGACCTCGTGTATCTGCTTTAGGTAAACCGGCGTGTCCAAAAAAAACAATTGATTGGTTCGCGGTTCAGCCATGACGGTACCTCGCGCACTGAGCCAATGGCGCCCCGAATTTGCAGCGCCATTGCCTGTCAATTGCAAGCGCTGAACCACGTCCAAGGCTTTGGCATATTTCAAAGGGATGACCAAGGCTTGTAAATTTTCAGGCACTTCTTTTTTAGGCGCAATCCACAAAACACCGGCTTGCTGGGTAGCCACTAAATTTTTTGACTGCACCACGACCGCCAAGGCTTCACGCCAAGTCATGTCATTCAAGTGCAAGCTGACTGGCCCTGATACACCCTCGGCCACAATCAAATTTTGATTGCCCATTTCGGCAAGCGATTGCAGCAAGGCCTTGACCTCGATATTTTGAAAACGCCACTTCATCTTTTGCTCCAATTCCAGGGCGCAAAGCGGTGTCAACCCACATTGAAGCATCACCAAAGCGGCCATCCTAATGACTTGAAGCCTTGAACAATTCAGCGTGCTCATGGCGCCACCTTTTCCCAAGCTAGCAAAGTTGAAGGCTGGCCAAATTCATCTCCCAGCCAAAGCCCCTTCGCGTCCAATGAAAGCACAAGCCGGTTTTCAATGCCCAGATATTGCCCTGGCCTCACCGAACTGATTTGACGGCCTGATTGAAGGATTGTCCAAAACAATTTCGTATGAGGTTCGGCAAGTGTTTGAACGGTTCCGACTAGGCGCATTTGCGCGACTGAGTGGTCTGGCAAGACACGGTCATCAAGACTGAGGCTTTTAGGTTTGACTAGGCTGTCAGCCTTCAGTTCAACGCCTGTGTCTGTGAAAGCGTCTTCGGCGTCCCACAGCAAATTAATTTGTGCTTCCAACGAGTACTCACCCGAGGGCAACAAACGCCAAATTAACTTAGGCCAAACGCCATTTTGAAACAATTGATTGAGTGACTGCCAATAAGCGTAAGTAGCCGCTTGAGAACCCTTTAGACTGAAATCCAATGCGCCAGCTTCAAAGCCTTGTTCATCGGACATAGGGGTAAATTTCATTTGTACGATGTGCAAGTTTTTTGTCTGCGCCAATTGTTGCAAACGATGAACCAACTGCATGCGGAATGCAGAATTTGGCCAGGCCAAAATCAGCTCATCGACTTGAGATTGATATTCAAGCAATGCATCATTTCTTTGTGCATGCGTCAAAGACAGTGCGTTGGCATTTGCATTTTGCAAGGCTTGCTCAGCCACCCGCGTTATGTTTTCTTTTGCCATTTGCTGCCACTGCAAACGATAAGACGGCACAAATTCAAAGGCAATGAGCGCTTGCCAAGCCCCAAAAAGGAACGCCATGCTCACACCGCACAACAAAATGGCGCGTCCAACACGGGTCCAGACACTGCGAAACAGACTGCGATTGCGCCAATGAAAAGCGGCCTGAGGCCATGCCTTGGATACCAGCGACACGCACTTGCGCATGCCCAGGTTTTTGAGCTCGTGCGTGTTCATGGCACTGCCTTAGCAAGCGGTGGATTTGAGGCATGAGCCCAAAGGGCGGCTTTCAACTTGACTTCTACCAAACTGACCCCGCTGTGCAAAGGCTTGGTCAGCGCCTTGTGCGCATGGCGCATTTGAGGGGCTGTTTTCCACCGATCGAAAAGGATCATGTCGTTCATCAGGCTGTGCCACTTTTCGGGGTCTTCGCTAAGACCCTCAAACTCCAGCTTTCCTTGCTGCCAATGCAGGCTCTGTAGTTCAGCCATAACCCCCTTGCGACCGCCGTGGTTTGCCAACAAAATTGCATGCACCTCGTTCAAGTCGTCTTGCTCTTCCTGCCGACGCGTTAAGTAATTCACGCGTGATTTCAAACGTGCCAATTCAAGTTGGGCGTTGGCTGCATCGGTTTCGGAAACCACTTCCACTTGCTGAATGGATACAAAGCTGGCCTGATTGGAAATAGCAAGGACCATTTCTTGTTGCGCATGGATTTCTTCCCAAACAATGAGGGCTACCACCATCAGCGCCGCCACTCCAAATCCCATCATCATTTCAATGTGAAGCTTGCGAAGTTCAAGTTTCGAGGAACGCAGCAAATTCAGCATGGCTTGTCCTCTTTGAACAAATTGAAATAGTGGCCTGGTAACTCGTCCATGTGCGGCAATCTGAATGCTTCAGCCATAACCCCTGGCTGAAGCTTCCAAGCCAGCTCCAGCTCATCCATTTGCGAGGCACAAGTAATGGCATCGGGTTGCAGGTCTAGCGCATTGAGTTGCGCCAAATAAGCCTCGACCAAACTCTGTGGACAAGCCCTGTAATGCGCTAACCAATGGCCCTCTAAGCTTGAATGAACTTCAAAGTCCATGGCCAACTCGGTCACCGACAATTGAAGTGCGCCAGCAGCCTCTAACCAACATTCAGCCGCAATGTCTTCTGGCCCCCAATGCGCTTGGCAATGAAGATCACCCGCCCAAATTTCAGGGGAGTGAAGCATCAGAATGGTCGAATGGGGCTTGGCTTGCAAACAATTCCTAATCAATTGCGACATGAGAGGCGCCAAATTCTCAGCCCTGCTGTACACCACCGAAGCATGCTGAATTGCCAAAGCGACCCAAACCTTGACTGGGCTTGAATTTGTTTTGACGGGACTTCTTGCACAGGGCACCGTCAATGCATCAAACGGGATAAAAATAGGGCTGAGGACAAACCGCAAAGAGGCGGCTGGCATGCGAGAGGGAAGGAACAGCACAGATTCACTTTCATAGACATCGAACAGTGCTTTAATTAGACCTGCCCAGTACATTTGAAAGGACTACAATTCCTCTCAGTCCAGTTGCTTTCTGCAACGTTCAAATTACGCCATCTGTCCGGCAATTTTGACAATGCGGTCAGCGATTATTTCCGCTTAAGACATGTCCAAAAAACCCAAATCAAAATCTTCACAACAAAGCGACTTGATTGAAGCGCCAAGATTGCACTGGGCTTTGCGCATTTGCCTTTGGGCAGTCGGCCTTGTCTTTGCAGGTTTGTTGTCCGTGTTGATGGTGGTGGGCGTCGCCATGGTGATGGCCTATCCTCAATTGCCAGACACCTCTGATCTGGCCGAATACCGCCCCAAATTACCTTTGCGCATTTTCACGGCAGACGGGGCTTTAATGGGCGAGTTTGGCGAAGAACGTCGCAACCTCACGCCCATCAGAGAAATTCCGCAAGTCATGAAAGACGCAGTGTTGTCCATCGAGGATTCGCGCTTTTACCAACACGGCGGACTGGACTATTTGGGCCTCATCAGGGCGGGCATCGCCAACTTGAGCAAACGCAAAAGCCAAGGCGCATCGACCATCACCATGCAAGTGGCGCGCAATGTTTATTTGTCCACTGAAAAAACATACACCCGCAAAATTTATGAAATTTTGTTGACCTACAAGCTCGAACATTTGCTCACCAAAGATCAAATTCTCGAGATCTACATGAACCAAATTTTCCTAGGTAACAGGGCCTATGGCTTTGCTTCTGCCGCTGAAACTTATTTTGGCAAGTCACTCAAAGACATCACCATTGCAGAAGCTGCCATGCTGGCAGGCTTGCCCAAAGCACCGTCTGCTTACAACCCCATCAGCAACCCAAAACGTGCACGCTCAAGGCAGTTGTACATCATCGAGCGGATGGAAGAAAACAACTACATCACCGCCAAACAGGCCTTGGAAGCCAAGGCCGAGCCCCTGCGCATCCGGCCCAACAACGAAAAAAGTCGAATCCACGCAGAGTACGTGGCTGAGACAGTACGTCAGTTGATGTTTGCTCAGTACGGCCAAGAGACTTACACCCGCGGCCTGAACGTTTACACCACACTGCAATCGTCAGAACAAAATGCAGCCTATCAGGCCTTGCGTCAAGGCATCATGGACTTTGAGCGCCGACAGGTATACCGCGGCCCCGAAAAATTCATTGAGCTGCCCACCAAGCCGAAGGAGATGGAAGACGCCATCGATGAGGTGCTGGATGACCATCCCGACAATGGCGATGTCATGTCAGCCGTTGTGTTGGAAGCCAGTCCCAAGAAAATTGTGGCCATTCGCCAAAATGCAGAGCAGCTTGAAATTACAGGCGACGGCTTGAAGCCCGCCCAGTCTGGTCTTTCTGACAAAGCGGGCCCCAACATCAAAATCAAACGTGGCGCTGTAATACGGGTGGTGCAAACGCCCAAAGGCACTTGGGAAATTACCCAACTTCCTGAAGTTGAAGGTGCCTTTGTGGCCATCAGCCCGCAAGACGGTTCGGTCAGAGCCTTGGTCGGCGGGTTCGATTTTGCCAAGAACAAATTCAACCACGTCATTCAAGCATGGCGCCAACCTGGCTCTAGCTTCAAGCCCTTCATTTATTCAGCTGCTTTGGAAAAAGGCTTCACCCCTGCTACGGTGATCAACGATGCGCCTTTGTTTTTCGATGCGGGTGTCACAGGGGGGCAGCCATGGGAGCCTAAAAATTACGACGGTACTTTTGAAGGCCCCATGACACTTCGCAAAGGTTTGGCCAAATCAAAAAACATGATTTCCATTCGCATTTTGCAGGCTGTGGGTACACGCAATTCCCAAGAGTGGGTCACCAAGTTTGGTTTTGACGAAGACAAACACCCTGCCTACCTGACCATGGCTTTGGGCGCTGGTTCAGTCACCCCCATGCAAATGGCCACTGGCTATTCTGTGTTTGCCAATGGCGGCATGCGCGTGCAACCGCACATGATCACGCGCGTCACCGATCACAAGGGAAAAATCTTGGTCGACAGTCCGCCACAAAGGGCCAACGAAGCCAGTCGCGCCATCTCACCCCGCAATGCGTTTGTCATGACCAGTTTGCTGCAAGAGGTCACTCGCTCAGGTACGGCGGCCAAAGCCCGTGTCGCTTTAAAGCGTGACGATATTTACGGCAAAACCGGTACCACCAACGACTCCATGGATGCTTGGTTTGCCGGCTATCACCGCAATTTGGCAGCTGTGGTGTGGATTGGCTACGACACACCGCGCAAATTGGGCGATCGTGAAACAGGCGGCGGCTTGAGTTTGCCCGTTTGGATCAGTTTCATGGAGTCTGCCCTTAAAAACATGCCCATCATGGATGCCATCGCGCCTGAAGGTGTGTTGTACGTGAACGGCGATTGGTACTTTGAGGAATATGCCAAAGGCAATGGCGTCACCAGCTTAGGTTTGGGCAACGAAAAAGGCGGCACCCTGCCAGAGCCCGATGAGAAAAAACGAATTCTAGATTTGTTCCGTAATTGATCAAGTCCAGTTAGAAGCTCAATCAGAAGTTCAACGACTGGCCCGACTGCGCTGACCCAAAGCGTGAGAGGTTTTCAAAAAACTCTCCCTCACCTTTGGTGTCCTGCCAAGTACCCTCTTTGAATTTGTAGTGATGGCCCCCAGATTTAGCGGCAAGCCACACTTCATGCAAGGGTTTTTGCAAATTCACAACGATTTGGCTGCGGTTGGCAAAGGTGATGGTAATCATGCCGCCCACTCGCTGGTTATCGATATCGGCATCGGTTTCATCGTTGATTCGATCGCAACTGGTCTCAATGCGAGACAAAAGGCGTTCAGCCGTATCCAGAAATTCAAGGTCGGTCATTACAATCCGTGACATGTTCAAAGTTTTGAGAATTTTAGTCATTGCCCAAACCCTTGGCGTTTGTATGTTGGCATTGACTGCCTGCGGGCAAAAAGGTCCCCTGGTTCATCCCCAAGACCCCTTGTCAGCAGACCGAGCCACTTTACTCCAAACTTTGACGCCTCGTTTTCAAAGCGAAGCGCCCCAACCTCAGACACCTCCTGCCACAAAACCATGAACGCCAACACCCTTCCTGGACAGCCTCACATTGCTTACCAAGCCAATACCTTGTGCATGGAGAACGTGAAGTTGGCCGATGTCGCCGCCCAATTTGGCACGCCGGTCTTTGCTTATTCCAAAGCATCTATGTTGTCGGCCCTGGCGGCCTACCAACGTGGCTTTGCAGGTCGCAAAGTGCAAATTTGCTACGCCATGAAAGCCAACTCCAATTTGGCCGTGCTACAGGTCTTTGCAAAAGCCGGTTGTGGTTTTGACATTGTGTCGGGCGGTGAGTTAGCCCGCGTTTTGGCAGCAGGTGGTGCACCCGAGAAAATCATTTTTTCAGGTGTCGGCAAAACACGCGCAGAAATGAAACAAGCACTCGAGCTTGGCATTGCTTGCTTCAATGTCGAAAGCGAAGCAGAGCTGGAAGTCCTCAACGAGGTTGCTTTGTCGCTCGGTCAAAAAGCGCCCGTGAGTTTGCGCGTCAACCCCAACGTTGACCCCAAGACACACCCCTACATTTCGACAGGCCTCAAAGGCAACAAATTTGGCGTTGCGCACGAAAGCGCTGTTCAAACTTACAAGCGCGCTGCTGCCTTGCCAGGCCTGGCCGTGGTGGGCATCGATTGCCACATTGGTTCGCAAATTACAGAAGCCACGCCGTATATGGACGCCATGGACCGGATTCTTGATTTGGTGGCCGACATTGAAGCGGCAGGCATTCCCATTCACCACATCGACTTTGGGGGTGGTTTGGGCATTGATTACAACGGCGATACACCACCCGCCGCCGATGCCTTGTGGCAACAACTGTTGGCAAAGTTAGATGCGCGTGGTTTTGGCCAGCGCCAACTCATGATTGAACCAGGGCGCTCCTTGGTAGGCAACGCTGGTGTATGCCTGTCAGATGTCGTGTTCATGAAGCCTGGCGAGCAAAAGAATTTTTGCATCATTGATGCCGCCATGAACGACTTGCCTCGCCCAGCCATGTACCAAGCCTTTCACCAAATTGTGCCCGTCACACCGCGCACTGGCGCAACAACATTGGTCGATGTGGTCGGCCCAGTGTGTGAAAGTGGCGATTGGATTGGCCGCGATCGCGAACTCAATGTGCAAGCAGGCGACACCCTGGCCGTGCTTTCGGCGGGCGCTTATTGCATGAGCATGTCAAGCAACTACAACACCCGAGGACGCGCCGCCGAAGTGCTGATTGATGGTGATCAAGTGCATTTGATTCGCAAACGCGAAACAGCAGCAGACACCTTCCAAGGCGAGCACTTGGTGCCTTGATGGAAGGGGCCTTTGGACGCCATCAAAGGCGCGCCTGAAGCCTACTGTGTGCAGCGTGCCAAATTCGCCAGCCCAATAAGACGCCTAAGATCCCAGCGTACACAAAAACTTCTGTGAAGTCCTGTTTGCCAGACCTCATCCAGAAGAAATGCAAAATGGCCAGCACGGCAATGGCGTAGACCAGGCGGTGCAACATGCGCCAGCGCACAGCCCCTAGCATTTTGATGGCCGCATTGAACGAAGTGGCAGCCAACAAACTGAGCATGACAGCCCCTGCAAAACCCACTGCAATAAAGGGTCGCTTCACAATGTCCACAACGATCTCATCCCACGCCAGGCCCATGTCAAACACGCTGTAACAAAGCGCATGCATCAGTGCATAAAAGAATGTGAGGACGCCTAGATTGCGCCTGAATCTTAAGAGTTCAGGCATGTTGAACACAACGCGTAAAGGCGTGACCAACAAAGTGATGCACAAAAATCTCAGCGTCCAATTGCCAGTCGAACGGATTAAATATTCTGCAGGATTAGGGCCTAAGCCATCTAGGAAAATTCCGCTGCAAAGCCAAGCAAATGGCATCAAGCAAACCAGCACCAAGCCGAACTTGGTCAATGGCTTGCGCAATACCTGACGCAACATCAAAAGTTCTTTGCGAGGTCCATGCCCGTGTAAAGGGAAGCAACTTGGGCCTCATAGCCATTGAACATGAGGGTCTTGCGCTTTTTATCTAGCAAGCCGCCTTCGCCAATGCGCCGCTCACTGGCTTGGCTCCAACGCGGGTGATCCACAGTGGGGTTCACGTTGGAGTAAAAACCATACTCTTGAGGCGCGGATTTGGCCCAAGATATCACAGGTTGCTTTTCAACGAAACGAATTTTCACAATGCTTTTGCCGCTTTTAAATCCGTACTTCCAAGGCACCACCAAGCGAACTGGCGCACCATTTTGTTTGGGCAGAACTTCACCGTACATGCCAAATGTGAGCAAGCTTAAAGGGTGCATGGCTTCGTCCATGCGCAAGCCTTCAAGATAGGGCCAATCGATGTAACCACCGCGCAGGCCGGGCATGGTTTGTGGGTCGGCTTGCGTCACAAACTCAAGGTACTTGGCACCGGGTAAGGGCTCGACGCGCTTGATCAAATCAGACAATGAGTAACCAATCCAGGGGATGACCATGGACCAACCTTCGACGCAGCGCATGCGGTAAATACGCTCTTGCATGGCGCCCCATTTCATGACATCTTCCAAATTGAAACGGGTGGGTTTTTTCACCAGGCCTTCAACTTCAATGCTCCATGGAGCGGCTTTCAAGGTGTGGGCGTTGCGTGCAGGGTCTGATTTATCGACACCAAATTCGTAAAAATTATTGTAGGTCGTGGCATCTTTGTAAGAAGTGGCCTTCTCAACGGTCATGGCGCCTTGCACGCTTGATTGCGTCGCAGGCAGGGCTGCCAATTTGACTGCGGCCGCACCGCCTTGCGCAAACGCCTCACGTTGCGCCCACGAGCCCATGCCCAGTGCAGCTGCGCCTGCAGACCATTGACGCAGCAGTTGCCGCCGGTTGGCATAAGCGGCCTGCTCGGTGATTTCACTGCTCAGGGGGTGTATGAAGCCGTCTTGTTGGGTGCGAATCAGCATGTCTAACTTTCAAAGAAGATCAACTATTGGAAAACTTCAGCCTTAACCCCGTCTTCGCAAGGGTTAAAGGCTCAAAAAAAATGGACCCTGAAGGCCCATTTTGTACTCACGAGCGTTAACTCTGTGTGTTGCTGTTAACGCAAACCTGCAATGTAGTCAGCAACAGCCTTGATTTCACGGTCGTTCAATTTGGCAGCGACTTGTGTCATTTGCAAATTGTTTTTGCGAACACCGTCACGGAAATAGGTGAGTTGGCTGGTGGTGTAGTCGGCATGCTGTCCTGACAAACGAGGGTATTGAGCCGGCATACCTGAACCATTCGGGCTGTGGCAACCAGAGCAGGCGGCAATTTGACGATCGGCAATACCACCGCGGTAAATCTTTTCACCCAAGGCAACAGACTCTTTTTCTTTGGCGAATCCGGGCTTGGCCGTTTTGCTGGCCAAGAAATACGCCACATTGCGCATGTCGGCGTCGCTCAATTGGGAAGCAAAACCCATCATGACAGCGTTGGCACGTTTGCCTGATTTGTACTCTTGCAACTGCTTGATGATGTATTCAGGGTGCTGCTGCGCCAACTTGGGGTTGACGGGGGTGGTTGAGTTGCCGTCTGCCATGTGGCAAGCAGCGCAAACACCGCCCACAATGGCTTCGCCTTTGGCCAAGTCTGGCTTTTCAGCCTTGGGCGCAGGTGTAGCGGCAAAAACAGAACCAGCCATCACAGCTGAAGTGACTGCAGCGAAGAAAAATTGAGTCATTGACTTCATGGTCGACATCCGAAATAGTAGGCGCAAAACCATGAGATTCTACAATGCCTGCTAGCGCCATTTCTGGCGCCCTTCAAGTTTGACCCCAATGGCCACAGAAAATAGCCCCCCATCAGCCCCTAAAGTGGCACCTGCTCCACCTGCCAAAGTCAGGAAACCCTCTGTCAAAGCAGCCTCAGCACCGGTCATTCCTGAAGTGAAGGCCATTACGCCTATGGGGTGGATGCACACCGCCCGTTTTCTAACCACCGCCGCTGAACTTTTTCACCTGCCCGCCCTTGATGTGCCAGAAATTGCCTTTGTGGGGCGGTCCAACGCCGGCAAATCCACCTGCATCAACACCCTGACGCAGCAAAAACAGCTGGCCTTTGCCTCCAAAAAGCCCGGCCGAACCCAACACATCAACCTGTTTTCATTGGGCAAGCAAGGCGTGACAGACGCTGTTTTGGCTGATTTACCAGGCTATGGCTATGCTGCGGTGCCGAAACAAGACAAATTGCGCTGGCAAAAAGTCATGGCCAACTATTTGGTCACCCGCGAAAACCTCAAAGGCATCGTCTTGTTGTGCGACCCTCGCTTGGGCATGACAGAGCTCGACGAAGTCCTCCTAGAGGTCATTCGACCCCGAGTTGAAGAAGGTCTGAACTTTTTGGTCTTGCTGACCAAATCAGACAAGCTCACCCGATCTGAGGGCGCGAAGGCCTTGTCAATTGCCAAATTGCAAGCAGGTGGTGGACAAGCAAAGCTTTTCTCAGCCCTGAAGAAACAAGGCGTTGAAGACTTGGCCCAATTGATGTGGGATTGGACGCATGAACCGGACTCGGATGGCCCCCATGATTGAAACTTGGCAGCAAACATTGCCTCACGGCATTCACTTAAGTTGCCGTGCGGCTGGGCCCAAGGGTGCACCCGTCTTGCTGTTCTTGCACGGCTTTCCTGAAGCGGCTTTTGTCTGGGACGACATGTTGCTGCACTTTTCGAAACCTGAAAATGGTGGCTATCGATGCGTGGCGCCGAATTTGCGGGGCTATGAAAAATCGAGTCATCCTTCCGAGGTATCTGCCTACCGTGCCAAATTTTTGGTGCAAGACATTGCCGCGCTGATTCAAATTGAATCTGGCACCTCAGCACTCAAAGCCTTGGTTGCCCACGACTGGGGTGGCGGCGTGGCTTGGAACCTTGCCAATCAAATGCCTCAGTTGATGCACAAACTGATCATCATCAACTCGCCGCATCCTGGTACTTTTCTGCGCGATTTAAAAAACCATCCAGCGCAAATTGAGGCCAGTGCTTACATGAATTATTTTTGTGAGCCGCAAGCTGCTGCCGAGCTCAGTGCCAATGAATTTGAAATGCTGTTTGCTTTCTTTGAAAAAGGCGTGCAGCCCAATTGGTTAACGCCCGAAGTCAAAGCGCAATACAAGGCGGCTTGGTCTTGTGGGTTGCAGGGCGGCCTTAACTTCTATGTGGCATCGCCCCTCAAACCAAACAAGCCTGGTGAGCATGTTTTACAAAATTTGACTTTGCCTGACGAGATGTTGCGCATCACGGTGCCCACCTTGTTGCTTTGGGGCATGCAAGACGTCGCCTTGCTGCCCAATTTGAATGTTGGCTTAGACGCCTATATTCCCAAGCTCACTTATGTGCCCATTGAAGATGCCTCGCACTGGGTCGTGCACGAACACCCTGAACTTGTTCAGCGTGAAATTGCGGCTTTTTTGTAAACCGATGCTTCACCTTCTGGGCGCGTTTTGAAGCGCTTGTGCACCCAGTAATACTGCGATGGCGTAGTGCGAATGTGCTCGGCCAATTCAGCGTTCATTCTGAGGGTGTCGTCGAATAAATCCGCTGTCGGGAAATTGTCCCAAGCCTCATGCAAAGTCATTTCATAACCTTGCGGCGTCATGCGGGTGACCAGTGTCAGCACCTGGGCACGCCCTAAACGCGCAAATCGTGACAATGAAGGGACTGTTGCCGCGGTCACACCCATGAATGGCACAAAGAGGGATTCATCTGGCCCAAAGTCCATATCGGGTGACAGGTGCAACATCTCCCCTTGCCTTAAACCGCTCATGATTTGCTTCACCCCTTCATGGCGAAAATAGGGCTTCACATTGCCTGTGCGTTGACGTCCTTCATTCACCCATGCGTCCATCACTTTGTTGTGCTGTGGCACAAAGATAAATGCCACAGGTTTGCTGGCTTTTAAAGTCAGCGCCAAGCCACCTGCATCGAGTCCAACGAAATGGGGCGCCAAAATAATCTTAGGTGTGTCGGCCGCCAGTTGAGAAAAAGCAGCAGGGCTGCCAAGCCATTTCAAGCGCGACTCAACAACCGACAAAGGGGCATGCCAAAGCCACGCTCTGTCTAGCAAGGACTGTGCAAATTGAACAAAATGGGCGCGGGTCAGTTGTCTGATTTCTTCAACGGGTTTTTCAGGAAAGCACAGCCTTAAGTTGGTCTGCACAATGTGCTTTCGATTTTTCATCTTGGCCCACAGCAGCCAGCCTAAAAAATGTCCTAGCACACGAATGCCACGCAAAGGCATCAGTGACAACAAGCGCATGAAGCCCACAAACAATAGCGTCACGCGGTGGACTCCTGCCGAGGCTGCTTGTACCGGGCATAGCCCCAAAGGTACTGATCGGGGCGCGACAAAATCAAGCGCTCCATGGCTTGGTTGATTTGCAAAACCAATGCATCTACGTCACCCGCTTCTTGGGTGCCTAGTTCGCTGGCATGAATGAGATAGCCTTGCCCCCAAGGCAGACGCTCACCCCAAATTAAAATCAATTTGGCCCCAGTTTGCAAAGCCAGCCTCGCTGCCAATGTCATGGTGTAGGCAGGCTTACCAAAAAAGGGGGTCCATTGCCCCATGCCTTGCGGCGGCACTTGATCAGGCAGCAGGCCCACAGATCTGCCAGCACGCAGAGCTTTGATCATTTGCCTCACACCCGCCAAAGTGGTGGGTGCCGTTTCCAACCCAGGACGCGCGCGTGAAGCCTCCATGACCTTGCCAAAACCTTCTTTGCGAGCAGGCCTAAAGAGCACGGTCAGAGGCCCATATTTTTGACTGAAGGAGGCACACAAAGCCTGCGCACTCACTTCAAAGCAGCCCAAATGAGGCGTTAAAAATAACACGCCTTGGCCCGCGGCATAGGCTTTTTCAGCTTGTAAATAAGACCCCTCAGCCCATTGCACGGTGGGGCTTTTTCCCATCCACAAGCGCGGCAGTTCGGTCGACATCGAGCCCGCCTGCCCCACTGCGCCCATCGCTTGGGAAAAGCCCAGACCTGCCGTTTTAACGTTGGCTAAAAAGCGCTGGCGATAGGTTTTGGACAACAACCAAGCCAGCCAGCCAACGACCTGCCCAAGGGCGTGCAAAGCCCACAAAGGCCAATGGGAAAAAAAACGAAACCAAAAAATCATTTTATGTTTGGTAAACTACGCATGTCGCTGAGTTAAACAGAGCAACTTGCAGGGCGACACACACAATCTTTCAGCATGCCAAGCTTGCACCGGATTGTGCCTTGTCTTCGGACAAATCTGCTAAAGCGTTCGCCGAGGCCCAAAGCTTCTGGCAGCGCAGATCAACATGCATGCCAAACTTTAGGAGACCCCTCATGGCGAATGACTATCTTTTTACTTCTGAATCCGTGTCCGAAGGCCACCCCGACAAGGTTGCCGATCAAATTTCAGACGCTATTCTCGACGCTATTTTTGAACAAGACCCGCGCAGCCGCGTGGCCGCCGAAACGCTGACCAACACCGGCTTGGTGGTTTTAGCTGGTGAAATTACCACCAACGCCCACGTCGACTACATCCAAGTGGCGCGCGACACCATCAAGCGCATTGGCTACGACAACACCGAGTACGGCATTGATTACAAAGGCTGCGCCGTCATGGTTTGCTACGACAAGCAGTCCAATGACATTGCCCAAGGCGTGAACCATGCCTCCGACGACCACCTGAACACCGGCGCTGGCGACCAAGGTTTGATGTTTGGTTACGCGTGCAGCGAAACCCCCGATCTCATGCCTGCGCCCATTTATTACGCGCACCGTTTGGTAGAGCGTCAAGCCCAATTGCGCAAAGACGGCCGCTTGCCTTTCTTGCGCCCCGATGCCAAAAGCCAAGTGACCATGCGCTACGTGGACGGTAAGCCACACAGCATTGACACTGTGGTTTTGTCTACCCAACACAGCCCCGACCAAAGCGAGTCGGCCACCAAAATGAAGGCCAGCTTCAACGAAGCCATCATTGAAGAAATCATCAAGCCCGTGCTGCCCAAAGAGTGGCTGCAAGACACTAAGTACCTGATCAACCCCACAGGCCGCTTTGTCATTGGCGGTCCTCAGGGCGATTGCGGCCTGACAGGTCGCAAGATCATTGTGGACACTTACGGCGGTGCTTGCCCTCACGGCGGTGGCGCCTTCTCAGGCAAAGACCCTTCCAAGGTTGACCGTTCAGCTGCTTATGCAGCGCGCTATGTGGCCAAGAACATTGTGGCTGCGGGCTTGGCCACCAAGTGCCAAATTCAAGTGGCCTACGCCATTGGTGTGGCCCGTCCCATGAACATCACAATCAATACCGAAGGCACTGGCGTGATCTCTGATGACAAGATTGCTGCTTTGGTGAACGAGCACTTTGATTTGCGCCCTAAAGGCATCATTCAAATGCTGGACCTCTTGCGCCCGATTTACACCAAAACAGCGGCATATGGCCACTTTGGTCGCGACGAGCCAGACTTCACATGGGAGCGCACCAACTTGGCCGCTACGCTGCGTGCGGCCGCTGGCTTAAAGTGATTATTTGACGGGGTTTTCTAAAACGCCAATCCCGTCAATTTCCACGCGCACCACATCGCCCGACTTTAAATATTTGGGCGGTGTAAAGCCAATGCCCACACCCACGGGTGTCCCGGTGGCAATCACGTCGCCGGGGTACAAGGTAATGCCCGCGCTCAAAGTTTCAATGAGCGTAGGAATGTCAAAAATCAAATCGGGCGTGGCGGCGTTTTGGCGCTCTTCGCCGTTCACATAGCAACGCACATGGGTGTTGGTGCCGTCCATTTCGTCGGCACTCACGAGCCATGGGCCCATAGGGCAGAAGGTATCAAACGACTTGCCCATGTGCCACTGCATGTGCTTGTTTTGCCAATCGCGCGCCGTGATGTCATTGACGATGGTGTAACCCCATACGTGCTGCATCGCATTGGCTTTGGTAATGCGATCACCGCCAACTCGGCTTCGTAATCAATGGCGGTTGACACTTTGGGCATCTCGATGGCTTCGCCCGTGGCAATGACGCACTCGGGCACTTTGGTAAAGATGATGGGCTCGGCTGGAATTTCGCCGCCGGCTTTGGCGCTACTGTCAAAGCCACTGCGCGCAAACTCTTTGGCGTGTGCGTGGTAGTTTTTACCCACGCAAAAAATATTGCGGCGGGGGTGCGGCAGGGGTGCGCGAAGTTGAACGTCGCTCAGTGCAATGGCCGCGCCTTGGGCAGGCAAGGCTTCACCGCGTGACAAGGCATCGACCAATGTGAGGGCGCCCAGTTCGCGATCGGCCAGCGGCAAATCAAAGGGTGTGACCGAGTTCAAATCTTGAGACACCAAACCCACGTGAGGTTGGTCTTGGTAAAAGAAAGCTGCAATGCGCATGATGAGACACTTAAATTGGATGTTGAACCAGCTGCTATTGTGCCGGTTTGTGCAAATTCTGTCGGTGAGTCCAACTCACTCTGCCATAGCCCCTTGTGACTTAGGTTCATGCAGAAAAGAAAGCGCGGTGTTAGAGTGTGCTGTTAGCCTTAGATCTGACTTATTTGCAGGAGACTTTATGAAATTGTTGCCACGCTCACAAACCTCAGTTGCCTCTCGGCTTCAAATATTGGCCACCGCGGTCACAGTTTTAGGCAGCCTGACTTTGAACTTGGGGCTGACGACCAATGCGCTGGCTCAAAACGCTTCTTACCCCAACAAATCCATCACCATGATTGTCCCTTTCCCGCCAGGTGGCTTGGCCGACATTGTGGCCCGCCCTGTGGCCGAAGCCATGAGTCGTGAATTGGGACAGCCCGTCGTGATTGAGAATAAAGCGGGCGCTGGTGGCGGCATTGGCATGGGTGTGGCAGCACGTGCCAAGCCCGATGGTTATACGGTCCTCATGGCCCTTTCCTCTTTAACCGTCATTCCAGAAGCCGATGCCTTGTTGGGCCGCAATCCTATGTTCTTGTTGAACGAGTTGCGCCCCATTGCGCGCTACACAGCCGACCCCACCGTGTTGGCAGTGCGCGCCGATTCACCCTGGAAAAACGTCAAAGAATTCATTGAAGACGCCCGCAAACGACCAGGCGCCATCAACTACGGCTCCTCTGGTAATTACGGCACCATGCACGTGCCCATGGAAATTCTGGCGCAAACAGCCGGCGTCAAAATGACGCACATTCCTTTCACAGGTGCAGGCCCTGCCGTTGTGGCCATGTTGGGCGGTCAAATTGATGCGCTTTCTACGGGTCCTGCCACCGTCTTGCAACACGTCAAAGCAGGCAAGATTCGCGTCTTGGGTCATTGGGGCAACGGTACCTTAGCGTCCATGCCCGATGTCAGTAGCCTCAAGGACTTAGGCTTTAACGCCGAGTATGCCCAGTGGTCTGGCTTGTTCATTCCAAGCGGCACGCCCGAACCCATTGCACAACGTTTGCGTGCAGCCGCCAAAGTAGCCGCCCAAGACACCAAAGCGCGCGACGTCATTCAAAACACCGGCAGCCCTGTTCAGTATTTGGACAGCCCTGACTTTGAAAAATACGTTCAAGCCGATGCCAAGCGCATGACCGATGTGGTCAAGAAAATTGGCAAAGTGGAATAAGCATTTAAATCTAACTGACTGAGACATTTATGAAAACAATCCGCACCCCACAAACCGCACAAGCAGCCAAATTGCAAACTCAAAAACGTCGCACTTTGGTGGCTCTGGCCAGCCTCTTGTTCATTGGTACCGGCATTTTTCTGTCGCAACAAGCGCACGCCCAAAACTACCCAACACGCCCCGTCAAAATTGTGGTGCCCTTTGCTACGGGCGGCCCTGCTGACAACTATGCACGCTTCATCGCGCAGCGCTTGCAAGAAAGCTTGGGCCAAACTTTTGTGGTGGACAACAAACCAGGCGCTGGTTCGGTCATTGGTACCGATGTTGCGGCCAAAGCAGCACCCGATGGCTACACCTTGCTGTTGATGTCCAACACCCACACGGTCAATGAAACACTGATTCCCAACAAACCCTTTGCCCTCATGAAAGACTTTGTGGGTGTGGCCCCCATCAACTATTCCGACTTGGTCTTGGTCGTCAATCCCACCAAAGGCTTGAATTCTTTGGCCGATGTCATTCGTGTAGCCAAAGCCCAGCCTGGTAAGTTGAACTACGCTTCGTCTGGCCCTGGCACGCCTTATCACATGGCTGGCGAGTTGTTCAAAAGCATGGCCAAAATTGACATGGTGCACGTACCCTACAAAGGCAGCTCAGGCGCCCGTACCGATGTACTGGGCGGCCAAGTCGACATGATGTTTGATGCTGTGACCACCATGACCGAACAAGTGAAGGCCGGCAAAGTTAAAGCGGTTGGCACCAGTGGCAAAACCCGCTCTGATGTGCTGCCCGAAGTTCCCACCTTGAATGAAGGCGGCGTGACAGGTTACGAAGCCACCATTTGGTTAGGCCTGATGGCACCCAAAGGCACACCCAAAGCCATCGTCGACAAACTCAATGAAGCTGTGTCCAAAATTGCATCTCAGCCAGACGTCAAACAACAATGGGCCAAACAAGGTGCGGCGCCCATTGTTTTGAACCCCATGCAATTTGACAAATATTTGCAAGACGACATTGCCAAGTGGGCAGGTGTGATCAAGTCGGCCAACATCAAACTGGATTGATTCTTTTGACACGTTTTATGCATTTACTGAGCGGCGGTGCTGCTCAAGGTTTGGTCAACGCCTTAAAGCCGTCGATTGAAAAAACCACCGACACCCAACTCTCGTGCACCTTTGGAGCCGTGGGTTTGATGAAGCAAAAGTTGCTGGAAGGCACATCCTGCGATGTGGTCATTCTGACGGCCGCCCTCATTGAGCAGCTCACAGCTTCTGGTCATGTGTTGGCAGGCAGTGCACGTCACTTAGGTCCCGTCAAAACGGGAGTTGCAGTAAAGCACGGTACACCTCACCCTCAAGTGGATACAGCTGAGCAACTGAAAGCAGCCATGTTGGCGGCCACAGGCATTTATTTTCCCGATCCCCAGTTAGCCACAGCAGGCATTCACTTTATGAAGGTGCTCAACGGCTTGGGCATTGCCGAAACAGTGGCCAGCAAACTGCGCCCCTATCCCAACGGCAACACCGCCATGAATGCCATGGCAGCTTGCGAAGATCCACATGTGATTGGCTGCACCCAAGTGACCGAAATTTTGATCACGCAAGGCGTTGATTTGGTGGCCAACTTGCCCCTCGAGTTTGAACTGGCCACCATGTACACCGCAGGTGTTCGTTCTACCAGCACGTGTGCGGCGCAGGCTCAGACCATGATCGATATTTTGACCAGCTCAGAGCATGCTGATTTGCGCGCAAAAGGCGGCTTTTTGCCGGTGGTCTAAGTTAGACCGTAGCACCGCCATTCGCTCAAAGCCTTTCAAGGCCTAAGCTCCAGAAAACTTATGCCAGTGCAGCTTTTGCCGTTTTGTGAATGGCCTTGCATCAAATGCACCTGCACCTGGGGCACTTCGCTGAAACGCAAAATGGGATACGCGTCCCATTGAGTGCTGGTGATGTTGTTTGAATCCCAATGTGCCTGCTCTTTCAAGGCCCAGCTGGTGGATTGAATGGCGCCACCTTCCAATTGAGAAATAGCGCCATCGGCGTGAATGACTTCACCAATATCCGCCACCACCCACAAACGGCGCACATTCACTTGGTGCGTCACTTCTACCTCGGCCACCACAGCGCAGTAAGCGCCTTTGCTTTTGTAACGCGCATAAGCAATACCCAAACCCCAACCTTCTTTGTGTGACAAGGTTTGACGACGCTCTAACCAATTGACTTGATCGGCCAAGGTTTGAACAACCGCTCTGGCGCGTGGATCTTCCAATTTGCCAAGGCGAAGCGCCACAGGATCCAAGCCCTGATCGTCGGCAATTTCGTCCATGAAACTTTCGCAGGCAAACACATTGGCGTGGGCGCCCAAGCTTCGCAAAGCGGACGTTCTAAACGGCAAGCCCAACAATCGGTGTGCATTCACTTTGATGTGCTTGCTGCTGTAGGGCGGTATCGAATTGCGCTCGGCACCTGCGCCTGCCACTGCAGCCACATTGATGGGCTCCAGCACAGGAAATTGTTGATCTGTTAGCCAGCTGTCTTTGAAAGCGGGCGTGGCTGCGCGGCCAGGCCTTGAGCTGTGACCTTGGCTCCAGACATCGTGTTGCCAAGTAAGTAGTTCTAGATCGGCGCTTCCTTTGGGAGGGCTAGAACTTGTTGGCGCTGCAACAGACTGAACAGTGGCTTGCAACTTCACACGCATCGCTGGCGCCAAAGGCGATTGTTGCATCTCCTCTTGCACCGTTGTGGCCGTAACAGCCTGCACCACGCACATGCTGCACTTCAATCTGCTGCGCATCAATACCCAACGCAAGCGCCAAATCTTTGCGCAAAGAAAAAATACCCTGCGTGTGGCTCCACACTTTCAACCCACTGCTGGCTTGATCAGATTCCCATACAGCCAAAGCCACACTGGGCCCCATCGAGCCATGGTGCAAAGCAGGCCTGAAATAAACCGCTTCGTAAACCTTGGCGTCCTTGCTTGCTTCATGAAACTGACCTGCTTCGTGAAACACCTGCGAATCCATCGCAGGGGCCCGCTCGACCAAATCAACGCCGCCCTCACGACAGTCTGGCAATGCCGCCACATCCCACTTCAGCAATCGCTGCAACTTGTCAGCCGCCTTCTCCGCCAGTTCTTCAGTGGGCGCAACAACCCCCACCAACGAGCCATCTCTAAATGCTTGAACCTCTTTAGGCAACCCAACCAAAGCATCAGTCCAGCCTTCAGTGCGCAAAGTACAGCGCAACCCTGCCCCCCTAACCATCCGCCCATAAAGCAGATTTTTAATTGGGGTCAGATCAACATTAATTCCGAGGTCGTGAAGAAAGATCGGCTGACCTTGCACGAGTGCTTCAATGTCATCGCGGCCTTCGGTCAGCGTCAAGGATGTGGACTTGGTGGGCACTGTGACGTCGACAGGCAACTTCACATCTACGTGTGAACGCAATTCTGCATAAGAAACGCATGCAAACGTTTTAAAAAGCTGCGCCGCATGCGCGCACACTTGGCGAATGGCCAAGCCGGAATCTTGGACAGACAAGCTGCCAGACGTCATGCCCTCGTCGGGGCTGCTTTGTGTGTTGGCTGTCTCGATGTGAACGCTGTCCAAAGGCAGATCCAGTTCATGGGCCGCCATGAGTTTCAATGCATGCAAGATGCCTTGACCCAGTTCGGCTTTGCCAGTGAACACCGTCACAGAGCCATTGGCTTCAAAGCGCAGCCACTGCGATAGCAAAGGATTGGTTTTTAAACTCACAGAGGTTTGATGTAACTGGCTCATGTTGACACCTAAGATGGCATGACTTTCAAGCCACACTGAAGTGCGGCATTCTTCACAGCCCTTAAAACGCGGTTGTGTGTGCCGCAGCGACAAAGGTGTGGCTCCAAGGCTTCACGAATTTGCAGATCAGAAACAGTTTCATGCGCATTCATCAGCAAGGCCGTGGCGCTGATTAAGAGCCCACTGGTGCAGTACCCACACTGCGCGGCTTGCTCGTCAATGAACGCCGCTTGCAGTGCTTTTAAGTAAGGCGTGCTGGGCAATTCAGGGTTTTGTGCTGACTCTAGTGTCACAACGCTGCGTCCCACCAAAGCATCCACAGTCAGTTGGCAGCTAGGCTTTGACTGACCATCGATCAAAACATGGCACGCACCGCATTGCTCTTGACCGCAGCCGTATCGGCTGGCCGTTAAGCCCAATTGATTGCGAATCAACTGAAGTGCTGCGCCTTCATATTCGGTTTGAATCGATTCCCCGTTGATCTTCAGTGAATGGGTATGAAACATTGGAAGCCCTGCTGTTTATTGACTCAGAATTTTGATGTAGGCGGCATAACTGAACGTTCGATTTTTCTTCTGACCGGTCACTTCAAACAAGATACCCAATTCTTCAAGCAACTTAATTGCCGTATTGGCCGTTGGAAAAGTAATTTGCAACACAGCGCGAACTCGCTCTACTGACAATCTTGGCATCTTGGGCAACAACTCAAACAAGCGATAGGTCACCGCATTTGACTTGCTATGTTCCAAAATTCGACGTCGATCATTGCCGACCAGGCTGGCCAATGCGACCACATCTCGCTCTGACTTTGTCGCGGCATTTTGGACTGCCTTTAAAAAAAATTGAATCCATCCTTCCCAATCACCTTGAGTTCGGATAGCCGACAAACGTTGGTAATACTCTGACTGATGTTGTTTGAGATAACCGCTTAAATACATCAACGGTTCAGGTAGCAATTTCCAATGTTCTAACAATGCGGCGATCAACAAACGCCCAATGCGACCATTGCCGTCTAGAAAGGGATGAATGGTTTCGAACTGTGCATGCACCATTGCCACTCGAACCAACGCAGGCAACTCAGAAGCTTCGTCGTGGATAAAGCGCTCTAAGTCTGCTAGCAATGAACCCACTTTTTCTGCAGGCGGGGGAACAAAAAGCGCATTGCCGGGTCTACTTCCACCAATCCAATTTTGTGAGCGTCGCAGTTCTCCAGGTTGCTTACCAGCACCTCTCGCCCCATTTAACAAGTGGCGATGAGCCTCACTGAGTAAACGCACACTGATCGGTAAACCACCCTCGCTTCGCATTTGTGCGTGCACCCATTGGAATGCGCGCACGTAATTGGTCACCTCCTCAACATCGTCCGTATTGCTGATGGCCAAGCCCGCTTCCTCATCGAACAAGTCCACCAGGGTTGCTTGTGTCCCTTCAATTTGTGAAGTGAGCAGTGCCTCTTGGCGGACTGCACTGTAGATCAGCCAATCAACCGATGGCACCAAGCCAGCTACCGCAGACAGTCGCTGCAAGGACAATATCGCCGACTCGTTCAATCCAGACCAAACAGCCGGATCTAGTTCGGGTTCATTTGGAGGCAACGCCTTAGGAACAAACGCTCGCACAGGTTCTCCCAGCGTGGTCACCACGTCGTATGTCCCAGATTCGCGTTGCATGATTTAATTTTTTACGGGTCGGATGGTTCATATTAAAGTTTTTTTTAATTTGAAACAAGCTTATTAAAATTTTCTTTAATTTGATTTGCGAATTGAAAGAACTTGTGATTCAAACTTTCATTTTTCAAGCCCCCTCTTGAAATCCTCCCAAATACCCTTATCATTAGCACTCGCAGGAGATGAGTGCTAACAACATCAGCACCCTCCCATGAACCCTTAAGTATTCAATTTTGAATGCTTTTTGTTTTTTAACCTTGTTTCATATTTAGGAGATGCAATGAAACTACGTCCTCTCGGCGATCGCGTGATCGTTAAACGTGTCGAAAGCGAAACCAAAACTGCCTCTGGCATCGTGATTCCTGACGCAGCTGCTGAAAAGCCTGATCAAGGCGAAGTCTTGGCCGTTGGCCCAGGCAAGCGCAATGACAAAGGCGAAGTGTTGGCCATGAACGTGAAAGTCGGCGACCGCGTGTTGTTCGGCAAATACAGCGGCCAAACCGTCAAGGTTTTGGGCGATGAACTGTTGGTCATGAAAGAAGAAGACCTCTTCGCAGTGGTGGAATAAATATTTTGCGGGACTGATCGGCCAACGCGCGAAGCGCATGACCGCTCTGTCCTCAACTGATTAATTGAATTTAGGAGCTTAAAAATGGCAGCAAAAGACGTAATTTTCGGCGGCGAAGCCCGCGCACGCATGGTTGAAGGCGTGAACATTTTGGCCAACGCGGTCAAAGTAACTTTGGGCCCTAAGGGTCGCAATGTGGTGCTCGAGCGCTCTTTCGGCGCCCCCACCGTGACCAAGGACGGTGTGTCCGTGGCCAAAGAAATTGAACTCAAAGACAAGTTGCAAAACATGGGCGCCCAGATGGTCAAGGAAGTTGCTTCCAAGACTTCTGACAACGCAGGTGACGGTACAACAACCGCTACCGTGTTGGCACAAGCCATCGTTCACGAAGGCATGAAGTACGTTGCCGCCGGCATGAACCCCATGGACTTGAAGCGCGGTATCGACAAAGCTGTCACAGCCTTGATCGAAGAGTTGAAGAAAGCCACCAAGGCCACTACAACCACCAAAGAAATCGCTCAAGTGGGTTCTATCTCTGCTAACAGCGACCACAGCATTGGCGAGATCATTGCCAAAGCCATGGACAAAGTGGGCAAAGAAGGCGTGATCACTGTTGAAGACGGCAAGTCTTTGGACAACGAACTCGACATCGTTGAAGGCATGCAATTCGACCGTGGCTACCTGTCACCTTATTTCATCAACAACCCCGAGAAGCAAGCTGCTTTGCTCGACAACCCATTCGTGTTGTTGTTCGACAAGAAAATCAGCAACATTCGTGACTTGTTGCCTACATTGGAAGCCGTTGCAAAAGCTGGCCGTCCTTTGCTGATCATTGCTGAAGAAGTTGAAGGCGAAGCCTTGGCTACTTTGGTGGTCAACACCATCCGCGGTATCTTGAAGGTTGTGGCTGTCAAGGCTCCTGGCTTCGGCGATCGCCGCAAAGCCATGTTGGAAGACATCGCTATCTTGACCGGCGGTAAAGTGATCGCTGAAGAAGTTGGTTTGACACTCGAAAAAGTGACATTGGCAGACTTGGGTCAAGCCAAGCGCATCGAAGTGGGCAAAGAAAACACCATCATCATCGACGGTGCAGGCGCTGCTGGCGACATCGAAGCACGTGTGAAACGAAAGCCCGTGTTGAAGACGCATTGCACGCTACCCGCGCTGCTGTGGAAGAAGGCATTGTGGCTGGCGGTGGTGTGGCATTGCTGCGCGCTCGTCAAAACGCTGGCACCATCAAGGGCGACAACGCTGACCAAGACGCTGGCATCAAACTGGTGTTGAAAGCCATCGAAGCGCCTTTGCGCGAGATCGTGTACAACGCAGGTGGCGAGCCATCAGTTGTTGTCAACGCTGTCATGGCTGGCAAAGGCAACTACGGCTTCAATGCTGCCAACGACACCTACGGTGACATGATTGAAATGGGCATTTTGGATCCAACTAAAGTGACACGCACTGCTTTGCAAAACGCAGCGTCCGTGGCCTCTTTGATGTTGACCACAGAGTGCATGGTTTCAGAAGCACCGAAAGAAGAGTCTGGCGCCGGTGGCATGCCTGACATGGGCGGCATGGGTGGTATGGGCGGCATGGGCATGTAATTGCCCGCTGCTTCAAAGGTCTGCAAAGACCTTTGACCCCGCTCAAGAAACCCCGCAAGAGATTGCGGGGTTTTTTTATGCCTGTCGGTCAAGTTACTTGAATGAGATTTAAGATATGTCCATGATGAAAATGTCTTGGTTACTGGTGATATCACTTCTAATGAAGTTGGTCTTCAGCGCCAGCTTGGGATTGATGACACTTGCCCATGCAGCGTCAACAGACAGCCTCAGCACGATGCATTCAAGTACAACGCCATTGGCGTATCAAGAAAATTGTGGCGGGCACCTGTCCGCGACGGATCAAGCAAGTCATTCTCCAGATTCATCGCATGGCGCATCAGATTGCCATGA
Source organism: Limnohabitans sp. (assembly GCA_021300495.1). Taxonomy (GTDB): domain Bacteria; phylum Pseudomonadota; class Gammaproteobacteria; order Burkholderiales; family Burkholderiaceae_C; genus Limnohabitans_A. The sequence continues at coordinate 1,407 of JAJTDK010000031.1, read as the reverse complement.
ATGCTGCACCACCGGCCTGCTCCATGCAAGCATTCCACAATCCTTGATGAAACTTCAAATGCCACCCGCTCACAAGCCCATTGCTTGGCTGAACTCGGCGCAGCAACCGCATTTGCGACCGCCCATTTCCTGAAATTCCTAGAGCTCCCTTTCAGTCCCTTCTTGTTAATTAGGGTTGGTCAATGTCGCGCTTCAATGCAAAGCGCAAGGAATTTTCATGACAGTCTCTTTTCAAATTCAACACAGCGCCATGCTGCTCAAATATTCGGGCATCAGCTTTATCTCGGGTGCAGTGAACCATGGTTTTTTCAGTGGCGAACGCTCACTCTGGACCGCCGCAGTGGGCATCGTCCTTTTTGTAGCTGGCGCTTGGATGGAACACCGCAGTCAAAACAACACGCAAAGTTTGATTGAGTCACTTTGGGTGGGCACTTTGTTGTCCATTGGATTGGGCTTCTTTACCGGTGGCCTGCAACACTTCCCAGACTCGCCTGCGCGCAGTGCGTGGGTGGTGCCTTTGGGATTCGCCATTTCCATTTTGGCCCTGATGTTCACACTCAAAATGCGCATGCAACGCGCATTGATGGTCTATTCATTGAGCTTGGGTCTTGCGGTTTGCGCCAGCAGTTGGGCCGCTTATGAGGCCTTCGAGCGCAACCCAGAATGGGCGGCTGGTGGTCATGCACACGGCGCAGAAGACGCGCATAGCACTCACGATGCACCTACGAACACACCGACGCAAAGCGCCTTGGTTGTCGACCGCACCCTCCAAGTCGACATGAATGACACGATGCGTTTCATACCCGACCTGTTACAAGTCGATGCAGGTGAAACGCTCAAATTGGTGGTTCACAACAGCGGCAAATTGCCACATGAAATGGTGTTGGGCTCAGAAGCCGCGCTCAAAGCCCATGCGATTGAAATGAAACAATCGACAGGACACTCAGGCGGACACGATCATGGTTCTAGCAATGACTTGCTGGCACTGAGCGTGAAGCCAGGTGAAACCAAAGAATGGGTGATCCGGTTTGACCAAGCCCAAACCTTGCAAATGGCGTGTCTCATTCCAGGCCATTTTGAAGCAGGCATGAAGGGGCAAGTGATTGTGCAGGACAAGGGCTCAAGAGCGCAGTCAATACAGACAACCAAGCCTGAAAAAAAGTCGAATAACGCGCACGATCACAGCAGCCATCAACATTGAACGTTATTGCGGAGCTGTCTCGTCAGCATGCGCAATTGCATTGCCCGAATGAGACTCCATGCCCCCAGGCAATGACTTGCGGTGGGGGGTTTATGGCGTCAGGCTAAATTTAATAGCGTTGAGTTGTTTTTGGAGATCAGGTAAATCCTTGCAGATCACACCCCATACGAGTTGATAATCTATTGAAACGTATCCATGAATAATAC
>JAJTDK010000030.1 GCA_021300495.1 Limnohabitans sp. | reverse complement strand
GACCGGGCCCATGGCATTGGGCAAAATGTGCACTGTGACCTGTCGCCAAGGGCTGGCACCTAAAGCACGTGCCGCCTCAACAAACTCTTTTTCGCGCAATGTGAGAAATTGGGCCCTGACCAATCGGGCCACAGGCATCCATCTCAAGCCCCCGATGACGGCTACAACTAAAATAAACACGCCTGCTTCTGGACCCACCATTTTTTTCAAGGTATCGTTGAACAAATAGAAAATCAAGAGCAGCAAAGGCAATTGTGGCAAGGACAAGAACAGGTCAGTGATCCACATCAGAAACACATCAACAGGTCCCTTGGACATGCCTGCCACTGCACCTACAAGCACGCCCACACTGATGGCAATCAGCATAGCGGCCAAACCTACGGCCAATGAAATTCGGCCTCCGTAAAGCACTCGAGCCAAGATGTCTTGCCCCAAATCATCGGTGCCCAAAGGGTGGGCCCAAGATGGACCTTGCATGCGAGCCATGAAATCAATTTCATTGATGGGCACTCGCCAGACAAACGGGCCCAGCAAGACAGCCAACACAATGAAACTCAAAACAAGGGTGCAAACAACGGCCAGTTTGTGGCGTTTAAAACGGCGCCATGCCTCTCGGCCTGGCGACTGCGCTGACGACTTGGCCACCAAGACCTTGTTGTCAGCTGAAGGAGATGCGAGGGTCGAGCCAGCCATACAAAATATCTGCTAAAAGATTACACGCGATGACCAAGGTGGAAAACACAAAGGTCACAGCCATGACCACAGGGGTGTCGTTGGCCAACATGGAACTGATGATGAGAGAGCCAATGCCGGGCACCCGGAAAATTTGCTCCGTGACAATGGCACCGCCAAAAATGGCAGGCATTTGAAGCGCTACCAAGGTGACAACGGGAATGAGTGCATTGCGCAAAACGTGCTTGGTGATGACCACTTTTTCTGACAAGCCTTTAGAGCGTGCCGTGGTGACATAGTCCAAGCGAATGACGTCGAGAACAGCAGAGCGAACATAACGTGTCCAGGCACCTGCTTGAAACAAACCCAATACCGTGACCGGCATGATCATTTGCTTAAAGTGCTCCCAGAAAAAGCGCCAGCCTGTATCAGGGATGTCGGCCCTGTAAACAAAGGGCAGCCAGTCTAGGTGAATGCTGAAAAACAAAATGAGCAAAATACCTGTGAAGAAGGTTGGCAATGAAAAACCAATGAACGCCAGCGTGCTGGCAATTTGGTCAAACAAAGAGTAAGGCCTTGTGGCCGCATACACGCCCACCGGAATAGCAATACAAAGTGCCAACACCTGCGACGAGCCGATGACCAACAAGGTGACCGGAATGCGCTGCATGATGAGCGTTTCGACATTGATGCGACTGATGAAGGAGTAACCCCAGTCGCCCTGGACCATGGCTGTCAGCCAGTTCCAGTAGCGAACCATGAGTGGGTCGTCCAAACCAAACTTCTCCCGCAAGGCCAAGGCCACTTCGGCAGGAATGTTGGGGTTGGATACCAACTCAGAAAAGGGATCTCCTGGCGCTAACGCCAAAACAGAGAACAACACCAAGCTAATGCCCAAAAGACTGGGCACGGCGATCATCAATCGCCGCAGGACGTAACGAAACATATAACGTAATTAAGTGTTTTTGTACCAGTCTTTCAACAGCCACAAATCGTTGTCCCAACCCGACAAAGGCGCAACCAAACTGTGTACTGCGGCCGAGGTACGGGGGCGGTAAACCACAGGAATGATGGCAATGTCGTTGACGGGCATGTCGTTCATTCGGACAAACAAAGCTGCACGTTTCACGGGGTCCATTTCAGATTGGGCCGCCAAATAGGCTTTGTCATATTCGGGGTTGCTGTAGCGTGTGGAATTTCGACCTAGCCATTTGTTAGCTTTGGTTGCAAACTGGTCAGTTAAGTACTGGTTCATGAACACCTCAGGGTCTGGCTGGGGCATGGTGGTGGTGAACATTTGCATGTCTACAAACAACTTGGTGTAAGTGTCTGGATTGGCTGGGTCTGACGAGAAGTAGACCGATGCTGGCACCGCTTTCAACTCTATGTCAATGCCAGCCTTTTGCGCAGCTTGCTTGATAATTTGCTGCGTTTTCTGACGTGGTCCATTGATCGAAGTTTGGAAAACCAATTTGAGTTTTTTGCCACCTTTTTCGCGGATGCCGTCTGAGCCTTTTTTCCAACCGGCAGCCTCTAAGACTTGGGCTGCCTTGTCGGGGTTGAACTCGTATTTTGTATTTTTAGACACAAAGCGCTGAGGATTGTTTAGGAAGTTGGCCGTTGCAATACCGGTGCGTCCGTAAATAAACTTTTGCACACCATCGCGGTCAATGCACAAACTGATGGCTTGGCGAACCGCAAATTCTGACAAGATGGGGTGCTTGGATTTGGGGTGCGAACGCTCGCCATCTGTTTCTGTCCAGGGGTCGGCCATGTTGAGTTGAATGAACTCAATGTTGCCGCCAGGAACAATGCTGGTTTTGCCTTTGCCGCCTTGCTCTAAACGAAGCAGCAGCTCGTCTTCGACTTGCAAATTCCAAGCGTAATCGTATTCACCCGTTTGCAAAACAGCGCGCGCGGCCGACACGGCATCGCCGCCGCCCTTCATTTCGATGGTATCGAAGTAAGGCCGATTGGCTTCGTGGTAGCTGGTATTGATTGCGCCACGCAGCATGTCACCCGGTTTGAAGTCAACAAACTTGTAAGGGCCAGTGCCAACAGGCTTGAGGTTGGCAGGTGCATCGCGAGATGTTGCGCCCTTGAAGGATTCAAAAATGTGCTTTGGAATGATCATGCCAGCGGCACTCACAAACGGATCTGCCCAGAATGGCGAAGGCTTTTGGTACTCAACCTTCACAGTATGGCTGTCCACCTTAGTGACCTTAACGTCTTTGTATGAGCCAGCGGTGTAAGCAGAAGTGGCTGGGTCGGCTGCATATGCGGCGGTAAATACGACGTCGTCGGCCGTGAAAGGCTTTCCGTCGTGCCACTGCACGTTTCTCTTGAGTTTCCAAGTAATGGATTTGCCATCTCTAGAAACACCGCCGTTGGCCAGAGTTGGAACCTCTGCCGCCAAAATGGGAACTAAGTTGCCATCTGGATCCCAAGCACCCAATGGCTCGTAGAAAATGCGTGAGCCTTCTTGGTCTTTGGTACCACTGGCGAAGTGCGGCTGAAGCAAAGTAGCACCTTGCCACCAGAGCACTTTAAGGGCACCACCACCACCACGCTTGGTGGGTTTGTAATTAGAAGCTGTTTGCGCTTGAGCCAGGCCTGATGTGAGCAGCATTTGGGCTGCCATGGGCACGGTCAATCCCGCGCCAATCATGTGGCGAATAAACTGTTTGCGGCTAATGCCATTGTCGCGAACTTGATCGATCAGACCGCGAATTTCACTCTCATTCATAGTGCTCTCCTAAAAATTTAATTGGACATTCACAAAAACATCTCACACACTAACTCTAATCTCATTAGACAGAATGCGCATAAACTAATTTCATTCGACATCAGATTCCAAAAAGGATCCTTTATGGCCATTAAGACAAAAACCGTTCAACTTCCCAGCATGACCCCTGGCACCCACCGCACTGTTTCCGTGCTCAGTTTTGGCAAACCTGGTGCACGGCCCAAGGTCTACATGCAAGCGGCCATCCATGCCAATGAAATGCCCGGCACCATGGCGCTTCACCATTTGATGCCCATGCTTTCCGAGGCGGACAAAAAGGGTTTGATCAAGGGCGAGATCATTTTGGTGCCAACGGTCAATCCCATCGGCCAGTCACAACTTATAGGCAATTCCCATGCCGGTCGCTATAACTTTCTCAGCAATGAAAACTTCAATCGCAATTGGATAGATGTGTCAGAGCCCGTGGCTCAGAAAGTTTGGAAAAAAATTGGTACAAATCCTGAGGCCAATGTGAAATTGATTCGCAAGGCTGCGCTAGAAGCTTTGAACGAAATGAAGCCCGCCAATGAACTGCAAACATTGCGCGTTGAAATGCAAAAACTCAGCACAGACGCTGACTATGTCCTCGACTTGCATTGCGATATTTATGCCGCTTTGCATTTGTTCACGGCTCACAATGACTGGGTCAAGGGACCTACCGGCCCCTTAGGCAACGAAGGCGCGGTACAAGCCTTGGCAGCAGATTTGGGCGTTGAGGCCACGATGTACAACGACCCCTACCCTAGCACCCTTACCTTTTCTGGCGTGAACAGCGCTTTGTGGGCTCGCCTGCAAGACAAGTTTCCACAAGCCCATATTCCCCAAGCTTGTATGTCGGTCACGCTAGAAATGCGCAGCCAACATGACGTGAGCGATGCACTGGGCATGTCTGACGCCAAAAATCTTTACCGCTGGTTGGTCCGGCAAGGTGTGGTGGGCGGCAAAGCAGCCCCTCTGCCTAAAATGAAAAGCGCTGCATCCCCTATGAGTGGCATGGACGTGGGTTACAGCAAGGGCACAGGCTTTTTGGTGTTCCATGTCAAACCTGGCGCCAAGGTCAAAAAGGGCCAAGCCATTTGCGATGTCATTGACCCCGCCAACCCCAACGGGCCCAAAGCCCGCACCACCTACACAAGCCAAACCGATGGCATTTTGTTCTCTCGCAGGCTAGATGGCTACCTGTCTTGGCCCGGCCAGGTGATGTTCAGAATTGCCGGTCCCAAGCCCTTGGCACACCGCATCGGCATGTCGGGCTTGGACGACTGATACAAAAACTGCGCAAGCTGCGCAGTTTTAATTCAGCAGGATTTAGATTTTTCCCAAATAATCTGACTTGCCAATTTCAACACCCCCTGCGCGCAGCATGCTGTAAGTGGTGGTGGTGTGGAAATACAAATTGGGCAAGCCATGGCCTAGCAAATACTGCATGCCTTTGTAGTGTGTTTCTTTCTCGCCGCGCTTGACCACAATGTCTTTGTCTTCTGTGCCATCAATTTGCTCGGGCTTGAAGGTTTCTAAAAACGCAATGGTTTTAGCAATGCGCGCTTGCAAATCTTTCAAATCTTTTTCCGTGTCTTCATGGGCTGGAATCTCAACGCCAGCCAGCCTTGCAATCAGTCCTTTGCAAACATCGCATGCAATTTGAACTTGTCGGCTCAAGGGGAACATGTCGGGGTAAAGGCGCATTGAAGCAAACACCACGGGGTCAATTTTTTTAGCATCTGCATGGGCTTGCGCCTTGTCTAAAAGATGCGACAAGTTAATCAAGCCATTGATCAAACGGGGCACGCTGGCTTGGTACATGGAAATGGTCATAAGTTCTCCGGTTTAAAAATTCAAAAAATTTGAGTCTTGTTCAAGCTTCTTCAAGAAAGCGCTCTACAAGTCGCGTCCAATAAGCGGCGCCATAGGACAAGTTTTGGTCGTTGAAATCGTATTTGGGGTTGTGCAGCAAAACACTGTCGATGCCATTGCCCAGTCGCAAGAAACAACCGGGTTTGTGCTGCAGATAGTAGGCAAAGTCTTCACTGCCAGTGACGGGGCCAAAGGGGAACACCACCTTGTCTTCTCCCACCAACTCCACAGCCACTTGACGGGCAAATTCAGTTTCAGCTTGCGAATTGATCACCACGGGGTAACCGCGTTCATAAATGATTTCCACCTCACCTCCGTATGACTCAACTTGTGCGCGCACCAAGCTCTTAATTCGTTGCTCTAAAAGCGCACGGACTTCCGGGCTGAAAGATCGAATGCTGAGTGACATGCTGGCTGAGTCGGCAATGACATTGGACACACTGCCGGCATGGGCCGTGCCAATGGTGACCACCGATGTTTGCAGAGGATCGATGTTGCGCGACACCACCGTTTGCAAAGCCATGATCAAGCTGCCCATGATGACCACCGAGTCGACAGTCTGGTGCGGTCTTGCGGCATGACCGCCCTTGCCCTGGACCTTAATGTAGCAAGTGTCTGAGGCAGACATGAAGGCGCCAGCCCCAAACATGAACGTGCCAACGTCTGCCCCTGGGTGGTTGTGAATGCCAAAGATCGCATCACACGGAAAGCGCTCAAACAAGCCGTCAGCAATCATTTGCTGAGCGCCACTGTTCTTGCCAGCCTCCTCCGCCGGTTGAAAAACCAAGTGAACAGTGCCCTTGAAGTTTTTGGTTTTGGCCAGTTGCTGGGCCGCTCCCAACAACATGGCGGTGTGGCCATCATGTCCGCAGGCATGCATGGTGCCCGCATGTTGGCTGGCATAAGGTTTTTGGGTTTCTTCTTGAATGGGCAAGGCGTCCATGTCGGCGCGCAATGCGATGCCCTTGCCTTCGCCATTTTTCAAAGTGGCCACCAGCCCATGGCCACCCACATTGCGTGTCACTTGATAGCCCCAGGCTTGCAACTTGTCGCCAACCCACTGCGCAGTTGATTTTTCCTGAAAAGAGAGTTCGGGAAACTGGTGCAAATGTCGTCTGGCTTCGGTCAAAGATTCCTGAGCACCTAGCAGGTCTGTCAATTTGCAAAAACAATCGTAACGAGCATTCATCTTGTGTCCTTTGATCTTTTTTGGGGCGATTGGCGCCACAGTTTAATTGGCTTACGGCGTGTTGTGCGCGGTGTGATGCGGCGTATTGCCCGCACCCAAATCCCAGTAAAGACCCGTCATAACCTGCAGCGCCTCTTTGAGCAACTCGGGAGGCAGGTGCTCATTGGGCGCATGCTGAGAGCAACCTGGGTACGAGTGTGGCACCCAGATGGTCTTTAAACCCAGCACATCGATAAAGATGTCGTTCGGCAGTGAGCCCCCTAAATTGGGCAGAATGGCTGGTTTTTTTTGCGTTGTTTGCTGTAAGGAATTGGCCGCCCACGTAACCCATGCGTCGTCTGGATCAATGCGAGTGGCTTTGAAAATTTCATCGCGTGCCGCCGTAATTTGGACGTAGCCAAAACCATGGCTGTCCAAATGCCGCCTGAGGGCACTCAAGATGTCTGAACTGTCGATGCCCACCACAAATCGGAGCTGGCATGTGGCCTTGGCTCTGGGCGGAATGGCATTGACAGGGTTGTCTGGGTTGCCCGTTTTGAAGGCCAGTACTTCAAAGGAACACCAACCAAAAACACGCTCAGCAGGACTCAAACCAGGTTGACCCCATTCGGGTTCGATTTGAGGCCCATTGGCACCCCCGTCGACCTCACAGTCTGCCAAAACACGCCTCACAGAATCAGGCAAAGACTTGGGTTTCCATTCGGGCACTTTGATTTCGCCATGGTCTGTGACCAAACTGGCAATGGCATGCGCCAACTGAATACCTGGGTTAGAAATCAGGCCGCCCCAATTGCCAGAATGGTGAGCACCCGATCTGGACTCTATGCTGAGGTCAAAGTTAATGCAGCCTCTAGAGCCCAAAAAGAGGGTGGGACGGTCTGCTCTGAGTCGCGGCCCATCGGACGCCACCAGCAGATCAGCTTTCAAAAGTTCTGCATACTCTGCGCAGACATCTTGAAGGCCTGGCGATCCTGTTTCCTCACCCATTTCGATGATGAATTTGGCATTGAAACCTAAGCAACCCCGCTCAGCCAGAACACAAGCCATGGCTTGCAGGTTGACTGAGTGTTGGCCCTTGTTGTCAGCGATGCCCCGACCGTACCAACGGCCTTCTAGTTCGGTCAATGTCCAAGGTGATAAGCCCTCACGCCATTCAGATTCCAGCCCCCGAATCACATCGCCGTGACCGTAGCCAAGCACGGTGGGCAAGTCTGGCGATTCAAGGCGTTCAGCAAATATAAAGGGTGCTTTCGCTTTAGGATGCTCTATGAGGCGGCACGCAAACCCCATGGCTTTAAGGGCGGGTTCCAGGTCCTCGGTCAAATAAGCCAAGAGTTCAGCCGATCTGGCTGGATTTTGACTTTCTGTAGGCCTGGCAATTCTTTGGCGGAGTACTTGCTGAAATGAACCATTGTCAAATTCTGCGGCGGCTCTTTGGATAGCGGCTTGTCTGGACATCATCTTTTATAGGCATTCAAAAATGTCAGACTACCTCAATTTGCCACAAGCCCACCATAATGACTGTACAAACACACAAAATCTGACGCAAAATTGGGCCAATTCCTTCATTTCCCGAATAACCTATTGTCATACAACCTATAGTTGAATAACAATAAGTTAAATAACAGATAGTTAATATGACAATCCACAGCCATGATCATTCCCACAACGCCAATCCAACGGATTGGAAACATCAAGGTGTGCGAGTCGTACCGGGTAACCAGTTAGACGGCAATGTGCCATCTACCCCCGGCATGGACAGAAAAGCCGCCATCAACTTTGCAAGAGTTGGCGCTGAAAAACTCTGGGCAGGCACTGTGACCATTCACGCCAACGCCAAAACAGGGGCGCACCATCACGGCCCCCTAGAAAGCGTCATTTATGTCATCAAAGGACGCGCCCGCATGCGTTGGGGCGACCATTTGGAGTTCACCGCGGAAGCCGGGCCAGGCGATTTCATTTACGTGCCGCCCTATGTGCCACATCAAGAAATCAATGCGAGCGCCACCGAGGTTTTGGAATGTGTGCTGTGCCGAAGCGATGGACAGGCTGTGTCGGTCAACCTAGACATTGAACCCATCGAAAAACCTGAAAACGTGCTTTGGATTGACCCGACCCACCCCCACGGCGGGGTGTAGTCGAGGTCAAGCTACAAGGTCAATCAATCTTGGCGCCAGAATCTTTCACAAGTTTCGCCCAGCGCACCAAGTCAGATTTCACAATTTGAGCCAGTTGATCACCCGTACCTTTGAAGGGTTCGCAGCCTAGCGTGGCCAAACGATCCTGCGCATCTTTGGCATCTAGGGCCTTGGCCACATCATTTTGAATTTGCAGCAAGATGTTTTTGGGTGTGCCCGCAGGCGCAAACATGCCATACCAAGGTGTGGCGCCAAAACCAGGCACCGTCTCGCCAATGGTAGGTGCGTCGGGCAAGGCAGCAAGGCGTTTTTCATTCACAACGCCTAAGACCTTGAGTTTGCCAGCGCGAATAAATGCAATGGAGGAAGGCATGCTTTGCACAGACAGCGGCACTTGACCGCCCACCACATCAGTAGCCGCAGCCGCAGCCGCTTTGTAAGGAATGTGCTGAAGCTGAATGTCGGTGGCCTTTTGCAGCATCTCGCCAATTAAATGATTCAATGTGCCATTTCCCGCAGAGGCAATAGAAAACGCGCCCGGCTTGGACTTGGCCAAAGCAATGAGCTCGGCCACGTTATTGCCAGGAAAACTGGGGTTGGCCACCAACACATAGCCTGCTTTTGCCAAGGGGGCGATGGGGTCAAAGTCTTTGACAGGATCAAATCCTGTTTTGGCGTACAAAGCCGGATTGATCACCTGCGCACTGTCTGCGTTGACCAAAAGGGTGTAACCGTCATTTTTGGCTTTGGCAGCAAAGGCTGTTCCCACATTGCCACCTGCACCGGGCCGGTTTTCAACCAGCACCGTCTGACCCCACTGTTCTGAAAGCTTTTGTGCCACGACACGCGCAATAGCGTCATTGGCACCACCGGCCGCCTGCGGCACCACAATGGTGACTGGGCGGGATGGAAACTTCTCTTGCGCCAAGGCCAAGCCTGCAAATGACAGACTCAAACCCAAAGTAGCAAGCTTCAAAATGGCAAAACGTCGATGTGTCATGGCTAAACCTCTGTTAGTTCAAAAATAGTGCCTTTCGATTTCGAGAACCGCAAGGCACTGGACATGGGTTCATTGTTCCCACAAATCCAGAACTCTCCAAGTCGGGTTTGCCATAATCAAGGCACTCCCAATGAAAGGCGTTTTGTGAACGTGAACCCAGTTAGTGCTAAAGACGCCATGGCCCGCATGTCTGTGCCGATAGGACAAGCAGGCGGCTACAGCGCCATCATTGACGCCAGAACTGAAGACGAGTTTGCACTGGATCATTTGCCAGGCGCCCTCAATTGGCCTTCACTGGACAACGAACAACGCATAGAGATCGGCACTCTGTACAAGCAGGTTGGCTCTTTTGAGGCGAAGAAAAAAGGCGCAGGCCTGGTGGCCGCCAATATTGCGCGGCACATTGAGAAGCACGTCATTGACTTGCCCAAAGACTGGCAGCCGCTGGTCTATTGCTGGCGCGGTGGCAAACGCAGTGGTTCCTTGGCTCTCATCTTGGGACAAATTGGCTTCAAGGTGAGCATCATTGAAGGGGGCTATAAAGCCTTTCGCAGCGAGTTGGTGACGGCTATTCCGCCCTTGGCTGAACGCATCCAGTGGCGCGTCATTTGCGGGCCCACGGGCTCTGGCAAAACAAGGCTTTTGCATTGTTTGAAGGCCCAAGGCGCACAAGTATTGGATTTAGAAGGCTTGGCCAATCACAGGAGTTCTGTCTTGGGCTTTATTCCAGGAGAACCACAGCCTAGCCAAAAGAATTTTGACACTCTGATTTGGGATGCCCTGCGCCAAATGGACCCCTCCCAACCTGTTTATGTAGAGTCTGAAAGCCGCAAAGTGGGCAACCTGGCCGTCCCCGAATCATTGATTGTGGCAGTTCGATCAGGACAGTGTTATCAACTTGAATTGTCGGACGACGAGCGCGTGCAACTGCTGCTGGAAGATTACGAATTTTTTGTCAAAGACCCCAGCTTGTTTGCAAGAAGATTGGATGCGCTGGTGGCCATTAGAGGCAAGCAGCAGGTTGAAACTTGGCAATCACACATTGCACAGGGGCAAATTGACATCGTCGTGCGTGAGCTCTTGACGATGCACTACGATCCAACCTATTTTGCTTCAATGAAACGCAATTTCTCTCACATTGAAAATGCCAAAACTTTAAAGGCAAAGAGCAGATCGATTGAAGACCTCACCACCATTGCCAAAGAACTCACACTGGCATGATTCACAACATCTTGCTTGCTACATTCAGAAAATTTAGAACATGCCCCACCAACCCGCTTCCGCTGCCCTGGCCAGATTTCGCGTCATTGACATGACGCAAGTCAGAGCTGGCCCTACCGCATGCCGCCAACTGGCCGATTGGGGTGCCGATGTGGTTCAAGTGCAAATGCCCGAGCACATGCGCGGCGATGACACCTTGGGCGGACAAGAAGGCTCGGACTACCAGTACACCCACAGAAACAAACGCTCGATCACCCTCAATTTGAAAGAGCCTGAAGGCATTCAGTTGCTCAAGAAGTTAATTGAAAAAGCCGACGTGGTGGTTGAAAACTTCAGGCCCGATGTGAAGTTTCGCTTGGGCATCGATTACGAAAGTTTGAAGGCCAGCAACCCTGGTTTGGTCTATGCCAGCATTTCAGGCTTTGGCCAGACGGGTCCTTTGGCCACCAGGCCGGGCTTTGATCAAATTGCGCAAGGCATGGGCGGCTTGATGTCGGTCACTGGCTTGTCCGAGCAAGGGCCGATGCGAGTTGGTATTCCCATTGCCGATTTGTGTGCCGGAATATTTGCCGCACAAGGCATTTTGGTTGCGCTGCTTGAGCGAGAAAAATCGGGGCAAGGCCAGTGGCTTCACACCTCCTTATTAGAGTCGATGGTGTACATGATGGACTTCCAAACCTCCAGATGGTTGATAGATCAAGAAGTGGCCACGCAAGCGGGTAACTTTCATCCTACTAGCATTCCTACTGGTGTTTACAAAGCGCAAGATGGCTACATGAACATTGCCGTCTTTGGCTCCAAAATTTGGGAACGCTTTTGCGATATTTTGGAAGCACCCCAGTGGGTGACTGACCCGCGCTATCACGACAAGCCCAGCCGCTCAGTGAACCGCGATGCCTTGAATCAAGAAATCAACGATCGCTTGGCCAAAAAAGATTGTGCTTATTGGATTGAAAAGCTCAATGAAGGGGGCGTGGCCTGTGGCTTGATCAACAGCATGGACCAAGTGTTTGAAGAGCCTCAAATTAAACACCTCAACATGGTGAAAGGTGTGGTCTCAAAACACCAAGGACCGCAGCGCATGGTGGGCCAGCCCGTGCAGCTTGAACGCACGCCCAGCACCATCGCGCGATCGGCACCGCGCCGCGGCGAGCACACCGAAGAAATACTGAAAGAAATTGGCGTTCAGGCAGAAGACTTAACGCGCTTGAAATCCACTGGAGTTTATTAATGAGTGAAGTCAATTACACATCGCCCACTGAACGTGTTGAAACGTGGTTGGATCAGACCACCCTGCACATTCAATTTAACAATGTGGCCAAACACAACGCACTGTCTGTTGACATGTGGGAGGCCGTACCGCATTTACTGACTCAAGCAGAATCAGACCCACGAGTTAGGTTGGTTGTATTTTCGGGCGCTGGCGAAAAAGCATTCGTATCGGGTGCCGATATTTCTCAGTTTGAAGACATGCGCGCTGCCAAAGAAGCCGTCACCCGCTATGAGCACATGGCCGAGACGGCACTCATGAGCATCTACAATTTTCCCAAACCCACGCTGGCTTGCATCAAGGGCTATTGCATTGGGGGCGGTATCAATGTGGCCATCAGTTGCGACATGCGCATTGCAGCCAGCGATGCTGTGTTTTCTGTGCCTGCAGCCAAATTAGGACTGGGTTACCGATACTCGGCCATGAAGAACTTGATCGACCTGATTGGGCCTGGTGCGGCCAAAGATTTATTCTTCACAGCCAGAAGAGTTGATGCACAGGAAGCTCTGCAATTAGGTTTGGTTAGCCGCGTGTGCGCGCCAGATCAATTGGCAGCGCTTTTGAATGAATACACCACAGCCTTGGGCCACAACGCACCCATCACCATTGCAGCGGCCAAAGCCATCACGCGAGAAATTTTAAAACCATCGCCAGAGCTTGACATGGCGCTGTGCCAGCAACTCATCCGAAACTGCTTTGACTCAGCCGATTACGCAGAAGGTCGAAAAGCTTTTATGGAAAAACGCAAACCTGTCTTTAAAGGTCAATGAACATGAAGTCTTATTGGATGCACATTGGGGATGTGCCAAACCCCATTGAATTGAGAGAAGTTCCCATTCCTGTACCCGGCCCTACACAGGCACTGGTCAAAATTCATGCGGCCGGCTTGAACCGAGGTGAATTTATCAAAGGGCACGGTCTGCACGGCAGCCAAGGCGCCAAAGCCATTGGCATGGAAGGCGCTGGCGAAATTACAGCACTGGGTGAAAAAGTGACTGCCGCCACCGGTCTCAAATTGGGGGATCGCGTCATGGCCAGGTGCGCTGCCACATTTTCCGAATATGCGCTCATGGACATCAAAGAAATGATGCGCATTCCTGCAAACGTATCGTACGAAGAAGCGTCTTGCATTCCCCTGACCTTTTTAGTGACCTACGACTTGTTGGTACAGCAGGGCCGCTTAAAGGCCAATGACTGGTTGTTGGTCAATGGTGTTTCTTCGGGCGTGGGCGTGGCCTCCTTGCAAATGGCCAAGGCCTTGGGCGCCAAAGTCATTGGCACATCGGGCTCACAAGAAAAATTGAACAAGCTAGCACCATTGGGTTTGGACTTGGGAATCTGTTCACGTTCAGCCAATTTTTACGATCAGGTCATGGCCACTACAGACGGCAAAGGCGTTCAACTTGTGGTCAACACGGTGGGCGGTTCTGTGTTTGCAGAAAGTCTACGTTGCTTGTGTTTTCAAGGTCGGCTAGGTACTGTGGGTTATGTCGATGGCGTTTTGAATGCGCCATTGGACATTGAAGCCTTGCATGCCAAAAGGCTCACGCTGTTTGGCGTATCAAACAAACTTCGTTCACCAGAGCAACGCGCCGAGCCGGTGAGTGGTTTTGTCAAAGATATTTTGCCGGCCTTTGCAGATGGTCGCATTCAATCTAGCATTGACACCATTTTTTCATTCGAAGACATGGCGGCCGCTAAAGCTTTGATGGAAAGTAATTCTCACGTTGGAAAAATTGTTTTAAAGGTCCTACCATGATTCAAAAATTGTCCTTTTCTTTCTCGTTCATTTGCCTTGGCTTGATGGCCTGCGTCACAACGGCACAGGCACAAACCGCTAACACCTATCCCAACAAGCCCGTCAAAGTAGTTGTTGGTTTTGCACCGGGTGGCGCTGCCGACTATGTGGCCAGAACCATCTCCGATTCCTTGGGAAAATCTTTGGGTCAACCCGTCATCATTGAAAACAAAGCGGGGGCCGGCTCTAGCATTGCAGCCGAAGCTGTTTCTAAATCTGCGCCCGATGGTTACACGGTGTTGATTGCCAGCCCTAGCAGCATTTCAGTCAACCCTGCCTTGAATCCAAAGCTGGGTTACGCACCGAAGGATTTGTTTCCTGTTACCAAAATTACCACCTCTCCGTTGGTCATTGCGGCCAATCCCAACGCAGGCATTGGCAGCCTTTTGGAGTTGGTGGCCAAAGCTAAGAAATCTCCTGGCACCATCAATTACGCTACCTCGGGCAATGGCTCTGCGCCGCATTTGGGCGCCGCATTGTTTGCGCAGGTCACAGGCATTGAGATGACCCACATTCCATTCAGAGGCGGTGGTCCTGCCATTCAATCTGTAGTGGCAGGTGACACCCAGTTAACTTTCGGCACACCACCCTCCGTGCTGCCAATGGTTCAGGCGGGAAGGCTTAAGGGTTTGGGCGTGAGCACCAAAGAAAAGTCTGCATTGGTCCCTGGTCTGCCTGGCAGCATTGAGGCCGGTGTGCCCGATTACGCCATTGAATTTTGGTATGGCATTTTTGTTCCCAATGGCACACCGCCAGCGGTTGTGAAAAAGATTTTTGATGCTGCTCAATTTGCCATGTCGCAACCCAATGTCAAAACCGCTTTGGCAAGAGAAGGTACCGATGTTGATGTCTCAAAATCACCTGATCAGTTTGCAAGCTTCTTGACGGAAGACGCTAAGTTCTGGGTCAAACTTGTGAAGAGTGCAGGCGTGAAATTAGATTGATTGGAAGCACAAGGACCGTAGCATCAACGTCATGTTCACTTTTAAGTTGACACAAATAATTAAATATTTTGGTCAACAAGTGTGTCTTCCCTACCGTTGAATGATCACTCCCAATCGGTGGAGTTTTCAAACAACCTGAAAGATTCATCATGACTAAACTTCTTGCTACCTTGATCCTTGGCGCTTTCTCTGCAGCCGCTTTCGCCGCAGCACCAGCGACAGCAACTGCACCCGCAGCAACCACCGCTGCAGCACCTGTGAAGGCTGAAGCCAAAGCCGACGCTAAAGCTGTGGCCAAAACAGAAGTCAAGCCAGACGCCAAAGCCGATGGCAAAAAGGCTGAGAAAGTTGCCAAAGAAGCTGCCAAAGACGGCGCGAAAAAGTAATCTCTACCTCCATGGCGTCAGCACAAATTATTGTGTTGGCGCCATTTCCATTATTGGCACTTAAGCGCCATTACAGGTGTTCTGAAATGCTTGGCACACGTTTGCAGGCAATGTGCGAAAATTACTTTTTTGGGTCATGAAAGTACGCATTGAATCTTGCTTTAAATGGGCAACTCCAAACCATTGCCAGTGGCACGGGTCATCTTTGCGCTTACGTTAAAGGGCAAGGCCGCCCGCTCATTTTGGTGCACACCATCAATGCAGCTGCTAGCGCTGCAGAAGTTCGGCCTCTTTTTGAATCACTCAGCCAGCACCGAACGGTTTATGCCATTGACCTGCCAGGCTACGGCTTATCCGAACGCGCCGATCGCTTGTACACACCGCGCCTCATGACAAATGCGCTTCATGACTTGGTTAAACACATTCAAGCTGTGCATGGCACCCAGGCCATCGATGCCTTGGCCGTTTCTTTGTCATGCGAATTTTTAGCACGCGCAGCAGCTGAGCAACCCACACATTTTCAGACCATCTCTTTGGTCAGCCCAACGGGCTTCACAGGCTTGAAACTCAGACAAGCTGAAGAGGGAAAAACTTATGGGCTCAACTGGCTTTGGAAATTGTTGAAGGGTCCTGGCTGGGGACTCTCAATTTTCAACCTACTCACTCGTCCCAAAGTCATTCGGTATTTTTTAAAGAAAACTTGGGGATCGCCCAACATCGACGAAGAGATGTACCGCTATGCCGTTTGGACTACGCGACAACCCGGCGCAGAACATGCGCCTCTGAGCTTTTTGTCGGCCCAACTCTTTAGTGCAGATATCACCAACATCTACGACAAGCTTCAACAAAAGGTTTGGATGAGCCATGGCACGCGCGGTGATTTTGTCGATTACCGTGGCAAACAGCGCTATGCCAATTCAAAAAACTGGTGCTTCACCGTCTACGAAAGTGGCGCACTCCCCTACTTTGAAATGCCTGATCAATTTTCAGCAGACCTGCTTCACTTTATAAGTCCAACATGAAACTCTTTCCAAGCATGAATCATCCCGGTGTTTGGATCACCACAATCATGGCGGCATCTATCTTGATGATCACCATGGGAACGCGCCAATCGATGGGCCTGTATGTGGGCCCCCTCAACACCGACACTGGTTTGGGCATTGTGAGTATCAGTTTGGCCATGGCCATTGGGCAATTTGTATGGGGCGCTATTCAACCCATTGCCGGCGCGTTTGCCGATAAATTTGGACCCCGTCCTGTCTTGCTGTCTGGCTTGCTTATCTTGGTCTTGGGCTCGGCGCTCACCCCTTTCGTCTCAAGTCAATTAGGCCTCATTCTCACCTTGGGTTTGCTGACTGCCATTGGATCGGGTGCTTGTAGTTTTTCAGTTTTGCTAGGTGCTGTTGCCCAGCGCATGCCTGCAACATCACGCGGTACAGCCTCTGGCATCATCAATGCAGGCAGCTCTTTTGGGCAGTTTGTTTTTGCCCCCATCATTGGCAAACTGATTCAGTGGGTGGGTTGGATGAACACCATGTGGGCCATGGCCGCTGTGGCCTTGCTGGCCATCCCAATGCTCAACCGCCTGACCAACGACACCCATGCACCTGCCGCTGTACCCACGCCAGAAGGCGGCTTGAAAAAAGCCGTGTCCGATGCCATTCGCAACCCCAGCTACTTGCTCTTGCACTTAGGCTTTTTTACATGCGGCTTTCACATTGCATTTTTAGTCACCCATTTACCCACCGAGGTAGGCTTGTGCGGGCTGTCACCTACTGTCGCCAGTTGGTCATTGGCCCTCATTGGTTTGGCCAACATTGTGGGTAGCTTGTTTGCAGGTTCTTGTATCAATCTTTATCGCAGCAAATATGTATTGGCCGTGATGTATGGCTCGCGGGCCGTGCTCATTGCTTTGTACTTGGTAGCACCCAAAACTGAATGGACTTTCTATGCGTTTGCAGTGGGCCTTGGCTTAACTTGGTTGGCCACCGTGCCGCCAACAGCAGCCTTGGTGGGTAAACTTTTTGGCATCCGGTATTTGGCCACCCTGTTTGGACTCACTTTGTTATCACACCAAATTGGCGGCTTCTTAGGCGCTTACTTGGGAGGCTTGGTCTTAGAAGCGCAGGGCGACTACCAATGGATGTGGTTGGCAGACATTGCTTTGTCTGCCATGGCAGCCCTGATTAACTTGCCCATCAAAGAAGCGCCCATAGTGAAACCGCAAGCAGCTTGAAGCTTCAACGCTGCGGCATGTCTTTCACAGAAAAGCCAAGGCTGATGGTGGCGTCTTCTGGAATGGGTGGCATGGTGCTGTGCCAGCGCTCCCATTCAGCCCTCATCGCCTCAAGCCGATCTGGCTCTTGTTTGGCCAAGTTGGCCCGCTCGCGGGCATCGGCCACCACATTGAACAAGTAATCGTTGCCATCAACTCGCAAATACTTCCAATCGCCTGAGCGCAAAGCACGTTGGCCTCTATGGTTCATGCGCCAATAAAGGGGCCGCTCAAAGGTGGCATCAGGGTTTGCAAGAAGCGGTTTCAATGAAACGCCATCAAAGGGATAGTCAACGTGGGCTTTGCCACCCCCAATGTCAACCAAGGTAGCTGACCAGTCCATGGTCATGCAATGTTGCGCGGTGGTGCTGCCTGGTTTTGAAATACCTTCTGGCCAATGGGCAATCCAAGGCACACGAATTCCGCCTTCGGTCAAATCCATTTTGCCGCCCACCAAAGGCCAGTTGTCACTGAACCTTTCACCGCCGTTGTCACTGGTGAAAACAATCAGGGTGTTGTCGAGTTGGCCCGTTTCTCTCAAAGCATTCACCACCCAACCGATGCCTTCGTCCATGTGGTGAATCATGCGGTGGTAGGTGTGAATGTTGCCACCCTGAAGGTGAAAAATATTGTCTTTGATGGTTTGCGCCAGTGCGTGGTCTTCGCGCGTTTCCCAAGGCCAATGCGGAGCCGTGTAGTGCATGCTCAAGAAAAACGGTTGCGTGGCGTCTTGCGCCATTCGCTTCACAAAGTCGACTGATTTGTTGGAAATCAAATCGGTCAGGTAACCTTCGTGAGGCTGCTCTTCCTCGCCCACCCACAGGTCGTGTGCACCCGTTGAGGCGCAATGCGTGAAGTAGTCAACACCGCCGGCCATGGGGCCAAAAAACTCATCGTAGCCCGAGCGCAAAGGGCCAAATGCGGGTGGGTATCCCAAATGCCACTTGCCAATCAAGGCAGTTCGGTAACCTTGCTCTTTGAGCAAGGAAGGCAATGTAGGGTGTGCGGGGGGCAGGCCCAAGGTGGTACTGGTTCTGGCCTTGCTGTTGATAGGTTCTTCGGCGGCACCCCTTAATCGGTATTGGTACCTGGCCGTCATGAGGCCAAACCGCGTGGGCGAACACACTGGCGAATTGGCGTAACCATCGGAGAATTTCAAACCATTGGCAGCCAGTTGGTCAAGCACTGGCGAAACTTTTCCAAATGCTGCATCACGCCCCCCGTAACAGCCCAGGTCGGCAAATCCTAAGTCGTCGGCCACGATGAAGATGATATTGGGGCGTTTCATGCGCTCTGTCCTTAAATGTGTTGGCCGTAATTCTCACACGATTTAGATTTTTAAAACGGAATAACTCTGCAATCAGTGATTTCCTTTTTACGGAAGCCACCGCCTAAGCATTTCAGGCGATGGTGGGCCAATGACTTTTTGCAAATTGCCTTTAGCATCGATCATCACCACATAAGGAGTGACGTTGGGCCAAGCGGAGTCAACAGACTGCCTTATTTCTGGCTCAAAACCCTCAAAGGCATACATCTTGGTCATGCCCTTAAAGTGGCTGGCATGCCTTAAAGCTTTGGCACCACTGGCATCCATCATGACCGCCATCAGAGGAACGGGGCGACCTTTTTCCTTCACAGCTTGGTGCAGTACCTCGAAGGCTGCAGGACACGTGCTGCAATACGTGGTGGTGAACAAATAAGCTGCAGGTCTAGGGCCATTTTTCAAAAGTTGATCCCAGGATTTTTCATTGAAGGCCTGCGTTGAACTTAGCGTTCTAGCGGGCGCGCTTTGGGTGGGACCTGCGCTGTGTTTGTGCTCATGCTTGTGATCTTGCGCCTGCAAGGTTTGCCCTAGAAAAATGGACAACAAAAAAGCCAGACAAGAAAAATTTTTGAACTTGAGTCTCCGTTTTAATTGAGACATGAGCATGTCGATCTGATGATCATTGAGAAACGTCATAAACTTTGATCTCCTTGGTATCACGCCACACCACCAGCATTTTTTCTGCACGCTGAACCAATCGCGGATGGTCGTTAGGTCCTTGAGTTTGGCCCAACACTTTGACACTGAAACTCTGCCCTTCGTTGTCTGAAACCCAGGCCTTGAGTGTTGAGGTACTGCCTTCGCTAGACCGCCATACCACCACCACGCGCTGCTTGTGAGCCAGCACATCGGCATGCTCGGCCCTTGCATCTGGCAAAGCTTTAACGGTACTCAACAAGGGTTCACCGTTGGCGTTTAAGCGTGCGTACCGCACACCCGGTACATCTTGGCCATCTTGTTTGCGAATACCAAACCAGACCATGTGAAATCCAGTTTGTGAGGTATTTGCGACTAGACCTGGACCGT
The DNA here is from genome assembly GCA_021300495.1 of Limnohabitans sp. GTDB lineage: Bacteria > Pseudomonadota > Gammaproteobacteria > Burkholderiales > Burkholderiaceae_C > Limnohabitans_A. The sequence continues at coordinate 1,631 of JAJTDK010000030.1, read as the reverse complement.
GGTGAGGGCAAGCATTGATTTGCCAATCGTCAAATGTGCTTCTGACGGGGGATTTAGATTGACCTTGCGCAGACGAAGAAGCAACTGCAGAGGCTCCAGGTAACACAGCAAAAGCATGGTCACGGGTTTGCTCACCAAACACATGGCGCCACACAGCGGCCACTTTGCCATCGGGCGTGTTGCTCATGGCAATGCGACAACACTCGCATGAATGGTCTGCCAGTTTGTAATCGGGGCCAAAGGTGGCGCCACCGTCTTTGGAAACGTTTCCGTAGACGGCTGCCCCAATGTACTTCGGCCCTGCTCCTTTAGGCGGCATGTCACGCTTGTCAATCCAAAGGGTATGCAAATTGCCTTGTGCATCAAACAGAATCGATTCGAAGCGGTGGGTAATTTCTTGACGGTCTTGGTGCACCGTGAAAGGCGCAGAAAATGTTTGACCGCCATCTGCACTTCGAAGCATTCGAACAAAACCGGTATAAGGTTTGGGCAGTGGTTGCGTGTAAGTCACAACAGCCCAGCCATTGGGTCCAAAAGCCATTTTGGGACGCGACTCCCCGTCCGCTGCCATCTCGTCTTGTTGGGTGTTGAGTATCACAGGCGCTGTCCATTGACCCAAGGCTTGCACCGGTGAAGATTGCATGAACATTTGGCCCTGCTCATTAAGCCCCACCACCCACAAACGACCGTCGGGCCCCAAGGCAGCGCCAGTGGCCAGTTGAATGCGCTTGGCATGTTTCATGGGTTTGCTTTGCGCGTTGGCAGAAAGCGCAGTGGTCATCCCCAGCACCATCACACTGAAAACCATCCAAGCACACCATGATTGTTTGATAAATCGCATTGAAATTCCTTTCAAATCAAAGACACACCAAGTCATTCAACATTCAAAGCCAACTCAAGCGCCAAAGGACTTGTTCAAGCCCAGCATGACGCTGCGCGGTGCTCCCAACTGGTAGGTGTTTTGCGTATTGGGCGAGTAAGTGCCTGTGCCTTTGTAAGAGCTTGAAGCACTGTCAGAGTAGCGTTGGTTGGTCAAGTTCCGAACTTGGCCCCAAACTTCCCAACCACCTTGCAGCTTTTGGCTGGCATGCACATTGAACAAGGTATGCCCTTCGTACTTCACCGTGTTGGCATCGTTCATCCATGAACTGCCCTGTTTGATCATGGTCAGGGCAATGCGTGCACCCGGCGATAACTTGTAAGCCACCGAGGCATTGACGGCGTGTGCTGGCGCTTGTTTCATGGTTTTGCCAGAGTAGTCTTCTATCGCACCCACTTTGTCACTCACCTTGTAGTTTAGGTAGGTGTGTTGAGCCCAAGTTGCACCGAAGCGCCAATCCATCCACTTGCCTTCTTGGCTCAATGCAATTTCAAGGCCCTCACTGCGTGTTTGGCCCGCGTTCTTGTTACCGCTGTCGCCCACTGCGGGGGTGTAGCTCACAATGGTGTCCTTGCCATCCAGCCTGTAAATGGCAGAGTCCAACTTCACGCTGCCATCTAGCAATGCAGCACGCCAGCCAAGCTCAGTGTTGTCGTAAATTGCAGGCTTCAAATCGGGCACTGCGGTTTTGCCATACAGCTGACTCACCTCAGGCGGTGTAAAGCCTTGGCTTAAGTTGCCGTAAAAACTA
>JAJTDK010000104.1 GCA_021300495.1 Limnohabitans sp. | reverse complement strand
GCTAGATAAAACAATCGCCCATTTGTTGAAATGGACCGTCATTGCATGTTTCTTTGGACTCTTTTTGCTATTGGGTTTTGGAATCATTCAAAGAAGTTTTCCAGCCATCAGCGTCTCGGGTTATGACGAGCTGATTGACCTTCTGTTCATCTGGCTAACGTTTGCAGGAACCGCTGCGCTTTGGCGAGAGGGTTCTTTGTACAGGGTAGGCGCATTCGACAAAATTTGGAGCCCAGGTTTGAGGCGCTTCATTTCAATATTGATCCATTTATTGATGCTTTTTTTGCTTTGGATCTTGGTGTATTACGGTGCAGATTTTGGCTTCAATTCAGGCGAAACCACACCCTACCTTCAGGCCAACAAAATTTACTGGTATGTGGCCATACCCTTGAATGCATTGCTAATGAGTATCTACAGCATTGTCGCAATTTTGCGAATTTATTTAAATCCAGATTTCGTTGAGCATCAAGAAATCAGTACCTTAGGATAGGTGATCTCCCATATGAAAAGACTTGCCAACAAAGTAGCCATTGTGACTGGGGGCGCTGGCGGTATTGGCGCGGCCACCGCCAAACTTTTTTGTGAACATGGTGCCAAGGTAGCGCTGGTCGACTTGCCAGATTCACCCTTGGAAGCTGTGGCCAAATCTGTTCAAGATGCCATCCCGGGCGCTGAAGTGATTTGCATCCCTGTCAACCTTGCCATTGAAGCTTCTGCTGCAGAAGTTATCTCTCGCGTTGTGTCACATTGGGGGCAACTGGACATCTTGGTCAATAACGCGGGCATGCGGTCTTATGAGCCACTGGCAGACTCAACGTCTGATGTTTGGAATCAAATCATTGCCGTGAATTTGCTCAGTTATGTGTACATGGCCAGAGAGGCATTGCCAAGTTTGCGACAAAGTAAAGCTGGCAGCATTGTCAATGTGTCTTCAACACACGCGTTCCATCCCAGGGTAGGTATGGGGCAATACGATGTGACCAAAGCTGGCATTGTTTCCTTGACCAAAACCTTGGCGTATGAAGAAGCGCAGCATCAAGTTCGTGTGAACGCAATTTGTCCGGGTGCAACACTCACGCCCTTTCACATCAAGCGTGCTGTAGAAGCTCGAAAGTCTGGCATTGAAATTGACCACGAACGCTATGAACAAAATCTGCTGAAGCGCTGGGCAGACCCTGTCGAAATTGCATACCCCATACTTTGGCTGGCATCATCAGAGGCTTCCTTCATCACTGGCAGCTGCCTCATGGCGGATGCGGGTACTTTAGGTTAGCTTTTGAGCTGGTTAGCTGGTTAGCTAGCGCCAAGCTTGCTTTGGTTTGGTTTGCGATCCTTCTTGTAATTTGGACGCGTGCATTTATCGAGTAAATTGACGGCATATGTAAGGTTTTCAGCATGGCCATCATCCACCCTCGCCTAATCCATCCGCTTACCCCTCACCACGGTGGCTACAAACTCGAGCTGAAATTACTCGAGTTGCTTCGCATGGGCTTGCCCGACAACTTTGACGTGTTTCACGGACTCACTTGGTCCACCGTTCATTCCTCAGTTCAAAAATTTGGCGAATTAGACCTCACTGTTGTGTCCCCACAAGGGCAAATTTTAATTCTGGAAGTGAAAGCAGGAAGCGTTTACGCACAAGATGGCTCGCTGTTCAAAGACTACCACCAAGAAAAACCCAAGGACATTGGGCACCAGCTTGGCCGGCAACACGGCGCCCTTAAAAAGCGCTTGAAACAAGCCCATATGAACCACGTGGAGGTTCAATCTTTTTTGGTTTTGCCAGACCACAAGTTGCTGAGTGAAGGCTTGTCCTATCCACGTGAGCGCGTAATTGACTCTACGCAAATGGATCAGTTTTGCACCTTGGTGAGAACTTCGTTTGCTGTATTAGAAGACGAACCCGATCGGCAGTTGTTGCTCAACTTTCTATCCAACGAGTTCGACGTAGTGCCCGATGTGAGTGCGCAAATTAGCGCCATTCAAAGCAGCAGCGCGCATTTGTCCAACGGCTTGGCCACTTGGGTGCCGCGTATTGCGCATGAAGGGAATACGTTCATAGTAGAAGCCACGGCAGGTTCTGGCAAAACTCAGTTAGCCCTGAAGTTGTTGCGCAATGCGGCCCTGAAGAAAGAGCGCGCACTTTACGTTTGCTACAACAGACCGCTGGCAGACCACCTACAAACACTTGCACCCAGTCACACCGAAGTGGCAACTTTTCACCAGCACTGCGACGATTACGCCAAGCAGCATGGGCATGTGCCAGACTTTTCCAATGCAAAGGTTTATGACGAACTGGCCAAAATCTACATGGCAGACGCGCCTAAGATTTCTGCAAGATTTGACTTGCTGGTGGTAGACGAGTCACAAGACTTCAACCTGGAATGGGTAGACGCCCTATCCCAAGAATTGAAGCCAAACGGTCGCATGTATGTGCTAGGCGACGACAACCAAAAGCTTTACGAACGCGATGCCTTTGACCTGGCGGGCGCTGTACGCATGACATGCACCGACAACTTTCGCAGCCCGAAAAACGTTGTGCACGCTATTAACAAACTCAACCTGATTGATCAACCCGTCGTTGCTTGCAGCGACCATGAGGGTGAATCTCCCAACTTTTACACGCACGACGATCAACCTGGCAGCCATACTGCTGCCCTCAACCTGTGCTTGCAAAACCTGTGGGCTCAAGGCATTGATCCCTCGCAAGTGGTTCTGGTCACTTATCGTGGTTTGGAAAAATCCAAGGTCATGTCTTTAAGCCATGCCGGCGGCAAAAGAATCAGCCGCCCGGTGCGTGACGCAGATGGCAATTCGACTTGGACCGAAGGCGAACTCAAAGTAGAAACCGTCAACCGCTTCAAAGGCCAAAGCGCCCCAGTGGTGGTGTTTTGCGAAATTGATTTTGATGAACTGAGTGTTGTCAATGCCAGGAAACTATTTGTAGGCATGACCCGCGGACAACTCAAAGTTGACTTGGTGCTGAGCAACAAAGCGGCCCAGCTGCTTTTGGCGAATACTGAACAAAATTAATTGGGGTCAGATCAACATTAATTTGTTCAATCCAAAGGGGAAGAGGCTAATGGGGGCTGACGATTTGTGGTACCCCACCATGAGGAAGCCCCCATTAGCCTCTTCCCCTTTGGATTGGAAATTAATGTTGATCTGACCCCAATTAATTAGCGAAAATAGACATTTAACCCAAAAATAGCCCCATGAAACTTAGCGTACAAACCACCGTTAAAGCTCCCATAGAAACCGTCTGGCGCTTTTACACATCGCCAGAACACATCTTGCAATGGAATGCAGCATCTGACGACTGGCACACCACCACGGCCTCGGTAGAGCTCAGAGAAGGCGGCACTTTCAGCTCGCGCATGGAGGCCAAAGACGGTAGTTTTGGGTTTGACTTTGCAGGCATTTACACAAAGATCATCACCCAAGAGCGCCTTGAGTATTCGTTTGGAGACCGAACAGCCACCGTAACGTTTACACCTAGCGCTGAAGGTGTGCTTGTACAAGTGACCTTTGACGCAGAAACAGAACACACCGAAGCGGAACAAATAGAAGGCTGGCAAGCCATCCTAAACAGATTTGCCAAACACACTGAAAATAATTAATTGGGGTCAGAGCAACATTAATTATCGAAACGGGTTGCGAATCGACAAAGAAGTTTTATCTGGAAATCGGACAACTAAACCATCCTGCATATCTTCTGAATAGAGCACATCACATCCGGCCAGACCTGCTGCTGACACGATGTTTGCATCGTAAAAAGACAATTTGTATTTGGACATTAACTGCAAGGCCAACGAATGTGTTTTGACGCTGAGTTCATGAACTTCACAAACGTCCAACAGCGTGTCGCACCATTTCCGAATTTGCTTTAATGGCAATGCACGTTTTTTAAAGAGCACATTGGTAAATTCGTTTAGGACTTGAATACTGATGCTTGCATCTGCCGCAAGCAGTTGCTCTACGACATCAGCTCGCGTGCTGTCATCTGTCCAATAAATTAAGACATTGCTGTCGATGAACGACTTCATCGCGCATTGGCCTCATCGCGATCGAATACGAAGTTTTGGGGCATTGCAGTTCTAAGCTCACGAACCCCTGCCAATATCTCGAGTTTGCTTGGCACTTTGGCTACAAGCAGTTCTGAGACGTGACCCTTTTGACGCACCGCTTGCTTAAGCTTCAATTCATCGCCTACTTGCAACCCTAACTCTTTGACCAATGTGGCGGGCAACCTAACTGCTAAGCTGTTTCCCCATTTTGCGACTTGCATAAGCCTCTCCGAAATTGATATACATAAATAAATGTATATCTTATAGGATTTGCTGTAAAAGTAAACAAGCTTCTGTTGCAAACAATATCTGAGCAAGAAAACAGGCTTCTTCATATCCAAGGTCTTTCTACAAACCTGCATTGAAACGCAGAAGACAAGCTGTCGCAATGTTTCCAAATTTTGAATGATTTGATAGATTTATTAACCGGTGTCAGATCACAATCCTTTTTATAGACTTCAAGTTTGCAAATCATTCACCTAAACTAAGCTATGTCACTTAGAAATTAATGTTGATTTGACCCCAATTAAAAATATGCCTTTATCGATTTACTTTTTGCCTGGACATGGCGGGCGCATTTCTAATGGCTTGGGGCAAGAGCTTGTTAGGCGTGGTTTTGATGTGATGGGTCGTGAGACTTTGGGGGATTTCAAGAAACTGCGCTTTGATGCTCAAGTTGAAACAGTTGCCGAAGATTTGAAGGCAAGTTTTTGGCATCACGACGCGCTGGTTCTGGCCAACTCTTATGGCGCCTATTTGCTGCTTCAAGCATTGTCTCTTTCTGAATCATTTCCAGGCAAGGTCTTGTTACTCTCACCTATTGTTGGAGAGTTTTCAAACGAAAATACTCGCATGGGTTTCATCCCACCCTATTCCCAAAGGCTTCAAGAACTGGCTAAAAGCGGCAAATTTCCACTGCCCAGATGCTGCGAAATCCATGTTGGTTCAGAAGACTGGCAAAGCATTCCAGACAACGTCATGGCATTCTCTTCACTGGTAAATGCTCAAGTAACTGTTGTTCAAGGTGCAGGACACAGCTTGTCCAAGATGTATGTTGCTGGCTTGCTCGATAGATGGCTCGTTTAAGCGGAGGCAAATAAATGGGGTCAGAGCAACAGTTGATCTGACCCCATTTATTTCTTACGCGAGGACAATTTTCAGGCCAGTGAGTGGCGAGTCATATCGACTCTCCCATGTCTGCCCTGCCACTAACGGCCAAGCATCGGTCCAAGTGCCGGTGGTAATCACATCGCCGGCTTTGACATCTGGTGCACCAGGACATTGGCGCAGAGCCTTCATAAAGTGAAGCAAGGCCATTAACGGGCTGTCTAAAACATTGGTGGCGTGGCCCTTCTCCACCACTTTGCCCTCATGTACCAAGTCTAGCGACATACCTGCAAGCAACTTATGCAATTGCGCGCCATTAGAGGCTACGTCTTTCAGGGGCACCTGCTTCCCAACCAATAAATGCGCATGCAAGCCACTGTCGGTAACTGTATCTGCCACTTTGAATTTCCAATCAAGCGAATGCGATTGAACAATCTCAAAACCTGACGCCATCCAATCAATA
>JAJTDK010000103.1 GCA_021300495.1 Limnohabitans sp. | reverse complement strand
GCTCCTTGCAAATGCGAATCTAGATGCGCGTTGGAATTTGGTGCATGCAACTCACGCATCTGCATCTGAAATCCAAGGCATCCAAGCTCAGCAAGCTTCTGTTGTCATTTGCCCAACAACTGAAGCAAATTTGGGCGATGGCTTTTTTAACCTCACTGAGGCCATGCAGCAATCTATGCGATGGTCAATTGGCACAGACAGCCATGTCAATCGGAACTGGTCAGAAGAGTTGCGTTTGTTAGAGTATGGCGGTCGATTGTCACTGCGAAAGCGCAATGTGGCATTGCTTCACAAGAATGGTTGCGGATCTACCGGGCAGGTGCTTTTTGAAAATGCAATGCAAGGCGGCTCACAAGCTGCTGGATTGCCAATGGCGGGAATTGCGATACAACAACGCGCTGACTTGCTTGAAATTGACTTGGAATCAGATTCTTTATTAGGCGTGCCATCAGAGCGCTTCATGGACGCTCTGATTTTTTCTACACCTTCAAATAACTTTAAAAGTGTATTTGTTGCGGGTAAAAAAATTGAGCACAACTCAGTTCAATGGAGAGCTGATTTTGTCAAAACAATGGCAGAACTTTAAATTGTGCTCAACGATTTGTCTCAACTGAAACTAAGTAGTGCCAGGCAGAGGCTTGTTGTGCCACAACAAGATTAGCAATACCCCAGGAATAGCCACTGCAGCTGCAGCTGGATTTGCAAATACCAAAGACAGTGACATTACGTTCAGTAGCCAAAATGAAGGTCCTCGAATGGGTCTGGCTACAAAACCTGTGTAAGCCGCACCCAGTCCCATCACCGCCACAATGGCGCAGGCAGAAGCTAGCAAAAATGATGACCACGTGAAATCAATGAACAACAAGGCAGGTGAGTACACGAATGCAAAGGGTACCAAAGCTTTGCCCATAGACAGTCTGAACGCAGTCATTCCTGTGCGCATGGGTTCACTGCGTGCAATGCCAGCAGCGGCAAAAGCAGCAAGGGCTACCGGCGGCGTTACATCGGCAAGTACGCCGTAATAAAAGACGAAGAAGTGAGTAGCCAGTTGCGGTACGCCCAGACCCGCTAAAGCAGGTGCCACGATGGCGGCCAAAATAATGTAGGTTGGCGTTGTAGGCACACCAGAGCCCATGATGATGCACGCAATAGCAGTGAACAAAAGCCCAAAAAGAATGGTGACCTGATTTAGCTCAAGCACATTGAAGATGTCTAGCACCATGAACAGTTGTGCGGCAACACCCGATACATCGATAACCCAGGCCGAGAATTTGAAGCCCATGCCAGTCAATGTGGTGATGCCTAGAACAAAACCCACACAGGCACAGGCTGCACCAATACCCAAGGCTGCTTTAGCCCCCATCTCAAAGCCTTGCACCAATGCTTGAGGTCCCACAGCCAATCCGGTCATGTTTTTACCCAGCGGTCCAATCAAGCGTGGAATCCAGGAGCAAGCAACCGTGAGCGTGATGCCCCAGAAAGCAGCCAAAAATGGTGTGAACTGCATCAATAGCAGGGTGACCATGACCACCAGCGGAATAAACAAATGCCATGAGCTTTTCATCACCCACATTAAAGATGGAATGTCTGCAGGGTCCATGCCTTCTAATTTCAAACGCTTCGCCTCTAGGTGCACCATGTACAAGATGGCGAAATAGTGCAGCATGGCCGGTACGATGGCCACGAGAATCAAGGTGTTGTAGGGAATGCCCAAGGTTTCGGCCATGATGAAAGCCGCAGCGCCCATGATGGGAGGCGTGATTTGTCCGCCACAAGAGGCAGAGGCCTCAACTGCACCCGCAAAGCGCGGTGAAAATCCTACTTTTTTCATCAGCGGAATGGTCATGACACCGGTAGTAACTGTGTTGGCTATGGCCGAGCCAGAGATCATGCCAAACAGACCGGACGACACCACACTTACTTTGGCGGGGCCGCCTGAAAACCGTCCTGCCGCAATGGTGGCCAGGTTCACAAACAACTGCCCCAGCCCAGTAAGCTGGGCCATGATGCCAAACAGAACAAAGTGAAAGACGAATGTGGCAACCACGCCTACGGGAATGCCGTAGATACCTTCTGTGCCTTTGTACAAATGGGCCACAATGCGCGCGAGACTATAACCTCGGTGTGAAAGGCCACCTGGCAAATAAGGCCCCAATAAGCCATAAAAAATGGCGCCTATAGCCAACAAGGGCAGAAAGATGCCCATGGTTCTGCGGGTCGCCTCAATGACCATTGCAATCGCAATCACGCCCATCATCAGGTCAAGGGGCGTATGCTGGCCTGGCCGCTCGATGTAAATGTTTTCAAAGAAAACCAGCAGGTACAGCGAAAATCCTGAGGCCAGCGCAGCAAACACCCAGTCTCGCCATGGGATATGAGAGTGGCTGCCATCAAAATGTTTGAAAGGCAAAGATAAGCCGGCCATCGCCACCAAGACCGCCATGAAGGCGTAGCGCATTGCATCAGGGACAGGTTCTGAGAACTTGCCCAATAGACTCCAACCCATGAACAGGTAAAACATCACAAGGCCAATTGACACCGTCCACTCCCAAGGACCTGGCATGCGTTTTTGTCGGGGGAACACTAAAAAGCACAGCCCAAGCACGACAGACAAGTGAATGGCTCGGTGCGCAATTTCGTTGTGCAGTCCAAAGCCTGCAGTGTAGAAGTGCCAGGCAGACAGGCCTGCACACAAGACCATGACAATCTTGGCACTCCATCCGGCAAGTCGGCGAAAACTCGATTCAGGATCGAACTGTTCAATCAAGCGATCGATTTCTTCTTGTTTAGTCGTCATGGGCTATCCGTTATGGCGCAGGGCAATTTTCTGCTCGCATTTCAATTGATTTTTGGCTCAGTTGACCTAATAAAAACTCACGTTGATCTGGCAACACAACTCGCATCGATTGGGCTGGCAGAGGTAAAACAACCAAGGGATCAACCACTCGATTGAGATGCAAACGCCAACCAGAGCCGTGTCGCTCTAACCGTTCACCCGAAGCCGCTTGTGAGGGTAGGCCATAACCTTCTCCTTCAAAGCGCTCTTCAATCAAATGAGCTTGCCAACCCTGCGGGCTAGATTTCCAAACATAGCGATCAAGAACGGGCGTTCCAAGCACTGAGTGGGTGAATGCTATGTCAGCTGAAGGCAAATTTGAGTTGAGTGGCAATCGAGTTAAGAGAATGCCGCTTCGGTGTTCTGTAAGAACAAGCTCGCAAGCCTGTGCGCCAAAGGGCACGCTCCACCAAGGCGTCAACAGCGCCAACGCCCATGGGGCGAGGCGCTTTGGACATCTCACTTAGCGATGCCTTTTTCTTTGTAGTAGCGCAATGCACCAGGGTGCAAGGGCACGCTAGCCACTGAGGTAGCGGTGTTCAGGGAGATATTTTTACCTTGAACGTGCACTTGACCCATGATGGCGGTGTTTTCATAAAGAGCTTTGGTGACTTCATAGGCCACGTTCTCTGGCACACCATCGTGCGTTGCCCAAATGGCCATCACTGCTAGCGTAGGCACTGCAGCAGTTTGTCCTTTGTAACTGTTGGCAGGCAATTGCACCTGAGTGTAGTAAGGCTGCTCTTTGAGCAATGTGGCCACTTCGGGGCCAGACAAAGGAATGATCTTCAGGGCGTGGCTTTGTGCAAAGTCTGTTACGGCGGCAACGGGGACGCCACCTGTGATCAGGGTGGCATGCAAGTTACCGTCCTTGATCTTGTCAACTGCTTGTGTAAAAGAAGAGCTGTCTTCTTTGACATCGGTACGGGCCATGCCATAAACCTTCAGCAAGTCCGTCACCAGTTGGTATTGACCAGAGCCTGGCGCACCAGATGAGATGCTTTTACCCTTGAGATCTTTAACACTGTTAATACCTGAATCGGCACGGGTGATGAGTTGCACAGTCTCTGGATAAAGTGCGCCAAGTGCACGCAGGTTTTTCAATGGTGCATTGGCAAACTGAGCCTTGCCGTTATAGGCTGCATCCAGAATATCAGCTGCCACAAATGACGATTCAATGTCTTTGGTACCCAGTAACTTAGCATTGCCTACCGAGGCGCCAGAGGCCTCTGCTGTGGCCGTAATTTTTTTGCCATCAACTGTTGCTTTGTTGGAAATCAATTGGGCCAACATGCCACCGAGAGGGTAATAGGTTCCACCTGTACCGCCCGTTGCAATACCAAAGAAGACGCGTTGTTGAGCGATGGCGTGGCCAGATAGGATTGCTGTTGAAGCAAGCAGTATCGTGGCAAGTCGGCGATTGAGTTTCATGGGTTTCCTTTTCAATGGGTGATGTGATTAGAATGAATGCGTTGCATTGACAAAGATTGATTCATGTACAAACACAAACCATCAGTGCTTTCCTCAACTCTATGTGCAAATTTATAATACCAACACTGTCAAATTTGCTCAATAGTCATTTACCCCCGATTCTGTTGAAACAGCTACTTGTCAGGAGTTCGAATTGAGTTCATGGGACGCAATCGTCATTGGCGCTGGGGTGATTGGAACCTCAGTTTCCTACAATTTAGCGACTCTAGGGGCCAAACGGGTCTTGGTGTTGGAGAGAGATCAAATTGGCTCTGGCACTACCGCTCAATCTAGCGGAATATTGCGGACGCATTATTCTGTCTTAGAAAATATGGCACTTGCCCAGCAGTCCTGGACTGTTTTTAATAACTTTGCAGAGCATCTGCAAGACGAGGAGGCAAGTGCTGGACTGGTTCGCTGTGGTTATCTGATTGCTTCACCTGACGGCCCCAAACTTTCTCCTTTGCGCGATGCATTGGCGGCGCAACGAGATCGTGGAATTACAGTTTCCCAATTGACGCAAATTGAGGCAGCCGAAATTCTTCCAATTTGCCGTTTTGATGACGCGGCTTTAATTGGATTTGAGCCCAATGCCGGCTTTGCCGATGCCTATTTGGTAGCTAGCAGTTATGCAAGAGCTGCTCGCAGGCTTGGTGTGAAGTTTATAGAAGGAGAGCGTGTCACGCGTTTGCACTTGCATGAATCATGTGTTTCAGGGGTAGAGACAACAAGCGGTGTTTACAGTGCGCCAGTCGTCATCAGTACGCAAAATATTTGGGCTAACGAATTGGCTGAATGGACAGGAATTCACGTACCCTTGGCCCCCGAAAGACACAAAGTCATTGCCCTCGAAGGCCCTCAGGCTTATACCTATGGCATGCCAGTCTACAAAGATTTGGGCTCTGCTGGCATGTTGTATTGCCGCAGTTATGGTGGCCGCCAAATGTTGGTCAGTGAGGGCACATCAGGCGAAATTTTAAGCGAGCCAAACAACTTACAAGGCGACATTTCGATGGACGATGTGGCCCAACTCGGTGAGCAAGTTGCCGATCGGTTCCCCTCGTTTTCTGAAGCAGGCTTAGCCTCTTCATGGACTGGTGTGTATGACGTAACCCCAGACTGGAATCCAGTCTTGGGAAATGTGCCCGAGGTTCGTGGCTTGGTAGTTGGTTTTGGTTTTTCTGGTCACGGTTTTAAACTCTCGCCTGCTGTTGGGCGTGTATTGGCACAACAAGCACTTGGCTTGCCTACAGATGTGAGTTTGCTTCCGTACTCGGCACAACAAGCACTTGGCTTGCCTACAGATGTGAGTTTGCTTCCGTACTCGCTTGAACGCTTTCGAACCGGTCGCCTGCTTACTGGGCGTTATGGAGTGGGTGCGGTGGCCTGATTTAAAAATCAAAGAAAAACCCCTTGCTTTGCTGCTAAAGGGGCTCTTAATTGTGGACTCTCGACCTAAGTAAGAATCAGGGTTTTTCAGATTCACAAAAATTCTAGGATCTCAATGTGGAAGGCTAGCATTTCTTGGAGCAACTGCCTCCGCATAAGAATAGATACCTCAACCTAAAAAATATTTAGGTAAAGTCAGCGTCAATGCCGGTATGTAAGTGACCAAAAGCAGCACAAAGATCAGCACGCCTAAGAACGGCAACGATTCGCGGATCACCGCCTGTGGAGGTTCATTGGCAACGTTCGCCATCAGGTAGATCAGATAGCCCACTGGCGGCGTGCAAAGACCAATCATTAGATTGATGACAATGACGACGCCAAAGTGAATGGGGTCAATGCCCAGGGCTTGAACCGCTGGCATCAAGATGGGCACGAAAACGATGAGCGCTGCAAGTGGATCCATGAACATACCGACAATCAAGAAAAACACATTCACAACAGTCAGAAAGACCCAGTCGTTCGTTGTAAAACTGAGCAAGAGTGTTGCTGCTT
>JAJTDK010000102.1 GCA_021300495.1 Limnohabitans sp. | reverse complement strand
CCATGCCACCTCAGTCCCTGCCTGGCGCTGATGCCAAGCAAATTGCCGAATGGATTTCCAAGGGGGCCAGCAAGTAATTCAGGGTCATCCCTGTTGCACTTCTGAACCTGTTTCTTTAGCATCACTCAACCATCAAGGAGATATCAGATGCAAAACCGTCGCGAGACACTCAAGCAAAGCGCTGTTGTCGCTGGCCTCTTGGCTACTGCGGGTTTCCCGCAGTTCGCCCACGCTGCCTTCAATAAAGCTGCATTCGACGCCAAGTCGGTGCAAGACTCCGCCAAAGCTGCTGGTGCTACCAGCATGGCTGAGAGCAAAGATGTGACCATCACCGGTCCTGACATTGCCGAAAATGGTGCTGTGGTGCCTTTGGGTGCGAGCTCCGCACTGCCTGGCGTCAAGCACTTGCTGATCATGGTCGAAAAGAACCCGTCCTCTCTAGTGGCGATGTTCCATGTGACCGATGCCGTCGACGCCAACTTCTCGACTCGCGCCAAAATGGGCCAGTCTTCCGATGTCTACGCTGTGGCCATCATGAACGACGGTAAAGCCTTGTGGGCCAAGAAAGAAGTCAAGGTCACTTTGGGTGGTTGCGGCGGTTAATCCCCAGCGCCTATTGTTCAAACATTGATTCATTGAAAATTTAGGAGAAAAAAATGGCAGATCCAATGCGCATCCGTGCCCAGTCTTCTGGTGACAAAGCAACCGTTCGTGTGCTCATGAGCCACGAGATGGAATCCGGCCAGCGTAAAGACGCATCCGGCAAAACCGTGCCCGCCTGGTTTATCCAGGAAGTCACAGCCAAACACAACGGCAAAGATGTGTTCTCTGCTGAGTGGGGTCCTGCAGTGTCTAAAAACCCTTTTCTGCAGTTCGCCGTCAAAGGTGCCAAAGCCGGTGACAAGATTGCTGTGACCTGGAAAGACAACAAGGGTGATACCCGAACTGACGAAGCTACCGTTTCTTGATCGTGTAAAGATGAAGCAAAGGGTGAGGTCAAAACTTCACCCTTTGTGTTTGAAAAATACCAACAGAGGTGACAATGAACAAAGCATCAAGTTTGGCCGTGGCAACTGCACTGGCCTTAAGTACCATGACCGCTATGGCCCAAAAGACCGCTAGCCAAGGTATTGATGAATACCGCGCCATGCTGCAAGACGGCAACCCCGCTGAACTGTTTGAAGCCAAAGGCGAAGACCTCTGGAAAAAAGCACGAGGTCCCAAAAACGCCAGTCTCGAAAAATGCGATCTGGGTCAAGGTCCGGGCGTGTTCAAAGGTGCTTTTGTAGCATTGCCCAAATACTTTGCTGACACCCAGCGCGTGCAAGACCTGGAGTCTCGCTTGGTGACCTGTATGGAAACTCTACAAGGTTTTAACGCTGCCGAAATCTCTAAGACCGCATTTGGTCGTGGCGAGATGGCCAACGTGACCGCTTTGGCCACTTGGATTGCTGCCGAGTCCAAAGGCCAGCGCTTTAACTTGTCACAAGCGCATCCTCAAGAAAAAACTTTTTACGAAGTGGGCAAACGCCTGTTCTTTCAGCGTGGCGGGTCGCATGACTTTTCCTGCGCTTCCTGCCATGGCGAAGAAGGCAAACGCATCCGCTTGCAAGATCTGCCCATCTTAACCAAGAACCCTGGTGACGGTGTTGGCTTTGCTGCCTGGCCCGCCTACCGCGTCTCCAATGGTCAGATGTGGAGCATGCAACTGCGCCTGAACGATTGCTATCGCCAGCAGCGATTCCCGTACCCTGGTTTTGGCAGCGATGCCACGATCGCCTTGTCGACCTATCTGGGTGTGAATGCCAAGGGTGCAGCTTCGGTTGCCCCGGCCATCAAGCGCTGATCTGAACAGGAGAACCTCATGAACAAAAAGACCCAACTCTTACTGGCTAGCTTGGCCACCACTATGCTGGTAGTAGGCTGCGCATCTGGCCCTTCGTTTGTAGAGCTCAATGCATTGACCGACAAGATCGTCAAGGCTTCTTTTCGTGACCAAAGTCATGTGAAAGTCGAGCGAATTACCGCCACCGACGAAACCAACCGCCTTTGCAGTGAAGCCGACGTAGCAGGCAAACCCTTGGACGAAAAAACTGCCAAGCGCATCGAAGAAGCCAACCTCAAAGCCATCAAGTGGCCCTCTGATGGCAAGTTCATCGGCGACTGGAAAGAAGGCGAAAAAATTGCTCAAAGTGGTCGTGGCCTGACTTGGACCGATAAAGCCAATGACGTCAACGGCGGCAATTGCTACAACTGCCACAAGATTGACCAGAAAGAAATTTCTTACGGCACCATTGGCCCCAGCCTCTACAACTACGGCAAGATCCGTGGCGTGTCCAACCCCAACGATCCCGCCAGCAAGGCCATCGTGGAGTACACCTGGGGCAAGATCTGGAACGCCAAGGCCTACAACGCTTGCTCCAACATGCCTCGCGCAGGCCACACGGGCATCTTGAACGAGGCCCAAGTACGCCACATTGTGGGTCTGTTGCTAGACCCCAAGTCTCCTGTCAACCAGTAAGCTCTAAAAACCCGGCTAGCCGGGTTTTTTAGCCTCACATATATCAGTGATTGCAAATATGAATCTCTCCAAACGCGAATTTATTCAGGTCATGGGCGCTGGCACAATGGCTGGCTTGAGCATGGGCACTTATGCTGAAGCCAGTGCGGCCACTGCTGCCAATGGTTTGTACGACATACCCAAGTTCGGCAATGTGTCTTTCCTGCACATGACCGATTGCCATGCCCAACTCAAGCCGATTTATTTTCGCGAGCCCAGCATCAATCTGGGCATTGGATCCATGCAAGGTAACCTGCCGCATTTGGTAGGCGAACATTTGCTGCAAGTGGCCAAGATCCGTCCGGGTACAGCTGAAGCCCATGCGCTTACTTTTCTGGACTATGAAAAAGCCGCCAAGCGCTACGGCAAAGTGGGTGGTTTTGCCCACTTGGCCACTTTGGTCAAGCGCATGAAGGCCAGCCGCCCTGGCGCTTTGTTGCTTGACGGTGGTGACACCTGGCAAGGCTCGGGCACCAGCTTGTGGACCAATGGCCAAGACATGGTCGACGCCTGCAAACTGTTGGGTGTGGACGTGATGACCGGTCACTGGGAATTCACCTTGGGCATGGAACGTGTCAAAGAAATCGTTGAAAAAGACTTTGCGGGCAAGGTCGATTTTGTGGCGCAAAACATCAAGACCAGTGACTTTGGCGACCCGGTGTTCAAGCCCTACGTGATTCGCGAGATCAATGGCGTGCCTTGCGCCATCATTGGTCAGGCGTTCCCCTACACCCCGATTGCCAACCCGCGTTACATGGTGGCCGACTGGGAGTTCGGCATCCAGGACGAGAACATGCAAAAGATGGTGAACGAGGCCCGTGGCAAAGGTGCACAGGTGGTGGTGGTGCTCAGCCACAACGGCATGGATGTGGACTTGAAGATGGCTACGCGTGTCAGCGGCATCGACGCCATCATGGGCGGCCACACGCACGACGGCATGCCGGTCGCGTCCATCGTTTCGAACAAAGGCGGCAAGACCATCGTCACCAATGCGGGTTCGAACAGCAAGTTCCTGGGCGTGCTCGACTTCGATGTCAAAGACAAAAAAGTCAGCGACTTCCGATACAAGCTGCTGCCCGTTTTTTCGAACATGCTGCCCGCCGACAAAGAGATGGACGCTCTCATCACCAAAATCCGCGCGCCATACGAGGCCAAGCTGTCAGAAAAGCTGGCCGTGACCGACGGCTTGTTGTACCGCCGTGGCAACTTCAACGGCACGGGTGATCAGTTGCTGATCGACGCCTTACTGGACGTGCAGGGCGCAGACATTGCGTTCTCCCCGGGCTTCCGCTGGGGCACCACGCTGCTGCCGGGCCAGGCCATCACGCGTGAGTGGCTGCTCGACATGACCGCCACCACTTATTCGTTTGCCACGGTCACTGAGATGACGGGCGAGACCATCAAGACCGTGCTCGAAGACGTGGCCGACAACCTGTTCAACCCCGATCCCTATTACCAGCAAGGAGGCGACATGGTGCGCGTGGGGGGCCTGACTTACAGCTGCAACCCCGTGGCCAAGGCAGGCCAACGCATTGGCGATATGCGCCTAAAAGGACAGCTCATCGATGCTGGCAAAAAGTACAAGGTGGCGGGCTGGGCCCCTGTGGCCGAAGAAGCCCGTAGCCAAGGCAACAAACAGGTCTGGGAGGTGGTCGAGACCTGGCTCAAAGCACAGGGCGGTCGCATCAAGCCACGCCAACTCAATACGCCCAAAATCATGGGCGCATTGCCCAACAAGGGTTACGCCGTTTGACGAGTGCGTGCAGCGCAACCAGGCGCTGCACCTATTGAGGGATCTCCATGAAAAGAAGACAACTTTTGTGGGCCAGCACTGCCATCGGAGGCGCAGCCCTGTGGCCCGAGGCTCGTTTGCTTGCGCAGCAAGCGCAGGACTTCATCGAGGGTCCACCCGTAGCCGACATTCCGGCACAAAAGCTGTCGCCCCATGTGTGGATGATCTACTCGCCCGACGGATTTCCCACCCCTGAAAATCGGGGCATGATGGCCAACGTGATATTCGTGGTCACCACGGCCGGTGTGGTGGTGATCGATTCGGGTGCTTCTCTGCAAATTGGCCAGATGGCCATCCGCATGATTCGCAAGGTCACCGATAAACCTGTGGTGGCCGTGTTCAACAGCCACTACCACGGTGACCATTGGCTGGGCAACCACGCCTTCGTCAAAACCTACGGCGACAAGCTGCCCATTTACGCACTGCCCAGCACCATCGAAAAACTCAAAGGTGCAGAAGGCAACTTGTGGCGCAGCCTGATGGAGCGCTGGACCAACCAATCCACCTTGGGCACCCAGGTGGTGTTGCCCAACTCGCCCGTGCAGCAGGGTCAAGCGATTCAGTTCGGCGATGTGACATTTCGCATGCACCACTACGGCACGGCGCATACGCCATCTGATCTGTGTGTCGAGGTGGTGCAAGACAAGGTGACGGCTGTGGGCGACATCGCCATGACCAACCGCATTGCCAACATGGACGACGGCTCTTACCCCGGCACCTTCAAATATTACAAAAGCCTAGAGGCTGCTACAGGGCAACAGCTCTGGGTGCCTGGACATGGCCAGGCCCGCCCAGACTTACTCAAGACCTATGGCGAATTCATGGCGGGTATCTGGGAGCCCTGCCTCAAAGCAGTAGAAGACGGCAAGACTGAAGCCGAGGCCAGAGCGGCCGTGATGAAAGACCCGCGAGTGGCCGCAAGGGCCAAGTCCATGCAGGGCTTTGACGGCAACATTGGCAAATATGTGAGCTTGGCCTATCTGGAAGCCGAGAAAGTCGCGTTCTAAAAGAAAAAAATACGCACCCTGCTGGACGTGTGCGGATTTAGGTTGACCAACGCACGAGGCAAGCGCATCAAGCGGTTCTATTTGTTTGTCGCATCGCCCGACTCAATAAAAGCACGGGTATCAAACCAACAAGCACCAATGCCAAACTGGGCAGGGCAGCCTCTCCCAGTCTTTCGTCTCTGGCCAGTTGAAAAGCCACCACAGCCAACGTATCTGTATTGAATGGCCGTAGCACCAAGGTGGCGGGCAACTCTTTCATGACATCGACAAACACCAACAAGGCTGCAGCAAAAACAGAGCGCTT
>JAJTDK010000101.1 GCA_021300495.1 Limnohabitans sp. | reverse complement strand
ACGCTGATGGCTGGAAAACTTCTTTGAATGATTCCAAAACCCAATAGCAAAAAGAGTCCAAAGAAACATGCAATGACGGTCCATTTCAACAAATGGGCGATTGTTTTATCTAGCAGAATGAGGAAGGTCATTTGATAAGGCCAAATCCAAACAATTGCGGTAACCACATAGAGAAGCTGGGGACGTAGGTGACAAGTCCTAGCACCACAATCATGGCGAATAAATAAGGCGCTAGCTCGCTCACAATTTCTGCAATGGGCACCTTCGCAATGCCAGACACCACAAACAAGCAAAGTCCTACTGGCGGCGTGACCAACCCAATCATCATGTTGACGACCATGATCACGCCAAAATGGATGGGGTCAATTCCGATGGCGGCTATGACGGGCGCGAGTATCGGGTAAGTGATGATCATGACGGCAATTGTTTCTAGAAACATGCCTAAAAACAGCAGAACCAGGTTGATGATGAGCAAAATCATGATTGGATCTGCAGAGAGGGTCATGAGTGCCTTCAGAATTTGATTGGGCACTTGCTGCTGAATCAGCACCCATCCAAATGGGGCAGACATTGCAATGATGAACAGCACTTGGGCTGTTTGCTTTCCAGATTCCCAAACTGTGTCAATCAAAGCTTTCCAGGTCAGCTCTCGATATACAAATTGGCCCAATAAAAAAGCATATGCCGTAGCCAAAACAGCCGCTTCAGTTGGCGTGACCACGCCAGAAAAAATAGCAATCAAAATAAACGGAGGGAGCGCAAGAGCAGGAATCGCTTTTAAGAAAACGTTCAATGCTTCACTGCCAAATTTCACGCCCTCCGAAACAGGCAAATTCAGTTTTTTGGCTTGTAAACCAATGGCAATCATCAACCCGATGCCCATCAAAAGACCAGGAATAATGCCAGCCAAAAACAAAGCGCCCACCGAAACATTGGCCAAGCTGCCATAAATTACAAACGGAATACTTGGGGGAATGATGGGGCCAATGGTGGCCGATACAGCAGAGATGGTGGCCGCAAATTTGGCCTTGTACCCCTCTTTGATCATGGCCCGAATTTCAATCACACCCAGACCTGCAGCATCTGCAACGGCAGAGCCCGACATGCCTGCAAAAATCATGCTGCCAATGACATTGACGTAAGCCAGGCCGCCTCTAACGCGGCCCACCAAAAGTTTGGCAACTTCAAAAATGCGTTCGGTGGTGCCGCCCACATTCATTAAGTTGCCGGCCAATATGAAAAATGGAATGGCCAGCAGCGGAAATGAAGTGGTGGCTGCGTAAGTTCGCTGGATAAATATTAAAAGTAAGTCTGTGCCGCTTGTTGCGATCATGATGACCGCAGCGATCAGACCTAATGCGCCTGCAATTGGAAAACCTAACAGAATTGTGATGCAGGTCGCAATAAGTATGTACGCAACAAGCATTACAGAACTTACTTAACTTAAGTTCTGGCTGCTGTTACTGCGCGTGACCAGTTGGTCCAATTTTCGTCGCCTATGCTTTTGCGCAAAATATCGTATGCGGGTGCCATTTTGTCGCGGAAGGGCGCAACATCGGGGCGGGTAATGGCCACGCCAGCCTTTTGCATGATTCCAATATGCTCTTCCTCTTTTTCGCGAACTGCTTTGCGTGCAGCTTGCCCTGCAACAGTTGCTTCTTCAGAAATAATTTTGCGCTGGGCTTCATTGAGTTTGTTTTGCCAAGCACGCTGGTTGGCGACCAACATGATGGACGTGTAGATGTGTTTTGTCAGTGCAATGTGGCTTTGCACTTCAAAAAACTTAGCTGCATATGTGGTGCCAATGGGATTGTCTTGGCCATCGACTGTTTTGTTGGCAAGCGCCAGGTAAACCTCTTGGAAAGCAATGGTTTGGGTGTTGGCGCCCAAGGCTTCAAATGCAGACTTGATGGCCAACTCGGGTGGCACACGCAATTTCAGGCCTCTGATGTCGTCTGGCGTACGGATGGCTTTGCGGCTGTTGGAGAGTGCTCGGAAGCCCCACTCAAAGTTGGCAATCCAACTGAAACCCACAGCAGAAAATTGTTGGGCAAGCCAAGCGCGGCCAGTGACATCGAGTGCTTTGTGGGCGTGCTCGTAGCTGTCAAATTGGTAGGGGATATTGATCACGCCCAGAGGCTTGGAAATTGACTCGATGTTGGCGGGGTTCATCAAAATCATGTCGATGGCGCCAAGCCGTGTTTGCTGTGCGGTTTCGACGGGTGAGCCCAGAGCGTTGTTGGGGAAAATCGTAATTTTGACTTCGCCATTGGTGCGATCGCTGATGCGTTTCACCATTTTCTCGGCTTCGATGTGCACAGGGTGCGAGGGGTCGGCAGGGTGGGTAAGCCTCAGTTCAACGGCTGCTTTGGCCGGTATCAAGAACGAGCCCATGGAAGCGGCAGCGCCTGCTTGCAAAACACTGCGTCTGTTGATGGAAGAGGATTGTTTAGTTGAGTTGGTCATGTCTGTCTCCTTTTTAGATAATTCTTGCATACAAGATTTTGATCGTCAAGTGCTCTTTGAACTGGAATTGAGTTTCTTTTTAACGGGTTTTGATTGCTCTCGAATTGACTTCACAACAATAGAGAGTCCATTTTGAACATGAGACTTCATTGCCTTTGCAGCACCTACACTGTCGTGCTGTTTGATGCGTTCAAGAATGGCGCCGTGTTCAACCATCGCTTTGTCCCAGCGTTCGGGCCATAAATTTGACGCGTAGCGCGCGCGATCGATTCGAAGTGCCAATAAGTCCCAAACCCAAAGCAGCACTGGGTTTCCGGAATATTCCAGTATCAATCGGTGAAATGCTTTGTTGGCTTTGAAATAGTCTGGTAATTGATCCTTTGCGCGGTGCTTTAGCATCGTGTAGTGAAGAATGCCAAGTTCTGCTGTTTCTGCCTCTGTAATGCGGGCTGCAGCCAGTTCGCCTGCCAGTGCTTCAATGGCCGAGACAACGTCGATCAATGCGGCAGTTTCTTCTGCATCCAGTCGGGTCACGGTAGGGGAGCGATTGGGTTGTATATCTAGCAAGCCTTCTTGCGCCAATGTTTTGATCGCTTCGCGCACGGGTGTTCTGGAAACATTGAGCCGCTCGCACAATTCGCGTTCATTTAATTTTTCACCAGGGCCAATGGCGCCTGCAACGATCAAGTTGCGCAATATGTGTGCGGTGCTTGCATGCATATCCCCTTTTTTCAAAACGGCGCTCTTTTTTGTTTCAGCCGACAGGCTGTCTAGCGGCGTAGGGGTGTTGGCTTTGATTTTCGTCATGACTAGGCTCAGTTTGACAGACTTTATTCTTGTATGCAAGAATAAAGCATGAACATTGAGTCTATCTTCCATCAATTTTCTACGACCGACTCGTCAGAGTCTGGCGTGGGGCTCGTCGGTGCTGGTGAATTTGGGGCTACTTTTGTCTCTCAAATTCACCGAATGAAAGGCGTGAAGGTGGTTGCCATCTGCGACCAACAACCTGAAAAAGCCTTCCAAGTTGCGGTTCAGTCTGCTGACTGGCTTGCGCAACTGCCATTGCAGGCGGTACTCGAGGCCACGGGCGATCCTGAAAGTGCAGCAGCCACTGCACTGGCATGCATCAAGTCTGGCAAGCATGTGGTCATGGCCACCAAGGAAGCAGAAATTGTGGTGGGTGCTGAGTTGGCCAGACTGGCCAAGCAACACAAGGTGGTGGTCTCCCCAGTAGATGGTGACCAGCCTAGTTTGTTAATCGGCCTCATTGAGTGGGCCCGGCTCTTGGGCTTGCCTGTTATTGCTGCAGGAAAATCCAGCGAGTCAGATTTTGTATGGACGCCTGCTACAAACGAGGTAAAGGCTTGGGGCCAAACTGTGGTTTCAAGAGAAGTAGGGCAAAACTTTATTCCCAACGACCATCATTCATGGGGCGACGTTTTAGCAAACCGAGCAAGCGTTCCTTTTGACCTTACGACAGTGCCAGACCTTTGCGAAATGGGCATCGTGGCCAACCACACCGGCTTGTTGCCCGATTGCGCAAGCCTGCATGCGCCAATGGCCAGAACCGTTGAGCTGCCCAGTATTTTTAGGCCCATTGAAGAGGGTGGCATTCTCAGTGGCAAAGGCCGCGTAGACATGTTCAACTGCTTGCGCAGGCCCGATGAGCTTAGCTTTGCAGGCGGTGTCTTTGTAGTGATAGAAGCACCCGATATAGAAACAGGAAAGCTTTTTGCAGCCAAGGGCATTCCTACATGCCCTAACGGCAAATACATCTTGATTCACAACCCTGTGCATTTGCTAGGTGCTGAGGCTGCCATGTCAATTCTCTCGGCGGTCAAACTTGGCACAAGCTGCGGTGGTCGAGATGTTCGTCCCGTTGTCGATTTAATTGCCATCGCGCAGCGCCAAATTGAAGTGGGTGAATTGTTTGTGATTGGTACGAGGCATGTCATATCGGGGCTAGGCCATCAACTCATTGGCGCCAAGCCAATGTCGCCTGACAATCCATTGCCCTATTATTTGTGCGCTGGTGCCAAGGTGACACGTCCCATTCCAAAAGGAAAAATTGTCAGTTGTGGTGATGTTGAAATAGATTCAAACAGCATCTTGTACCAACTTAGACAATCACAAGATCAACACTTCTTTCCTCACTGATCTCACAGATATGACGCAAGTAAATTCCGAGAAAAAAAAGCTGCAATTCATTGATGCGCACCATCATTTTTGGGATTTAGAAAAGAACTACTACCCTTGGCTCAAAGACCATGAAGAACCCAACTTCTTCTTGGGAAATTACGATGCCATCAAGCGCAATTATTTATACAAAGACTATTTGCAAGACAGCAAAGACTTTGAAGTGCTGGCCACTGTGCATTGCGAGGCCGAGTGGAACACCACTTTACGGCCTGATCTTTTAACCAACAATTTGCCTGGGGGCATGCAAGACAAAAGATGGCTTGAAGGGTATGCGCGATTAGAAAAGCACGGTCTTAGCTGGGACTTAAGGGTGCCTTATTGGCACCTTTACGAAGCGGCTGAAGTGGCTCGGCAATTTCCAAATACACCTATCGTTTTAAACCACACTGGATTTCCTTGGGACCGAAGTGCAGAAGGAATCAGTGCTTGGAGCAAAGCCATGGAGGCGCTGGCCAAGCATCACCATGTGCATCTCAAGGTGTCTGAATTTGGTTTGAAAGACCAGGCTTGGGACTATGCGTCCAACAAAGAAATTGTGCTGCGTGCCATTAAGATTTTTGGCATTGAGCGGTGTATGTTTGCGTCTAACTTCCCTGTGGCTGGCTTGAGGGTTGATTTTGCGACCTTGTTAAATTCTGTAGCCAACATGGTTTCAGAATTTACGGCGAAGCAGCAGCATGATTTTTTCGTAGGCAATGCCTCGCGGTTTTATCGGTTGGGTATTTGAACAGGTCAGGCTGATTTGAATTCTTTGGTCAAATTAATGTTGATCTGACCCCAATTAATTGACCCCATTAAGCTGTCCAAACCCATGGACTCGCATTCTTGCTTTTCGCTTCAAAAGCTTCGATGGCGGGCAAGCTTTTTAGGGTTAGGGCGATGGGATCGAGGCCTTCTAGCAGGCTGATGCGTCTTAAGGGGTCAACTTGAAAATCATAGTTTTGATGCCACGGTGTCTTTAGCTTTTGGTGAATCAAGTCGACGGTGAGTGAAACTTGTCCAACATCACTCTGCTTGGCATTGGCCAAAAGCTGCATTTGCAAATTTTCAATAGCTTCATGAGGCAGTTGAATGGGCAGCAAACCATTTTGAAAGCAATTGCCAAAGAATATTTCACCAAATGAAGGTGCAATGACGCACCTGATACCCATGCCTGCGATGGCCCAGACGGCCATTTCTCTTGAGCTGCCGCAGCCAAAATTTTCAGAGGCAACCAAAATGCCTGCATCTTTAAATGGCTCTTGATTCAATATGAATTCAGGATTGCTAGAGCCATCAGGCATGAAGCGCTCTGATTCGAAAGCCCAAAGCCCCATGTCTTTGCGCGCAACCCGTGCGCAACGTTCAATGCGAATGATCCTGTCGGTGTCCACATTGGCATGGACAAACGGCGCTGCAATGGCGGTGATGACTTCAAATTTTTCCATTTTAGAAGTTCCGATGGTCAACAATTTCACCTGCCAGAGCGGCGGCGGCGGCCATTTCGGGACTGGCTAAATGAGTTCGTGCGCCTGGGCCTTGTCTGCCCGTAAAGTTGCGGTTAGAGGTTGAGACGCATCTGTCACCAGGCGCAACCAGTTCTCCGTTGGCGCCTACGCACAGTGAGCATCCAGGTTCTCGCCACTCAAACCCTGCTGATTTGAAAATTTGATCCAAACCTTCAGACTCAGCTTGTTGTTTGACCTGCATAGAGCCCGGTACGACCCAAGCGCTGACGTGCTTAGCAACCTTGCGTCCTTTGATCACCGCCGCAGCCAGCCGCAAATCTGTCAGCCTTGAGTTGGTACACGAACCAATGAAAACGCGTTGAATGGGCGTTCCAACGATGTTCGCGCCTTGCTGGAGACCCATGTATTCGAGTGCATCTTCCCAAGCTTTTCTCTGAACGCTGTTGGTGGCTTCAGTCAGCAGCGGAATAGTTTGATTGACAGCAATGACTTGCTCAGGACTGGTCCCCCAAGTGATGTGAGGTGAAAGTTGTGAGCAATCAATGACCACAGACTTGTCGAAAACAGCGCCGGCGTCGCTGGCCAAAGTTGACCAGTATTGAGTCGCTGCTTGCCACAGATCGCCTTTAGGAGAAAAGGGCCGGTCTTTGAGCCAGTCGATGGTGGTCTGATCTGGCGCAATCATGCCCACTTTGGCGCCACATTCAATGGACAAGTTGCACAAAGTGAACCGAGCTTCCATGTTCAGGGCATCAATGGCAGAGCCGCAATACTCTATGGCATAGCCGGTGCCACCTGAAGCACTGATTTTTCCAATCAGCGCCAAGATCATGTCTTTGGCTGTAACGCCTGAAGGCGTTTTGCCTGCAAACTCAACACGCATGGTTTTCGGTTTTTTCTGTTGCAGTGTTTGCGTGGCCAACACATGGTGAACTTCTGTGGTGCCAATGCCAAATGCAATAGCGCCCATTGCGCCATGGGTGCAGGTATGGCTGTCACCGCATACGATGGTGGTGCCAGGCAAAGAGATGCCTTGCTCCGGTCCAATTACATGAATAATGCCCTGCGAATTTTGGCCCACGTCAAACAAGTGAATGCCAGTTTCGTGGGTTTGTTGTCTTAGCAGGGCAATGGTGTTGTCTGCCCAAGGCGCCATGCCACCCGTTCTACCTGGCACTGTATCAACCACATGGTCTGGTGTTGCAAAGGTTAAATGGGGCTGCCGTACTTTGAGCCCGCGTTGCCGAATTTGAAAAATAGAATCGCCGCCACCTAGGTCATGCATTAGATGGCGGTCAATAAACAGAAGGTCAACCCCAGGAGCTAAATTTCCTACGACATGTTGGGACCAGACTTTTTCAAAAAGAGTACGTGAGGTCATATTTATTCAACGTACTTTTTTTCAAACTCCCACACATCTGGAAACCCAACCAGTTCATGCAACTCTTTCATGTCAATCATAGGCACGGGACTGCCCGCAGTGGTGCCGTGTTCTGCCAAATACCGCAGTGCATTTTTGGTGGCTGCGGCAGCTACGGCCATGACAGCGCCAGGCCAAATAGCCAGCGCAAATCCGAGTTCTTTCAGTTGCTTGGCAGTCAGTTCGGGCGATCTGCCTGTTGGTACCATGTTGGCAATGAGCCAAGCGCCACAGCCTTGCAATTCTTGTCCAATGCGTTTGAACTCATCAATAGACTCGGGCGACTCTACAAAAATAATGTCGGCGCCGGCCTTGGCAAACATTTTGCCCCGCTCAATGGCTTCACTTAAACCGAGGCCAGTTCTGGCATCGGTTCTGGCAATGATGAGCGTGTCAGAACTTCTTCTGGCGGCTACCGCAACGTCTATGCGCTTCACAGCATCGGCTTGAGATACGACCCTTCGGTTGGGTGTATGCCCACATTTCTTGGGAGACTCTTGATCCTCCAGTTGAATGGCTTGCACGCCAGCCTCTTCATAGCCTCTGACGGTATGCCTGATATTGATCAGACCACCAAAGCCAGTATCGGCGTCGGCCATGAGGGGGCTGCTAATGCCATTGGCAATGGTTCTGGCGCGGCCCTGCATATCGGTATAACCGGCTAAGCCTGCATCGGGCAAGCCAAGGTGCGAAGCTGAAACGCCGTAGCCTGTCATGTACAAAGCATGAAAACCCATTTGATCGGCCACCTTGGCACTGATCATTTCATAGATACCCGGCGCAACAATAAAGTCGCCTTTTTGCAGTTTCTGCTTAAGGGTGCCGCGCGGGCTAGGCATGGTTAAATCTTGTGTCATTGGGTGTCCCGTTACTCTACAACGGCGCCGGAATCTTTCACCGCCTTGCCCCATTTGGGCACATCAGTAGCCAGCAATTGACTGAAGGCTGCAGGGGTAGATGCAACCACATCTAAGCCCAACTTGGCCAGTCGTTCTTTCACATCGGGAGATTGCAAAGAAGCCGCAATTTCTGCATTGAGCTTGTTCACGATGGGAGCAGGTATGCCGGCGGGGCCTAAGATGGCGAGCCAGTTTTCTGCTTCAAATGGAATGCCAGACTCAATAAAAGTGGGTACATCTGGAAGCGCTGGTGATCGTTTTGTAGCGGCCATTCCAATGGCCTTGGCTTTGCCAGATTGAATATGCACCATGGAGGTGTTGACGCTCACACTGGTCATTTGAACTTCACCGGCCAACAAAGCCTGCATAGCAGGTGCGCCGCCTTTGTAGGGAACGTGCACCATGTCTAAGCCGCCAGCAGCGGATCGAAATAGCTCTAATGCCAGGTGCGAGCCATTGCCAGTACCCGCAGAAGAAAATGTAAATTTGCCAGGTTGGCTTTTTACCAATGCTACGAATTCTTTGGGTGTTTTGGCTGGCACCGAGGGGTGAATCAAAATAACGGCAGGAAAAGTGGCCGCCAAAGTAATAGGGCTGAAGTCTTTGAACACATCGTATTGAAGCTTGGCACCATAAAGTGTTGGCGCAATAGATTGAGTGCCGTTGTCTGCAACAACCAATGTGTAGCCATCTGGTGCTGATTTAGCAGTAAAAGCAACCGCAATTGTTCCACCTGCACCCACCCGATTTTCAACCACCACTTGTTGACCTAATCGCTCACCCAGCTTTTGAGCCAGTATTCGGCCAAAAGTATCTGAATTGCCACCGACTGCATGCGGAATGATCAGCTTGATGGGCTTTGTTGGAAAGTTCTGGGCCAAGGCTTGTCCAGAAAATGCAAGCAGGGTGCTGAGGGTTAGTAGTGCAAGTGAACCTAGGGTTGTGCGACGCTGTTTTGAAGTCATGCTGTTTCCTTTGACGTGTGTACCAAATCAGAAAATCATCTTACAGATAAAACTGAATTGGGGGACTAGGGTTTCACAGGAGATGTTTGATCAAGTTCCTTGTTGATTGTTATAAGGTTGATTAACTTTTACGCCATGCTGTGAATGCTGCCGGTGAAAACAATGTTGATCTGACCCCAATTAATTCATCTTGGCGAGTTCGCGATCGGACAGGACTTTGAAATCTTGCATGTCAATCTGAGCCATTCGCACGGTGTTTTGTTTTTTATAGATTAAGCGCAATTTATGTGCGTCGTTGCGTCTGTTCACTACCTCATCTACATCTGACAAAACCTTCTTCAAACTAGACCCATCGGCAGACACCAAGTAAATTGAGCTCAAGTGAAAGCCTGAAGCCTTTGCTTCAGATGACTTTGCAACTGACTCTACATAAATGCCTTTAATTTCATTGGCAGCATTCTTCAAGGGGTGAACACTGACCAGTTCTTGATCTTGCGTTGGAAACACCCACTTCATAGTTTCTGAGTCATCAGAAACAAACACCAAGTTTCTAATCTCTGGGTTATCGTACATAGAAGAAGATTTCTTTTTACTGATCACCTTCAACATAACCAGCTTTGGACCGAAATCTAAATCTACATCAAGCTTTCGCAACTCAAGAACATCACTTATTGAACCCTCAGACTGACCTGGCGGCACCACGGTCTTTGGTGGGCTTGGCTTGTCAGTGGTCAAGGCAGCCCAAGCGAAGGCTACTGCCATCAGCAAAAGTGCAAGCGATGGCAGCAGGGCGTTAAACCGCCTAAGGTTTACAAAAAGACGAGCGGTTTTCATCAAGTCTCCGACCTGCGGCCTTCGCTAGATTTTCTGCGCAAAAACGCTTGCTCTTCAAAGTCCGCCTGCATGCTAAACATCACCTCATTGGTGCTAGACAAACGGTTGTTCATCTTCCTAGATTTGTAAAGCATTTCTTTAGACATGCGGCGCTCATCGCGTTCGCTCATCAGCTGCCTTGTGAACGCAATAGATGCTGCTATCCAGGGCTCGTTGCGACCAATGGTTTCCAGTCTGTTGAGCAATTGCTCAACCTGCAACCAATCGCCTGCCAACGCAGCTTCTCTAATTTGCAATTGCAACAGGGCTGCAGTGAGTTCGTTGATGCGACGTT
>JAJTDK010000100.1 GCA_021300495.1 Limnohabitans sp. | reverse complement strand
AATCGGACTGGCACCCTGGCCGTCTTGAAGAGACCGAAACACCAAGCCTGAGGCGGTGACTTTTGCACCCGGCTCTTTGGCAGCCGTTTGGGCAAAGTCGTTTTGCGCCCAAACTGACGACACAGAAATGATGCAGAGACTGAATGAAACTAGAAAATGTCTAAGTGACAGCATGTTTTATTGAACCTTTAGGTAAATCTTAGAGCATGTATTTGTAAGGGTTGCCAACTCTATGGGACGTATTGTTGCATCAAGTCAAAGCCATTGCACAAAAAAAACCCGATCGCACTACGCGATCGGGTTTTTTTGGAGGAAACGAGTTTACAAGCTTATTGCCAGTAAACTTTTGCCTTTAGTGCATTGCAGTACCTTGTGAAGTCGTACCGTCAAAGCTAGGGAAGCGGACGTTCTCCACCAACTCCTGAACTTCTTGCTCTGGTTCCTTGGTCAGCAATGACACAATGATGATCACTACAAAGCCCAGTGGCACGCCAAAGATACCAGCAGAGATAGGCGCAATGTCCCACCATGTGTTGGCCTTCAGGATTTCAGGTGTCAATGAACCATTGTGGAACAAGCCGTACATCCAAGGATGGGTCTTGGTCATGTAATAGAACGAAATGCCCAGACCAGCCATCATGCCCAGAGAAGCTCCCCATTTGTTGGCACGCTTCCAGAAGATGCCAAGAGTCAACGCTGGGAAGAAGGCTGCCGCAGCGAACGAGAAAGCCGCAGACACCAAGAACAGAATGTCAGCCATCTTCAAGGATGCGACATAAGCAGCAGCAAAGGCAACGAACACCAAAATCACTTTGGAGAGCGCTACGCGACGGCTGGCAGATGCATTGGGGTCAATCACTTTGTAGTACAAGTCGTGCGACAAAGCATTGGCAATGGTCAACAGCAAGCCATCGGCAGTAGACAAGGCTGCAGCCAAACCACCGGCAGCAACCAAACCAGAAATCACGAACGGCAAGCCGCCAATTTCAGGCGTGGCCAACACCACAATGTCACCGCCCAAACGGATTTCTGCCAATTGCAAGATGCCATCTTTGTTAATGTCAGACACGGACATCAGGGTGGGGTCCACCACATTCCAACGCGCAATCCATCCCGGCAACTGATCCATCGGCGTACCGACCAACAGCGTGTAAATGTCGAACTTCACCAACACAGCCAAAGCAGGCGCCGTGAAGTACAGCAAGAAGATGAAGAACAAAGACCATGCTACTGACTCACGAGCTTCACGCACCGAGGGCACGGTGTAGAAGCGCATCAGAATGTGCGGCAAAGCGGCCGTACCAATCATCAAACAGAACACCAACGCCAAGAAGTTCTTGCGCGAAATGTCTCTTGCTGCATCATCTTTGCCAGGGAATGGCTCTGCATGACGCAAAGGCGGAGCTGCACGAGCCGTATTGGTCGTGCGGGCAGCGGTGTAAGCCGCCTTCGCAGCAGCTTCATCTTTTGGCAAAGCAGCCACAGCAGCTGTAGCCGCCTTGATTTCTGCTTCAGGTGCGTTAGCTGCTTTCAGTTCTTCCAGCTTTTTGGTGGCGGCTTCTCTGTCAGCGGCCAAAGCGGCAGGAACATCTTTCAGTTTTTCAGCGGCTGCATCAGCGCGAGCTTTGAAAATACCGCGAACTTCAAGTTCTTTGGGATCTTTCAAGAGTTGCTCTTCTTTGGCTGTCACTTTTTCAAGCAAGTAGCCATAAGCAACCTGGGGTACAGGATTGCTGGTGTGTTTCACTGACAGCCACACCACCGGAATCATGTAAGCAACGATCAAGATCAGGTATTGCGCAACCTGAGTCCAGGTCACAGCGCGCATACCGCCCAAGAATGAGCAGACCAGAATGCCGGCCAAGCCCACATAGACGCCCACTTCAAATGACAAACCTGTCAAACGTGCAGTGATCAAGCCTACGCCGAAGATTTGGGCCACAACGTAAACGAAGGACACCAAAATGGCCGCAAACACACCAATTAGACGAGCCGTGTTGCCGCCGTAGCGTGCACCCAGGAAGTCAGGAATGGTGAATTGGCCAAACTTACGAAGGTAAGGCGCCAAGAACAAAGCCACCAAACAGTAGCCGCCAGTCCAGCCCAAAATGAAGGCCAAACCGCCGTAACCTGTGAGGTACAGCGTACCGGCCATACCAATGAAGGACGCCGCAGACATCCAGTCTGAGCCAGTGGCCATACCGTTGTAAATGGCTGGCACACGGCGGCCGGCCACATAGTATTCGGCTGCGTCGTTGGTACGACTCATCACACCGATACCACCGTACAAAAGCACAGTGGCTGCCAAGAAAGCATAGCCAATGTACTCTTTCGGCATGCCCATTTGCTCAAGGACGGCAAGCAAAATGACAAAGGCCGCAAAGCCGCCTCCGTAGAACAAGAAAACTTTGTTCAGCGATTGCTGAAACTGGCCTTGGGTTTGGCCTTCCCCTCCAAATACACTCATGAAGATTCTCCTTCTGATACGCCATATTCCTTGTCAAGGTTGTTCATGTAGCGTGCGTAGTACCAGATGATCAGACAATAGACGATCAATGCACCTTGAGCAGCCACCCAAAATGAGAATGGCCAACCAAAAAAGCTAAAAGTTAAATCGCGCGAAAAATACAAAAGCACGAAAGTCACTAAGAACCACAAGGCCAGCAAGAGCCCCGTGATTCTCAAATTCTTGCTCCAGTATTCCTGGTGCCGAGCAGTGAGTTGCATCTTCATCTCCTTATTGTTAAAAAAATACCAACTGTCAAACTTTAAAATTCTTAGCCACTCTGGGCGGCTTATGTTCTCAAACAGGTCCGTCTAATTTCAGCCCTGTTTCCCTCTCGAGTTGTGCCGCCACTTTGGGCTCGAAGCCCTTCAGATGTCGGATCACCGCAAAAGCTTCTTCTGGTTGACCCAGTTCCATGTGCACCCGTGCCATTTGGTACCAAGCAAAAGGGCTCATTGATTGAAGCTCCGTGTTGCGCTTGAAAGCCAACAAAGACTCTTCCAGCCTTCGCTGACGCACCAACACCAAGCCCAAGCCATACCAAGCTCGGTCTAATTTCTCATCCAACTGAAGGGCCGCTTTGAATGCAATTTCCGCTTCTTGACTACGTCCAAGCTCTTCGCAGACAAATCCGACATTGAAGTGGGCATTGGCGTTGTTGGGTGTTTGAGCCAGTGCGCGTTCAAAATAACTCAAAGCTTGTACCAAACGGCGATTGTTCAACTCTTCATATGCGAGGCTGTTGAGCGCTAAGGCATCGGCAGGATTGATGTCGAGAATTTCTTGAAAGGTCTCATGCGCTTTAGCACGCAAGCCAAAAACCAACAGCGTTTTGGCCTTGAATTTCAACAACAAGCATTTGCTGCGAAAAGCAGTGCTTGAGTTAGCAGGGGAAATATGCGTGTTCACTGACATGCCGCTATTCCCATTTCGAAGCACATTTCAATTTTCATTTGCACCACCAAAACCCATGCAATGATGAGCCAACTGCTGGTGGCCAAAGGAATGTGACGGTCCAAGATCAGCCTAGGGCTGATTTTGCGCGTGAGCCAAAGTGTGGGTTTGGAAGCTACGTCTAACAATTGCCAGAAAACATTGTTGTCTCGGTTGGGCCCAGCCAAAAGACCCAGCAAGAATCGCCCGACGATGAACATGAGCGAAAGCTCGATCAAACTCTTGGCAATGACTACAGCAAGCAACATAGGACTTTCTTGACTTAGGTCAATTAATCCGTGAATTCTATTTAATAGATGAATGTCCGCCAAATCAGACGAAATTCCCTATGAAAAATGCGTCAATACGTTTTTTTGTGTTCAATCAAAGGCTTCATTCGGGGAATTGAGTTTCCTGACGCTTAACTTACAAAATTTCGCTGTGCTGAATGAGTCTGCAAGGTCGAAATTCAAGGGAAAACACTGAGGAAACTTCACCAACTCCTCCATCGCAGCCAATGTTTTATCAAGCAGCCTTGGGAGGGCGATGCAGCGCGCAAATCTTATTGCCAGTTGGATCGCGAAGATAGGCCAGGTTCAAAGAACCAAAGGGCCCTTCTCTTGTGCCTGGTGGGTCTTCGCATGGGGTGCCACCATTGGCAATACCCGCAGCGTGAAACGCATGAACCTGCTCCATGGTCTCTGCCAAGAATCCAATCGTTCCACCATTGGCTGGTGTTGCAGCTTGCCCATCGAGCGGTTTGGTAATTGAGAAAGAACCCTTTGGCGTGCGATAGAAATAACGCGTTCCGTTGTTAATGACGCCAGCTGGAATTCCCAGGGTATTTAAAACAGCGTCATAAAACTTTCTAGATGCCTCAAGGTCATTGGCACCGACCATTACGTGACTGAACATGATTTTCCTAACTTGTTTGTTGAAATTTGTGGCTAGCAGAAATGAATCTTAATGTATTTGTTTGGCCGTGATTTTTTGGCAAAACAATAGGCCACAATTGGATTGGCATGTCCATGACTTGGGCCATGGTCAATTGGCTGTCCTTACTTCTTTTCATTGGATTTCAATATGACCCTACAAGGCAGCAAGCGTAAAGTCACTTATGTTGCCTCCTACGAAGCCATTGCATTTTTATTCGGAACGCTTGGCTTCTTAAGCTTCACTGACAGCAGCCTTGAGCGTGCAGGTGCTTTAGCAGTTTTCGCATCCATCTTCGCGGTCAGCTGGAACTTTGTTTACAACGCCATGTTTGAGCGCTGGGAGGCTAGTCGCATTAAGCGTGGTCGCAGTTTTAGTCGCCGTGTGCTGCACGCGGTGGGCTTTGAGCTCGGCTTTTTGGTGGTGCTCATGCCAGTAGCAGCTTGGTGGCTTGACATCAGCTATTTGCGTTCTTTCATGCTCAATCTAGGCTTGAACATTTTCTTTTTTGTCTACACCTTCGCTTTTACATGGGCCTTTGATCGTGTGTTCGGATTGCCTACTTCAGCGGCCACACCTCAGGACTGATCGAGTAGGTGCCCTGACTCATCAAAGAATGTGCCATCCAATACAAATATTTCTTCACCCAATTCGTGGGTGTGCATTTGAAACTTGGATCCCGGTTGATAACGAACAATGGAAGTTGCTTTTGCCACTTCATCACCTTGTCGTTCAAGCATGCGCCTTTCCACCCCCAACTCAGGACTGGCAATCCAGGGTAAGTCATGGTGATTGATTACTATCCTCTGGCTGAAGTCAGAATTGATGTCCATCTGTGGCATTTCCGATTTTTTAATAGCTTAAAAGCTTAGCAAGCTTATTGAATGCAGGCTCAAAAGACAAAATCCCTGTTTTCTGTAGCAGAAAGCCTACTTTTTTGTGTTGTGCAAAGCGGTGTAAGGGTAAATTTGAACAGCCTCTAAAGTGTAGCCAGACACCCCCGAGGCAGTTTTGGTTCTAGCCTCCTTGAGTTCACCCTCAATCCAAATCACGTCCATCGACTCCAGTGGTTTCGACAAGTTGAGTTTAGGACTAGGTGTGACCAATACGATTTGATTGGCTGTTTTTGATTGATGAATTTGGTTGAGATGGGTGCTTCGTCTAATTTTGTGCGCATGCTTGCCATCAGTTTTTCAGCCTCTTCCGATCCATCCTTCAAAAAAGCCATACGGCCATAACTAGCCATGTCTTTCTTCATCTGCTGATACCACTCCACGTTCAATAAATCATCCCAAGTTATTTTTTGATAACCGGGAGTTTGTGCAAATGCAGATACAACAAACAAAAAATGAAACGCAAAAAGGCAAAGTTTGTTTAAATTGAATCTTGAAAAATTGCTTAACATGGCAGATATTGAGTAACAAGTTGTGATCAGTTTGGTGGATTAAGGCCATCCGACAAGGACATGCGATAGGCACGCCAAGCAGGTAAGGTGCTGGCCAGTAACGCGCAACACAACAAAAGACCAATGCTATACCAAGCATCAACGCCAGGCCAGCCATTCTGAGTTTGAATGCCAAAACTTTGAAGCAAATAATCTTGAAAAACAAAGATGAGAAGTTGCGCGCCCAGCACGCCTGCTGCAATGGCTACACCGCATACTAAGAAAGTTTCCCATGCAACCGTCATGAAAATTGAAGCCGGCCTAGCACCCAATGAACGGTAAATGGCCAATTCTTTGCGACGCGCTGACAAGCCCACTAAAAGCACCGAAACAACACCCAAAAATGAACACACAGCCACCAATGCACCGATCACGATAAGTGCGTTTTCAACAACTCGAACAATTTGCCACAACTCATCCAATGCCACCCCAGGCAAGACAGCCATGAGTGGTACTGAAGTCGAGTTAAGTCTTAAGCTTTCAATGGCTTTGCGGGCTGAAAAAACCGTTGCACGCGAATGCAGCCCTACCCAAACCGCTGTTAACTCAGAAGGTTTTAGTTCGGCAACACTTGGCAGATCTTTTTGTAGATCTGGCTTGGCATCAAACGCTGAAGGCCTCAAACCCATGCCCCACCCAATGTGAAGCGCTTCGAAGGCTTCTAAACTGATTAATACCGATCTGTCTAAGGGCGTGCCAGTGGGTTTTAAGATGCCCACCAATTTAAATGGATGGTCGGTATGAACCGTCTCTTCAATGGCTTTGTATCCGTGCGTCAATGCAAATGTGTCATTGAGTTTTAATTTTTTAGATTTAGCTACCTCAGCACCAATGACCACTTGCATCAAAGCACCAGCATTGACCTGCGGGTCCTCAAAGGACTGACCCACTTGAAACGACAAGTCTTTGCCAGAAGATTTGTAGCGCTTGAAAAACTCAATGGATGTTCCCATGACAGGAAAGCCATCAAATGAGTCGCCCAGCTGAATGGGTATGGTCCGGGCCACTGCCGGCAATTGATTGATTCTTTGCAAATCTGTGTAAGACATATTTTGGGTAGGCGCACCCAATTGAAACACGCTGTACAAAAGCAAGTCAGTCTGGCTTCCTCGAGGCCCCACCACTAAATCAACG
>JAJTDK010000029.1 GCA_021300495.1 Limnohabitans sp. | reverse complement strand
GACTTGCGTCGAACAAATGCCGCCAAGGCGACCAAGAAATCGGGGTCATGGTGCGGTACGTCTTCAGCGCGAAAACCATGCGCATAGTTTTCTGCAATGAAACCCGTATTGAAGTCGCCGGACACAAACTTAGGATGGGCTAACAAAGCCGCTTGAAAAGGAATGTTGGAGCTGATGCCGCGAATCACAAAACCGTTGAGTGCTTCGCGCATTTTGGCAATGGCATCGTTTCGATCGGTGCCATGCACAATGAGCTTGGCAATCATGGAGTCGTAGTACATGGGAATCTCACCGCCATCTTGTACGCCCGTGTCTACACGCACACCCAACAGGTCTTGCGTGTTGGACTGGAACATGGTTTGCACTGGCGTCTGGAAGCGCACCAAACGGCCTGTGGAAGGCAAGAAATTTCGGAATGGATCTTCGGCATTGATGCGGCATTCAATGGCCCAACCGTTGCGTTTCACATCGGCTTGCGTGATCGGCAACTTTTCGCCATAGGCCACACGGATCATCATTTCGACCAAGTCGATGCCCGTGATAGCTTCTGTGACGGGGTGCTCTACTTGCAAGCGGGTATTCATTTCCAAGAAGTAGAAGCTTTGGTCTTTGCCCACCACAAACTCTACTGTGCCAGCAGATTGGTACTGCACCGCTTTGGCCAAGGCGACAGCTTGCTCGCCCATCGCAATGCGCGTGGCGTCGCTGATGAAAGGTGATGGTGCTTCTTCAATCACTTTTTGGTGACGGCGTTGAATAGAGCACTCACGCTCGTTCAAATAAATCACGTTGCCATGGCTGTCGCCCAAGACTTGAATTTCAATGTGCCTTGGTTCTTCCACAAATTTCTCAATGAAGACGCGGTCATCACCAAAGGAGTTAAGGGCTTCGTTTTTGCAGGACGTAAAACCTTCAAAGGCTTCTTTGTCGTTGGCTGCCACACGCAGGCCTTTGCCACCGCCGCCTGCAGAAGCTTTGATCATGACGGGATAGCCGATGCCTTTGGCAATGTCGACCGCAGCTTCTGCCGAGGCAATAGCGTCGTTGTAACCAGGAATGGTGTTGACCTTGGCTTCGTTGGCCAACTTCTTAGACGCAATTTTGTCGCCCATGGCGGCAATGGAGAAGTGGCGCGGGCCGATGAAGGCGATGCCCTCGTCTTCACAACGTTTAGAAAATGCTTCGTTTTCAGACAAGAAACCATAACCCGGATGAATGGCTTGCGCGCCTGTGGCTTTGGCCGCTGCAATGATTTTGTCGGCCACCAGATAAGACTCGCGCGATGGCGCTGGGCCAAGCAGCACAGCTTCGTCGGCCAGTGACACATGGCGTGCTTCTTTGTCTGCTTCGGAATAAACGGCAACCGTGGCAATGCCCATTTTCTTGGCCGTAGCAATGACACGGCAGGCAATTTCACCGCGGTTGGCAATCAAAATTTTGGTAAACATATTTTTTCTCCTAATGGCGTATTTCGTTCAAGCTTTATCGGTCATGCCACTTAGAGTGGAATGTTGCCGTGCTTCCGCCATGGGTTTTCAACTTTTTTGTCTTTCAACATCACCAACGAACGGCAAATGCGTTTGCGTGTTTCGTGCGGTTG
This sequence comes from Limnohabitans sp., assembly GCA_021300495.1. Classification (GTDB taxonomy): domain Bacteria; phylum Pseudomonadota; class Gammaproteobacteria; order Burkholderiales; family Burkholderiaceae_C; genus Limnohabitans_A. The sequence goes on along the minus strand of JAJTDK010000029.1, from coordinate 52,831 downwards.
AATCACGTCGTCAATGAAGCCGCGTGCGCCGGCCACGAAAGGGTTGGCAAAGCGGTCTTTGTATTCAGCTTCGCGAGCCGCCAACTTGACGGGATCGTTTTTGTCTTCACGGAAAATAATTTCTACCGCGCCCTTGGCACCCATCACCGCAATTTCTGCATTGGGCCAGGCAAAGTTTACGTCGCCTCTAAGGTGCTTAGAGGCCATCACGTCATAAGCACCGCCATAGGCTTTGCGAGTAATGACGGTGATTTTGGGCACTGTGCACTCTGCATAGGCATAGAGCAACTTAGCACCGTGCTTGATGATGCCGCCGTATTCTTGTGAAGTGCCAGGCATGAAACCTGGCACGTCTACAAAGGTGATGACAGGAATGCTGAAGGCATCGCAGAAGCGCACAAAGCGGGCCGCTTTGATCGAACTCTTTATGTCCAAGCAACCCGCCAATACCAAAGGTTGATTGGCCACAATGCCCACGGTTTGGCCGGCCATGCGGGCAAAACCAATGAGGATATTTTTGGCGTAGTCGGGTTGGAGTTCAAAGAAGTCACCGTCGTCAACGGTCTTCAAAATTAGCTCTTTCATGTCGTAGGCTTGGTTGGCGTTCAGCGGAACCAAGGTGTTCAAGCTTTGGTCCAGCCTGTCGGTAGGATCGCCGCTGGCGCGCATCGGCGATTTTTCGCGATTGTTCAGTGGCAGGTAGTTGTACAAACGACGCAGCATGAGCAATGCTTCTACGTCGTTCTCAAAGGCCATGTCGGCCACACCGCTCTTGGTGGTGTGCGTTAATGCGCCGCCCAATTCTTCGGCTGTCACTTCTTCATGCGTCACTGTCTTCACCACTTCAGGGCCTGTGACAAACATGTAAGAGCTGTCTTTCACCATGAAAATAAAGTCGGTCATGGCGGGTGAATACACTGCACCACCCGCTGAGGGGCCCATGATCATGCTAATTTGAGGAATGACGCCACTGGCCATGGCATTGCGCTGAAACACTTCAGCATAGCCCCCCAAAGAAGCTACGCCCTCTTGAATACGGGCACCACCCGAATCGTTTAAGCCAATCACGGGGGCACCCACCTTCATGGCTTGGTCCATGATTTTGCAAATCTTCTCGGCATGCGATTCAGACAAAGCGCCACCAAACACCGTGAAGTCTTGGCTGTACACAAACACCAAGCGGCCATTGATCATGCCGTAGCCGGTGACCACACCGTCGCCCGGAATTTTGTTGTCTTGCATGCCAAAGTCTGTGCAGCGGTGCTCGACAAACATGTCCCACTCTTCGAAGGTGCCTTCGTCTAGCAATACTTCTAAGCGCTCGCGCGCTGTAAGCTTGCCCTTGGCATGTTGTGCATCAATGCGTTTTTGTCCGCCCCCTAAGCGTGCAGCTGCGCGTTTTTGTTCAAGTTGTTGAATGATGTCTTGCATGATTTACTCGCTTCAATACGGATAGTTCAATTTTTTGGAAAGCCAGTCGCTTGATAAGCGGCTAGCAATTGTCTGGCTGCAGTGGAGGCTGGGACTTGGCCCGAAATCACCATCTGCGTGAGTTCAGGCAGAAGCGCTTTCACATTGGCTTGACCTCGAAAGTTTTGCTTTAGGCCTGCATCAATGCGCTCCCACATCCACGACTGGGCTTGCCCTTGCCTGCGCTGCTCAAACTTTTGCTTGGCAAGTTGCAAACGTTTGAACTTCAAAACACGGTGCCAAAAGCTGTCGACGCCTTGGTTTAAAAGAGCGCTAATTTGAATCACTTCTGGATGCCAAATTTCTTCGTCAAAATGCGCGTGATCAGGGTGCCCGTGCATGCCCAGCAATCGCAATGCGCTGGTAATTTGGGCTTCAGCGCGTGTAGCAGCAGAGGCATCAATGTCGGCTTTGTTGATGACCACTAAGTCGGCCAACTCCATCACGCCTTTTTTAATCGCTTGCAAATCGTCACCCGCATTGGGTAGTTGCATGAGCACAAACATGTCGGTCATGTTGGCCACGGCGGTTTCGCTTTGACCCACACCCACTGTTTCTACAATGACCACGTCGTAACCTGCGGCTTCGCATACCAACATGGCTTCGCGCGTTTTTTCGGCCACGCCACCCAGTGTGCCACTTGATGGACTGGGTCGAATGTACGCTTTTTCATGAACACTGAGGTGTTCCATGCGGGTTTTATCACCCAAGATGGAACCACCAGACACCGTGGAGGAAGGATCGATGGCCAGCACGGCCACACGATGACCTTGTGCGATTAAGAAAAGCCCCAGCGCTTCAATGAACGTTGACTTGCCCACGCCAGGCACACCGCTGATACCCAAACGAAATGATTTGCCCGAATGCGGCAACAAGCCCGTGAGCAATTCATCTGCCAGCATTCGATCGGATGGCAATGTGGACTCGAGCAAGGTAATGGACTTGGCCATGGCACGGCGTTGAACCGCAGGCTCACCCAGCAACACACCCTGCATGAGGTCTTTCGGATTCAACCTAATGCCTTCTTGATTTGCTCCAGCACATCTTTGGCACTGGCGGGAATGGGGGTGCCTGGGCCGTAGATGCCCTTCACGCCTGCTTCGTACAAGAAGTCGTAATCTTGCCGTGGAATGACGCCGCCCACAAACACAATGATGTCGTCTGCGCCTTGCTTCTTCAGTTCTTCAATGATCGCGGGCACCAAGGTTTTGTGACCTGCCGCTAAGGTAGACACGCCCACAGCATGCACATCGTTTTCAATGGCTTGGCGCGCACATTCCTCAGGCGTTTGGAACAAGGGGCCCATGTCCACATCAAAGCCCAAATCGGCAAAGGCTGTAGCCACCACTTTGGCACCACGGTCGTGACCGTCTTGACCCAGCTTGCTGATCATCACGCGAGGACGGCGCCCCTTGGCATCGGCAAAGTCGTTGATTTCTTTTTTGAGTTGGTCCCAGCCTTCTGCTGAGTCATAAGCTGCTGCGTACACGCCGGTCACCTTCTGAGTATCGGCGCGGTGGCGCCCAAAAACTTTTTCCAATGCATCAGACACCTCGCCCACGGTGGCGCGCAAGCGAATGGCTTGAATGCTAAGTTCTAGCAAATTGCCTTGACCGCTTTCGGCGGAGGCCGTGAGTGCGTCCAATGCGGCTTGAACTTTGGCAGTGTCGCGAGTTGCGCGAATTTTCTTCAAGCGGTCTATCTGACCATCACGCACTCTCACGTTGTCAATGGCCAAAATATCAATCGGGTCTTCTTTGGCCAGCTTGTATTTGTTGACGCCCACAATCACATCTTTGCCAGAGTCGATGCGTGCTTGTTTTTCTGCCGCTGCCGCTTCAATTTTGAGCTTGGCCCATCCGCTGTCTACCGCTTTGGTCATGCCGCCCATGGCTTCCACTTCTTCAATGATGGCCCAAGCTTTGTCAGCCATTTCTTGGGTCAGCGATTCCATCATGTAGCTGCCAGCCCAAGGATCGATCACATTGGCAATGTGCGTCTCTTCTTGAATGATCAACTGGGTGTTGCGCGCAATGCGTGAGCTGAACTCGGTGGGCAAAGCAATGGCTTCATCAAAGCTGTTGGTGTGCAAAGATTGCGTGCCGCCAAACACCGCAGCCATGGCTTCGATGGTGGTGCGCACCACGTTGTTGTAGGGGTCTTGCTCGGTCAGGGACCAGCCCGAAGTTTGGCTGTGTGTGCGCAACATGAGGCTCTTGGGATTCTTGGCCTCGAAGCCCTTCATGATTCGGCACCATAGCAAACGTGCGGCGCGCATCTTGGCAATTTCCAAATAGAAATTCATACCCACTGCCCAGAAAAAGGACAAGCGGCCAGCGAAGTCGTCCACATCCATGCCCTTGGCTATGGCGGTTTTGACATACTCTTTGCCGTCTGCCAGGGTAAAGGCCATCTCGAGTGCTTGGTTGGCACCGGCTTCTTGCATGTGATAGCCCGAAATCGAAATGGAGTTGAACTTCGGCATGTGCTTGGCCGTGTACTCAATGATGTCGCCAATGATTTTCATCGAGGGCTCGGGCGGGTAAATGTAGGTGTTGCGCACCATGAACTCTTTCAGAATGTCGTTCTGAATGGTTCCAGACAATTTGTCTTGGCTGACGCCCTGCTCTTCAGCGGCCACCACGTAACCTGCCAACACAGGCAATACCGCGCCGTTCATGGTCATAGACACAGACACCTTGTCTAAAGGAATCTGGTCAAACAAAATCTTCATGTCCTCAACAGAGTCAATGGCTACGCCTGCTTTGCCCACGTCGCCAGTGACACGGGGATGGTCGGAGTCATAACCGCGGTGTGTCGCCAAGTCGAAAGCTACCGACACGCCTTGACCGCCGGCGGCCAAAGCTTTGCGATAAAAGGCATTGGACTCTTCGGCAGTTGAAAAACCAGCGTATTGACGAATGGTCCAAGGGCGCACCGAGTACATGGTGGCTTGCGGGCCACGCAAGAAGGGCTCGAAGCCTGGCAAGGTGTTGGCGTAGGGTAAGTTGGCGGTGTCTTCGGCCGTGTACAAAGGCTTGACGGAAATGCCGTCGGGGGTTTTCCAGTTAAGGGCTTCGACATTGCCACCCGGCGCCGACTTTTGAGCGGCACGCAGCCAGTCGTCCAGCTGTGCGGTCTTGAATTCGTTCTTCGGGTCGGTCATGTCGCGAAATCCTCAATATGATTCATAATTATTGATGCAAAATATTGTACCTGCCTTACAATTTGCAAAACGGCTCACTTTAGGCCAATTTGAACGATTTATCCACCATGTCTGCCCTGTCCGCTGTCCCCTCTTTGGCGCCCCGAGCGCTCTACGAAGAAGTTGCTGAACTCATTCGGCAGCGTATCTTCAGCCGAGAACTCGAGCCAGGCAGTTGGATTGACGAGCTCCAAATCTCCAAGGCCTACGGCATTAGTCGTACCCCTTTGCGGGAGGCGTTGAAGGTTTTGGCCGCTGAAGGCTTGGTCACCATGAAGGTGCGACGCGGGGCTTATGTGACCGAGGTTTCAGAAAAAGACTTGCGAGACGTGTATCACTTGCTGAGTCTTTTAGAAAGTGATGCAGCCGCTGTGGTGGCCCAAACCGCCTCCTCTGCAGATTTAAAGAAGCTGCAATCACTCCATGCAGACCTTGAAGCCGCTGGCAAACCCGGCAAAGAAAAACACGATAAGTTCTTTGAAGTGAACGAAGCATTTCACATGTGTTTGCTAGAGTTGGCGCAAAACAAGTGGCGCGATCAAATGGTGGCTGACTTGCGCAAAGTGATGAAGCTCAACCGCCATAACTCGCTGTTTAAAACAGGGCGCATTACGGAGTCATTGAAAGAGCACCAAGCCATCATGGCCGCCTTGCTTGCCAAAGATCCAGCTACAACTTCGGCTCGTATGCGTGAACATTTTGAAAATGGTTTAGTGGCAGCCAGCACCACTTAAGCAGGGACTTCTGCACCCCGAGCAAGCGCTTCGCGTGCCAACTGCATCACTTCCCTAGGGGGTTGCGGCTTGAGCTTGTGATTACTCCACACCTGGCGCCACAAGCGCCCTCCTCTTTCTGCGTGATAAAGCCCCAGCATGTGTCTTGCGATGGCATACCAAGGACAGCCATCCTCTTTGAACGCACGCTCCATGTAAGTCACCATGGCTTCTTCCACGTCTTCCCGTGAAAGCACAGATTTAGACTGAACGCTTTGTGCTGGTTGCTGAAAAAATGTTTCATCCCAAGTGGTGAGTAGCCAAGGGTTGTAATAAGCCTCACGGCCAATCATCACGCCATCGACCTCTAGCAAGTGCTCTGCAATTTGTTCATTGCGCGTAATGCCACCATTGATGGCAATGGTGAGTTCTGGAAAATCTTTTTTCAACTGATAAGCCAGTTCATACCTCAAAGGCGGAATCTCGCGATTCTCTTTGGGCGACAAGCCATTAAGCCAAGCATTGCGCGCATGCACAATGAACACATTGCAGCCGGCTTCTTTCACAGTGCCCACAAAGTCTCGAACAAAATCGTAGCTTTCAATTTGGTCAATGCCAATGCGGTGCTTAACTGTGACGGGCACTGAGACTACATCCACCATGGCCTTGACACCATCGGCAACCAACTGCGGTTCGTTCATGAGGCAAGCGCCAAAAGCACCGCGCTGGACACGGTCGCTAGGGCAACCGCAATTTAAATTGATTTCGTTGTAGCCCCACTGCTCACCCAATTTAGCGGCATAGGCTAAATCGGCGGCATCACTGCCGCCCAACTGCAAGGCCACAGGATGCTCCTCAGCATTGAACCGCAAATGACGCTCAACACTGCCGTGACGGATGGCACCGGTGGTGACCATCTCGGTGTAAAGCATGGTGTGCTGCGTCAGAAGGCGATGGAAAAACCGGCAATGCCGATCGGTCCAGTCCATCATGTTCTGCCAATTGCAAGTCGCTTTCGCTGACTTTGTATGCCATTTTTTGCTGAAGCCATCGCAACATGTCAGAAAGATGCCACATGACTGCCTTGCCTTCATGGATGGGCAAAGGGAAGCTAGCATGATGTTGCAACATGAGTTTGCGCAGGTTTTGACGCGTCACACCGACCGAATCGGCCACATCGGATAAACCAACGAAATCGGGTGCAGCTTCAATTAAGACAGCTTCAGGGAGTGCTGCCTTAACATCTGACAATGCCGATAAAAGCGCATTTTCAGCTGACTTTGCTTGGCGACAAAAGTTAAGGGCAATGCGGCCCGGCTGTCCCAAGCCCAACAAGGCATCGTCACACCCACCCCCCCCTAATCGTTCTGCAATGCTATCTCCTGCATCTTCACCATGGTCAATTTGATATTTCAAAATAAAGTTGTATTCCATTTTTAGCTCTTTAAATTATTCTTGATTGTTTTGAGCAATTGACTCAAGTTAAACAAACGTACCTCACACTTTTCAACAACTCGCATCAATGCATTTGCATGATTCTCATGACTTTTGGGTGTACTCCAAATTGAGGTAATGCAGAACTCTCCACACCTGCAATTTTCTTGATTGAATGGGCAGTACATTTTTCCCCATGCGTGCGATCCACCTACTTGAATTCGCCTAAACCTCTGATTCTTGACAAGAATTGAGCAAAAGAAGCTTGCAATCCCTTTCAAACAAACGGAATCTCCACACTTATGGCCAATACGTGGCACGATGGCGTTTAAGAGACACGCTAGTCAAAGGGAAATCTATCCATGAACGAATCAACCATTTGGTGGCTCATTGCAGGCTCACTTGTAGGCATAGAGCTCATGACGGGCACCTTCTATTTGCTCATGCTGGCTATCGGCGCATCTGCAGGTGCCATTGCTGCGCATGCTCAGGTAAGTTTCACAACACAGCTCATCACCGGTTCGGTGGTGGGTGGGCTGGCCGTTATTTTGTGGCGCATTTACTCCTTGCAAAAATTAAAGTCTCATCCTGAGCAGGTTTCTGCGCAGCACTTGGATGTCGGTGAAACAGTAGAAGTGCATGAATGGCTCAGCAATGGCACGGCACAAGTGAAGCACAGAGGTGCCAACTGGACGGCTATTTGTGCAGAAGGAATTCCGCAAGAAATTGGCGTTTATCAAATCCAAGATATTCAGGGCAACACTTTGGTGCTGCATAAAATTTAAGTCAACGTTAGCCTCAAAGAAAGAAAATCATGGAAATTGCAATCGTCCTATTGGCCATTGCGGTCTTGTTCATCATCAAAACCGTCAAGGTCGTACCCCAACAAAATGCATGGGTGGTAGAGCGCTTGGGCAAGTTCCACGCAAGCCTTACCCCAGGCCTTAATTTTGTGGTGCCTTTCATTGACAAAGTCATCCAAAAACACAGCCTCAAAGAAATTCCACTGGATGTGCCCAGCCAGGTTTGCATCACCCGAGACAACACACAGTTGCAGGTCGATGGCATTTTGTACTTCCAGGTCACCGACCCCAAGCTGGCCAGCTACGGCTCGTCCAACTACATCATTGCGGTCACTCAATTGGCACAAACCAGTTTGCGCAGTGTCATTGGCAAATTAGAACTCGACAAAACATTCGAAGAGCGCGACATCATCAATGCACAGGTGGTGGCAGCCATCGATGAAGCAGCCTTGAACTGGGGTGTCAAAGTACTTCGTTACGAAATCAAAGACCTCACACCGCCCAACGAAATTTTGCACGCCATGCAATCGCAAATTACGGCAGAGCGCGAAAAGCGTGCCCTCATTGCAGCCTCAGAAGGACGCCGTCAAGAACAAATCAACATTGCCACAGGCGAACGCGAGGCTTTCATTGCTCGCTCTGAAGGCGAGAAGCAGGCCGTGATCAACAAAGCCGAAGGTGATGCCGCTTCAATTTTGGCGGTAGCAGAAGCCACAGCACAGGCCATTGAACGCATTGCCTCTGCCATTCAAAAACCAGGCGGTGAACAAGCCGTGCAACTGAAAGTGGCCGAGCAAGCTGTCATTGCCTACAGCAAGGTGGCGCAAGATGCCAAAACCACACTCATCGTGCCTGGCAACATGACCGAGGTATCTTCCTTGATAGCCTCGGCCATGCAAATGGTCAACACAGGAAAAAATGCTGGGCATTAACCCATGTGCAAGCCACCATTGACAGAGAAGTCAGCGCCCGTGGCATAACCACCCTCTTCAGACGCCAACCAAGCAATGATGGAGGCAATTTCGCTGGGCTCGCCCAAACGCTTAACAGGCACTGTGGCCACAATCTTTTCCAGCACATCTGGGCGAATGGCTTTGACCATGTCGGTGCCAATGTAGCCGGGGCTAACGGTGTTCACTGTCACGCCTTTAGTGGCCAACTCTTGTGCCAAAGCCATTGAGAAACCGTGCATGCCTGCCTTGGCAGCAGAGTAGTTGGTTTGACCCGCCTGACCCTTTTCACCATTCACAGATGAAATGTTGATAATGCGGCCCCAGCCTTTTTCAACCATGTCGGCAACCACTTGCTTAGTAACATTGAACATGGAGTTCAGGTTGGTTTCAATGACGGCATCCCAATCTTCGCGCGACATTTTCAAAAACATGCGGTCTTTGGTAATGCCTGCGTTGTTCACCAACACGTCAATGGTGCCGTGCTCGGCTTTGGTTTTTGTAAAAGCATCGACGGTTGAATTCCAATCACCCACGTTGCCCACAGATGCGTAGAAGGTAAAGCCCAATGCTTTTTGCTCGTCCAGCCACTTGGTGAAGTCACGTGTGGGGCCGCAACCCGCAATGACCTTGAAACCTTCTTTGTGAAGGCGCTGGCAAATGGCCGTTCCGATGCCGCCCATACCACCTGTAACGTATGCTACTTTTTGACTCATGGATTTGTCTCCTATGTAAATGAGTTATTTGAGTTTCTGAAAAATTAACGCTCTAGTGTCAATGACACGCCCATACCGCCACCGATGCACAAGGCCGCAAGACCCTTCTTTGCATCACGACGTTGCATTTCATGCAAGAGAGTCACCAAAATGCGGCAGCCAGATGCACCAATGGGATGACCAATAGCAATTGCGCCGCCATTGACGTTCACACGCATTGGATCAATGTCCAATGCTTTGTTGACTGCGCAGGCTTGGGCTGCAAAGGCTTCGTTCAATTCAAACAGATCAACATCGCTGGCTTTCCAACCTGCACGCTGCAATGCCTTCTGAGATGCTGGCACAGGGCCCATGCCCATGGTGGCAGGATCTAAACCGCTGGTGCCAAATGAGACAATGCGCGCCAGGGGCTTGAGGCCCAAAGCCGCAGCCTTTTTAGCCGTCATGACCACCACAGCGGCAGCACCATCATTAAGGCCCGAAGCATTGCCCGCAGTCACTGAGCCAGCTTTGTCAAATGCAGGACGCAAACCTGCCAAGGCCTCTGCATTCGTTTTCTTGTTGATGAATTCATCGACATTGAAGACCAAGGGGTCGCCTTTGCGCTGAGGAATCAGCACATCGACAATTTCATCTTTGAACTTGCCCGCATCTTGCGCGGCGCTGGCTTTTTGCTGACTGCCCAATGCCAGAGCATCTTGCATGTCGCGTGTGATGCCATTGGCCTTGGCCACATTTTCAGCCGTAATGCCCATGTGATATTGGTTGTACACATCCCACAAGCCATCAACAATCATGGTGTCAACCATGTTCCAGTTGCCCATGCGCTGTCCATCACGTGAGCCCATCAAAACGTGAGGTGAAGCGCTCATGTTTTCCTGACCGCCTGCCACCACAATGTCGCTGTCGCCCCATGCCACAGCTTGCGCTGCCAGCATGACGGCTTTCAAACCAGAGCCACACACCGCGTTGATAGTAAGGGCGGGTGTTTCTTTGGCAACGCCAGCTTTCATCATGGCTTGACGTGCAGGGTTTTGTCCTGCGCCAGCCGTCAAAACTTGGCCCATGATGACTTCACCAATTTGATCCATGCTCAGGCCAGCGCGAGCAATGGCTTCGCGAATGGCAATGCTGCCCAACTCTGGCGCTGCAATTTTGGCCAATGAGCCCCCAAATTTACCCACAGCTGTGCGAGCAGCTGAAACAATGACGATGTCTTCCATGTGTCTTCCTTTTTTAATCTACGAACTGAATTTAAATTTCGAATTAGGCACGCGCCTTGACGTAGCGCCCTGGCGCCGCTTCTATGACTTTGAATTTGGCATCTTTTCCATAATGCTTAGGCGCAGCAATTTGCTTGCCAGCATGCTTGTGCAGCCAATTAGACCAATCGGTCCACCAACTGCCAGGCAATTCTGTTGCGCCAGCAATCCATTGGTCGGCCGTAGCCGGAAATTTGCCATCTTCACGCAACCAGTGGCTGCGCTTGTTGGCTGTCGGTGGATTGATCACACCTGCAATGTGCCCCGATGCACCCATGACGAATCGTTTTTTGCCAGGAAGGTGCTGAGTCGATGCATATGCACCACCAATGGGCACGATATGGTCTTCTCTGGAGCCATAGATGTAAACGGGCATGTCTAGCTTGCCCAAGTCAATTTGTTCACCGCAAACCTTCACAGCACCAGGCGTGACAAATTTATTTTCCAAATAGGTATTGCGCAAATACCAAGCGTAAAAAGGACCAGGCAAATTTGTGGAGTCGCTGTTCCAGTACAGCAAGTCAAACGGCGGTGGTGATTCGCCTTTCAAATAATTGCCAACCACATAGTTCCACACCAAGTCGTTGGGGCGCAAGAAGCTGAATGTAGAGGCCAAATCTTGGCCTTTGAGCAAACCGCCCTTGCCCATTTGCATTTCACGAAACTTGACAAAGTTCTCGTCAATGAAAACATCCAAGATACCTGTGTCGGTAAAGTCAATGAGCGTGGTCAAAAATGTGGCACTGGCCACAGGTTTTTCACCCCGAGCTGCCAAGACAGCCAAGGCATTGCTCAAAATGGTCCCGCCTACGCAGAAGCCCAAAGCATTGATTTGCTTCGCACCCGTGATGTGCTGAACTTGGCTAATGGCTTTGATGGCCGCATGTTCAATGTAGTCATCCCAAGACTTTTGCGCCATGCTTTCATCGGGGTTACGCCAGCTGACCACAAAAGTGCGGTGACCTTGACTGACTGCATAACGGATGAATGAGTTGTTGGGCTGCAGGTCAAGAATATAAAACTTGTTGATGCAAGGCGGCACCAACAAAAATGGTTTTTCGTAAACCTTGGCCGTGAGCGGTTTGTACTCAATCAATTGAAAATATTCATTTTCAAAAACCACAGCGCCTTCGGTGGTGGCCACGTTCTCGCCCACCACAAATTTACTTTCGTCTGTCATGGACACATGACCCTGCTGCATGTCATGCAGCAGGTTTTGAATACCCTTTGCAAGACTCTCACCTTGCGTGTCAATGGCTTTCTTTTGCGCTTCTGCATTGAAGGCCAAGAAGTTGCTGGGGGCAGAAGCCGCAACCCATTGCTCGACTGCAAATTTGATTTTGTTTTGTGTGTGTTCGTCGGCCTCAACCGCATCAGCCAAACCCATCAGTGTTTTGGCATTGAGCAAATAAGAGCCCGCCGTGAAAGCGGCCATGGGATTGGACGTCCATGCCTCACTTGAAAAACGGCGGTCTTTCATTTCATGCTTAGATTCAAGGCCATGGTTCCAGAGCGCAGTGGCCTCTTGTAAATAGGTGGCCTGCAATTCCTTTAACTTTTCCTGAGAAAAAGTAAGTTGCGGCACTGCATCTTGTGCAGGAGGCACAATACCGCCAAGGTCCATGGTTTGAAAAGTTTGCATGGCCTGACCCCAGCTCTTAGCCAAGTTTTCCTGAAACTCTTCGCCAGCGCGTGACCAAAATTCGTTTTGAGAATTTGTCATGTGCTCATCTCCTGTTATTTTTTAAATCAATACTCATGTACATCGTTGCAATTGCTTGGATTTACGTTGCGCTCATGATGAGCGTTGCCGAGGCCACCAACACAAATGGAACCGTCCTAGGAGGGATTGTCACCTTCATTCTTTACGGGATCCTTCCAACTAGCATAATTATTTACATCATGGATGCACCCCGCCGCAAGAGGGTCAGATTGGCACGTGAGCGTGAAGCCTCAGAAATGGCTGCGGCAGACCCTAAGCTGTAATCCAGATGTAAGCGGCCATGCGCCCCGAGCCGCCTTTGCGCACCGCATCGCGCCTGTGAGAGTGGTATTTGGATTCTTGGCGATAGGTACACCAAGCCAAGGAACTGTCGTTACCGGAAATGACTTGAAAGCCTGCCGCAGTTAGCCGGCATCTTGCAAGCCCTGCTAAATCGGCCAAATACTTGCCGTCACCCTGAGGCAAAAAAAATGCTTCAGGCCGCATTGTTTCTAGCGCTGGCTGTTGCTGTGAAATAAAGGCGTCAAACACATCCTGCCCGACTTCAAAAGCCGTTGGCCCAATACAGGGGCCCAACCAAACCATACAATCCTGTATGGATAATCTCTGCTCTTTTGCTCCCTGGGCAAGCGTTTCCACCACACCATGACCGTTGGCACCAGCGAGGCCGCGCCATCCAGCATGCGCCGCGGCTACCCACTTGGCCGTGGGGTGGCAGACCAAAATGGGCAAACAATCGGCTGCCATCATGGCGCACGCAACACCACTTTGCGTGGTCCAAGCCACATCGCCCTCAAGCCCTGAAGGCGTCTGCGCTTCAATGGCCACCGCCTTCACACCATGCACTTGCTTGAGATAAACCGCCGGCACACCCATGGCACTTTCAACCAAGCCGCGGTTGACAAGGACTTGTCCAGGCTCATCACCTGACATCAGCCCCAGATTAAGAGAAGACCAAGGCTCGGTTGAAACACCGCCTTCTCGGGTGGTCATGAGGGCCTGCACGAAGTTCGGTGCGGGCCATTCGGGTTGAAATCCGATCAAGCCTTTAAGCTGCGTCGGGGCAGGCAGAAGGTTGGGCTTTTTGGAAGGCGTCCAATTTCATGCAGGCATCGAAGGCCGCCATGGTCAGAGGCAAGCCATCGAAGCTCACTTCAAACCTTTTGCCATTGAAAATTTGCGGCACCAAGCAACAATCGGCCAAGGTGGGCGTATTGCCAAAACAGTAGGTCGATTGAGGGCCTTGGGCCAACTGGCGCTCAAAGGACTCCAGTCCATCTCTCACCCAATGGCGATACCAAGTGTTTTTCTGGTCTTCGTTCAAACCCAAATCAACGCTCAGGTACTTGAGAACCCGAAGGTTGTTGATGGGGTGAATTTCACAAGCAATTGATTGAGCCAAAGCGCGGACACGCGCTCGGCCCAATGCATCCTTTGGCAACAATGCAGGCTCTGGGTGGGTTTCATCCAGGTATTCAATGATGGCCATGGACTGGCTCAGGTGCTCACCCTCCACCACCAAGTTAGGCACCAGGTTATCAGCAGCAACAGCGCTGTAGGCGGCTTCCTTGTGTTCGCCCTTGGCAATGTGAACTGCGATATATTCAAAGGGCAAGCCCTTCAAGTGCAGTGCAATTCGCACCCGAAATGACGCTGAGGAACGGAAGTAGTTGTAAAGTTTCATAGGCATTAGCATAAACTGGAAACATGTCCGCCGACACCCTCCAACCTCATCTTCCATGGATTGAAAGCCATTTGCCGCTACCCCCTGTCGAAAAAGCATGGGGTGAAGAAACCGAGGCGCCAGGTTTGCTGGCAGCAGGCTCAGATTTAGGGGTGGAGCGACTCTTAGAAGCCTATGCCAAAGGCGTGTTTCCTTGGTTCAACGCCGACCAGCCTGTGCTGTGGTGGAGCCCCGATCCGCGCATGGTGCTGCAAATCAAACACTTCAAACTTCACCGATCTTTGCGAAAAACCTTGGCTCGTTATTCGGCACATCCTCAATTCGAGTTGTGTTTTGACCGCGCATTTGACGACGTGATAGAAGCTTGCGCGCAAAGCCCCAGAGAGGGCCAAAGAGGAACATGGATTGTGCCGTCCATGGTCGAGGCCTACAAAGCATTGCACCGCGCAGGCTATGCCCACAGCGCCGAAACATGGCTCGATGGCCACTTGGTGGCAGGCCTGTACTTTGTTTGTATTGGCAAAGCTGTGTTTGGCGAATCCATGTTCAGCACGCTCAGTGACGGCTCCAAAATGGCACTTGCAGCTTTGGTTCATGTCTGCGAGCAACACAGCATTCAGGCCATCGATTGCCAGCAAAATACGGCTCATTTGGCCTCGATGGGCGCCAGCGAAATGACACGCACCGCCTTTTTGGCTCAAAGTGTGCCAGCCTTGCAGCTCAAAAGTCCTGACTGGAAAAACGCCCAAATAGATTGGGATGTTTGGCGAACGGCTGCACCATGACACAACTTAATGACCTGCCCTTCAGCACGCTGCAGTTTTATGCCACTGCGGCCTACCCTTGCAGCTATCTAGATGGCCGTGAAGCACGCTCGCAGGTGGCGACTCCCAGCCATTTGATTCAAACCGATGTTTATTCGGACTTGGTCGAACGCGGCTTTCGAAGAAGTGGCCTCTTTACCTACAGGCCCTATTGCGATGGCTGCCAAGCATGTGTGCCCATGCGCGTTCTGTGCAATGAGTTCAAGCCCAACAAAAGTCAAAAGCGAGCACTGAGAAAACATCAAAATTTGGTGGCTCGCGTGTCTAGATTGGGTTTTGAAAGTGAACACTACGACTTGTATTTGCGCTATCAAAACAGTCGCCATTCGGGTGGCGGCATGGACCAAGACAGCATAGAGCAGTACAAGCAGTTTTTGCTTCAAAGTCGAGTCAATTCGAGGTTGGTTGAATTCAGAGAAGCCTGTGCCACTGGCGAGGTGGGTGAACTGAAAATGGTGTGTATTGTCGATGTCTTGAATCAAGGCCTGTCTGCGGTTTACACCTTTTACGCCCCGGAAGAGCACGCCAGTTACGGCACTTACGGCGTGCTTTGGCAAATTCAACAGGCCAAAGACTTAGGGCTGCCTTTCGTTTACATGGGCTACTGGATTGGTGCCAGCCCCAAAATGCAATACAAAGAACGCTTTGCGCCCTGCGAAAGTCTTCAAAACGACCAATGGAAGCCCCACCCTTCTCCGATCTGACTCATTGGCACGAGACAAAGCCAATTTCATCTTGTAAAATAAGATTTCACAAACAGACCGAGGTTCAGTCCTATGCGAAAAGCTGAAGCGCACCCGCCAGCAGCACCGACCATTCAAGTCATCGAGCGCTTGTTTTCACTCATGGATGTATTGGCTTCTAGAGAAGACGCTATTTCACTTAAAGAGATCAGTGAAAAAACAGGCTTGCATCCGTCTACCGCACACCGAATCTTGAACGACCTCACCATTGGCCGTTTTGTGGATCGACCCGAACCTGGCAGCTATCGATTGGGCATGCGCATGTTAGAACTGGGCAACCTGGTCAAGGCGCGCCTCAATGTGCGAGATGCCGCACTTGCGCCCATGCGTGATTTGCACAAACTGATCCAACAACCCGTCAACTTGAGCATGCGACAGGGCGATGAAATTGTTTACATCGAACGCGCCTTCAGCGAGCGTTCAGGCATGCAAGTGGTCAGAGCCATTGGCGGCCGTGCGCCTTTGCACCTGACCTCGGTCGGCAAATTGTTTTTGTCTGTGGATGAGCCCATGAAGGTTCGAAGCTACGCCACGCGCACAGGCCTAAACGGTCAGACCAAGAACAGCATTACGCAACTGCAAGTGTTAGAACGTGAACTGTCAAAGGTTCGCCAATATGGCATTGCGCGAGACAACGAGGAATTGGAGTTGGGCGTGCGCTGTATTGCAGCAGGCATTTACGATGACCAGGGCAAGTTGCTTGCGGGCCTTTCCATCTCAGCACCCGCCGACCGAATTGACGAAGCTTGGTCGGCCAAATTACAAGCAACAGCCGAAGGAATTTCTCAGGCTTTGGGCTACAAAGATTGAAGCTCTAGCCAGCCGTGTCGGCTGAAGGAACTTGAGTGCGAGCATTTTGATTTTCGACCCAGCGTCGAACTCGCTCTGCATCTGCTATCCGGCTTAATTTGCCAGCAGAATCTAAAAACACCATGATGATTTTGCGACCTGCCACCTTGGTCTGCATAACCAAGCATTGGCCAGCTTCAGAGATGTAGCCCGTCTTTTGCAAACCGATGTCCCAGTTGGGACTTTTTACCAGTCTGTTGGTTGTGTTGTATTGAAGAGTTCTGCGCCCCACGTCTACCTCTCGGCCAGGTGATGTAGAGAGTTCGCGCAATAAAGGAACATCGTAAGCAGCTCCGACCAGCACGGCCAAATCTTTGGCACTGGATTGGTTGCGACTGGAAAGCCCAGTAGGCTCGACGTAATGTGTGGACGCCATGCCAAGGCCTTTAGCGCGGTCGTTCATGGCTTTCACAAACAAGGGCATGCCACCTGGATAAGTTCTGCCAAGTGCATGTGCGGCTCGGTTTTCACTGGCCATCAAGGCCAGATGCAACAAGTCACCGCGGCTAAGTACAGAGCCAACAGCCAAACGCGAAGTGCTGCCCTTTTCGGTGTCCACATCATCTTGGGTGATGGTGATCATTTCGCTTTCAAGCAAGTTGGCATCGCTAATCACCAAGCCTGTCATGAGTTTGGTCAGTGACGCGATGGGCAAGACAGCCATGTCGTTCTTGCGAATTAAAACTTCATGAGTATCTTGATCAATGACAAGCGCCACACTTGAACGCAAATCGAGAAGGTCAGCAGCTTGATGTAAACCAGCAATGCGGCCAAAAGAAGGTCTTGTGACTGTGGCCTTTTGGTTGACGGATTTACGAGGCTTTTGAGTATTTTTAGCTGAGGCCTTAGGTGACGATTTGGGTGAAGCTTTGGCAGTGTTTTGTGCAGAAACTACCGGTTTTTTGGCGGCAACTGATTTTCGCGTGTTCTCGTTGGCGGCCGCGTAGGTTGAAAGTGACATCAAGGCCAAGATGCACAAAGGCAAACAAGGATTGAAAACACGGCAGGAAAACAGGCGATTTAGTGGATTCAAAGCATTACTTTCGAGGCTCAAAGTCATTCGGAAATTGGCGAGTCTCATAGAAACTTGCGACAGTGTACCAAAATAAAAAAGCTGCGCAAGATCAACACCTTGCGCAAGCTTCTTGAAGACCTTGTTCAGTCTTTGCTCTGGAGCAGTTAGCCCTGAGCCGCCACCCTGTCTGCTTTGCTTTGAAGTTTATTCAATGCGCTCAAGTAGGCCTTTGCCGAGGCCACAATGATGTCGGGGTCAGAACCTACGCCATTGACAACTCGGCCGCTGTTTTGCAAGCGAACCGTGACCTCGCCTTGGCTTTCGGTCGATCCACTGATGGCGTTCACAGAATAAAGCACCATTTCTGCACCGCTTTCCACGATGGATTCGATGGCTTTGAGGGATGCATCTACGGGGCCATTGCCGTCCGATTTGCCATGAACTTCCTTGCCACTGACTGTAAAAACAATGGCGGCGCTGGGTCGCTCTCCTGTTTCACTGTGTTGTGATAAAGACACAAAGGCATACTGCTCTTTGTCGTGGGTGACGCTTTCATCGCTGACCAAGGCCAAGATGTCCTCGTCAAAAATTTCGCTTTTGCGGTCTGCCAATTCTTTGAAACGCGTAAAGGCCGCATTCAACTCTGTTTCACTTTCAAGCACCACACCCAGCTCTTGCATGCGTTGCTTGAAGGCGTTGCGGCCACTTAACTTGCCCAGCACAATTTTGTTGGCTGACCAGCCCACATCTTCTGCGCGCATGATTTCGTAAGTGTCGCGCGCTTTGAGCACGCCATCTTGGTGAATACCTGAGGCATGTGCAAAGGCATTGGCACCCACCACGGCCTTGTTGGGCTGCACTACAAAACCTGTGGTCTGACTGACCATGCGACTGGCCGCCACGATGTGCACGGGGTCAATGTTCATCTCTAAACCAAAGTAGTCTTTGCGCGTTCTGACGGCCATGACAATTTCTTCCAAGGAACAATTGCCGGCCCGCTCACCCAAACCATTGATGGTGCATTCAACCTGACGTGCACCGCCCAACTTCACACCTGCCAAACTGTTCGCCACCGCCATGCCCAGGTCGTTGTGGCAATGGACAGACCAAATGGCTTTGTCGGAGTTTGGAATTCGTTCGCGGAGTGTCTTGATGAACTGACCATACAACTCTGGCACAGCGTACCCAACGGTGTCGGGCACGTTGATGGTGCTTGCGCCTTCATCAATGACAGCTTCTAAAATTTTGCACAAGAAATCCATGTCACTTCGGTAGCCATCTTCTGGGCTGAACTCGACGTCTCCGACCAAATTGCGGGCAAACCTGACGGCCTGTTTGGCCTGCTCGAAAACCTGATCGGGCGTCATGCGGAGTTTCTTTTCCATGTGCAATTCAGAGGTTGCAATGAAGGTATGGATGCGGCCACTGTTGGCGCCCTTCAAGGCTTCTGCTGCGCGTGAAATATCGCGATCGTTGGCGCGCGAAAGTGAGCAAATGGTGGAGTCTTTGATGGCGTTGGCAATGGCCTGTACCGCCTCAAAGTCTCCATTGGAGCTGGCTGCGAAACCGGCTTCGATCACGTCAACGCGCAATCGCTCTAATTGACGCGCAATGCGCAGCTTTTCGTCACGGTTCATGGAAGCACCTGGCGACTGCTCACCATCACGCAATGTCGTGTCAAAAATAATCAATTTATCGGCCATGTTTCACTCCTGGTTTTAAATCTTCAAAAAAGCGACTCTGAAATAAAAAAAGCCCGCTGCGATTGGCATACGGGCTTATTGGGAAACTGAACAGCGTGCGCTATACATCCCGCCCGTGAGGCGTCAGTAGTAGGGCTAGCAAATTCGTTTTCATACAAATACTGTATCACAACTTTTAGAAAAGGTCATTACTGGTGAAGCCCGCGCTCGTCGGGGTCTTCGGTGGAGGTGCTGATGACGCTGGTGGGCTCGCCCTTAAAGCGGCGCCAAACGTACATGGCATAACCACTGAGGCCATAGATGACAAACAAACTGAATAAGACGATGGGCGGGTGAATGTTGACCACGGCAATGCCCAAAGCAATGAGCACAATGACCACAAACGGCACGCTTTTCTTCATGCTGACGTCTTTGAAGCTGTAGAAAGGCACATTGGTGACCATGGTCAGGCCGGAAAACAGCGCCACCACAAACATGGGCCAAGCCATGGAGCTTGGCGAAATTTCAGCATCGGTCATGATGGAGATGAAGCCCATGACCAAGGCCGCAGCCGCCGGCGACGGCAGTCCTTGGAAAAATCTTTTATCAACCACGGCCGTGTTGACATTGAACCGAGCTAAGCGCAAAGCAGCGCAAGCGCAGTAGACAAAGGCTGCAATCCAACCCCAACGACCCAGTCCTTTGAGCGACCACTCGTAAGCAATGAGAGCAGGCGCAGCGCCAAAGGAGACCATGTCGGACAAAGAGTCCATTTGTTCTCCGAAGGCACTTTGGGTGTTGGTCATGCGCGCCACACGGCCGTCTAAGCTGTCTAGCACCATGGCACAGAACACGCCAATGGCGGCCATGTCAAAACGGCCGTTCATGGCCATCACGATGGCATAAAAGCCACCGAACAAGGCCGCCAACGTGAAGAGATTAGGCAACACGTAAATTCCCTTTCGGGGCTTACGCGGTTGACTGCTCAACTCTACGTCGTCGGAATTTTCTGAACCATCGTGCATGCGAGCTTTCGTTGAGTTGAAGCGGATGCCGAAATCAGTTGCGTGTTTTGTCGACCAACTTGTTTTTGGCAATCCAAGGCATCATAGACCTCAATTGTGCGCCCACCACTTCAATGGAGTGCTCAGAGGTTAAACGACGGCGTGCGGTCATGCTTGGGTAGTTGGTGCGGCCTTCCAAGATGAACATCTTGGCGTACTCACCGGTTTGAATGCGTTTCAAGGCATTGCGCATGGCTTCTCGTGATTGCTCGTTGATGATTTCGGGGCCTGTCACGTACTCGCCATACTCTGCATTGTTAGAGATGGAGTAGTTCATGTTGCCGATGCCGCCTTCGTAAATCAGGTCAACAATGAGCTTCAACTCGTGCAAGCACTCGAAGTAAGCCATCTCAGGGGCATAGCCGGCTTCGACCAAGGTCTCGTAACCCATCTTGATGAGTTCGACAGCGCCGCCGCACAACACAGCTTGTTCGCCGAACAAGTCGGTTTCTGTTTCTTCTTTGAAGTTGGTTTCAATGATGCCGGCCTTTCCGCCACCGTTGGCCATGGCGTAGCTGAGTGCCAAGGCACTGGCTTTGCCGCTTTTGTCTTGGTGGACCGCCACCAGGTGTGGCACGCCGCCACCTTGAGTGTAGGTGTTGCGCACTGTGTGGCCTGGGGCCTTAGGGGCGACCATCCAAACGTCAAGGTCTTCGCGGGGAATGACTTGGTTGTAATGAACGTTGAAGCCGTGGGCGAATGCCAAAGAAGCACCCTTTTTGATGTTGGGCTCAACGTCGTTGCGGTACACGTCGGCAATTTGCTCGTCGGGCAACAAAATCATGACCACGTCGGCCGCTTTCACAGCCGCAGCCACTTCCATGACTGTGAGGCCAGCCTTTTCTACTTTAGGCCAGCTTGCGCCGTTTTTGCGCAAACCCACCACCACTTTCACGCCACTGTCGTTCAAGTTTTGTGCGTGTGCGTGGCCTTGTGAGCCGTAGCCAATGATGGCCACTGTTTTACCTTTGATGACGCTGAGGTCACAGTCTTTGTCGTAAAACACTTTCATGGGTTCTCTCCTTCAAAAATTGTTCAAAAAAATTTTGGGTTTAGGCGCGCAAAATGCGCTCACCCCGCCCGATGCCGCAGGCACCCGTGCGGACTGTTTCAAGAATGGCGCTGCGGTCAAGGGCTTCCAAAAACGCATCGTTTTTGGATTGGTCGCCCGTCAGTTCCACGGTGTAGCTTTTGTCGGTGACATCAATCACGCGACCACGGAAGATATCGGCCATGCGCTTCATCTCTTCACGTTCTTTGCCCACAGCTCGCACCTTGACCAGCATGAGTTCACGCTCGGTGTAGGCGCCTTCTGTGAGGTCAACCACTTTGACCACTTCAATGAGGCGGTTCAGGTGCTTGGTAATTTGCTCAATGACATCGTCAGAGCCAGCCGTTTGGATGGTCATGCGAGACAAGCTGGGGTCTTCGGTGGGCGCCACACTGAGCGACTCGATGTTGTAACCACGAGCAGAGAACAAACCCACCACGCGCGACAATGCGCCAGGTTCGTTTTCAAGTAAGACTGCGATAATGTGTTTCATGTGCGATTCCTCTTTTTGCCGCCCTCCCCTGCACACGGTAATGTGCAAGCTTGGCGGTCAATAGATTCTTCTAAAGGTTCAAATTGATTTCAAAATGTTCTTAAAGGTCTTCAGGGCTTAGGAGCATTTCAGTGATGCCCTTGCCTGCTTGAACCATGGGGAACACGTTTTCTGTGGGGTCGGTACGGAAGTCCATGAACACCGTGCGATCTTTCAGTTTGCGGGCTTCGCGCAATGCGGGCTCGACATCTTCAGGGCGCTCAATGAGCATGCCCACATGGCCATAGGCTTCGGCCAGCTTCACAAAGTCGGGCAAGGCATCCATGTAGCTGTGGCTGTAACGGCCGGAATATTCAATTTCTTGCCACTGACGAACCATGCCCAAGTAGCGGTTGTTCAAAGACAAAATTTTGATGGGCGTGTTGTATTGCAAACACGTGGACAACTCTTGAATGCACATTTGCACAGAGCCCTCGCCCGTCACGCAGAACACCTCGGACTCTGGCTTGGCCAACTTGATGCCCATGGCATAGGGAATGCCCACGCCCATGGTGCCCAAGCCGCCTGAATTGATCCACCGACGAGGTTCGTTGAATTTGTAATATTGGGCAGCCCACATTTGGTGTTGTCCGACATCAGACGTGACATAAGCATCGGCATCTTTGGTCAGGTTGTACAAAGTTTGGATGACCTTTTGTGGCTTGATGACCTCGGTGTTTTCGCTGTCGTACTTCATGCAGTCGCGTTGGCGCCAGCCGTCGATGGTGGACCACCAAGCACCCAATGCATGGCTGTCGGGCTTGAGGCCCGACTCTTTGATCATGGCTATGAGTTCAATCAGAACATCTTTGACATCGCCCACTATGGGGACATCGACCTTGACACGCTTGGAAATGCTAGAGGGGTCAATGTCAATGTGAATGATCTTGCGCTCGTTTTGTGCAAAATGTTTAGGATTGCCAATGACACGGTCGTCAAAGCGCGCGCCCACAGCCAGCAACACGTCAGAGTGCTGCATGGCGTTGTTGGCTTCCCATGTGCCGTGCATGCCGAGCATGCCCAAAAACTTGGGATCGTTAGCAGGATAGGCGCCCAAACCCATGAGGGTGTTGGTCACGGGGTAACCCAACATGTCGACCAACTGGCGCAACTCTGCTGAAGCATTGCTTAAGAGCACGCCGCCGCCTGTGTAAATGTAGGGGCGCTTGGCTGCCATCAACAATTGAAGTGCCTTGCGAATTTGTCCACTGTGGCCTTTGCGCACAGGGTTGTAAGAGCGCATTTCAACTGTTTCGGGGTACCCGTGGTAAGGCACCTTGTTGAATGAAACATCTTTGGGAACGTCGACCACCACTGGGCCAGGTCTGCCACTGCGAGCTATGTGGAATGCTTTCTTCATGATCAAGGCCATGTCGCGGGCATCTTTGACCAAGAAGTTGTGCTTCACGATGGGGCGGGTAATGCCCACGGTATCGCACTCTTGGAAGGCGTCGAGTCCGATGGCGGCAGTGGGCACTTGGCCACTGATGATGACCATGGGAATGCTGTCCATGTAGGCCGTTGCAATGCCGGTGACGGCATTGGTGAGGCCGGGGCCAGATGTGACCAAAGCAACACCGACATCGCCCGTGGCGCGGGCATAGCCGTCGGCCGCATGCACAGCAGCCTGCTCGTGACGAACCAAAACGTGCTGAATGGTGTCTTGCTTGAAGAAAGCGTCGTAAATGTGCAATACAGCACCGCCTGGGTAACCCCAGATGTACTTGACGTTCTCGGCTTGGAGGGCTTTAACGAGAATTTCGCCACCGCGCAAATCGACGGGCGACGAAGATGAAGCTGCGCTGTTGGCAGCTGTGGCAGCACTGGCCATTTCAGCTTTGGAGATTTCCATATTCAACCTTTGTGAATTTCTCTAACGAAAAACCTTGGGTGCTCTTTTGCGGGACTCTTTTGAAGTCGCATCAGAACTTAAGACCACCAACATAAGCCTGTGCATGTGAGCACTTTGGCCGGATGGTGATCCGTTTGCGTTTTTTCAATTGCAACCCAGCATTATAGAGGCCAGAATGCCATAATCCAAACGCACAAAATTGAGTGTCGTATTTGGTTACTTACTTTGGCCACAGAACAAGAACTCTCAGATTTTCTTAAAAACACGGAAAAGCGCGCTTTCAAACGCACGCTGTATCACGTGCGCAACGAGGAATCTGCCTTGGACATTGTGCAAGACAGCATGATCAAGCTGGCCACCCACTACGGCGACAAGCCCCAAGCAGAACTGCCCTTGCTGTTCCAGCGTATTTTGTCCAACACCACCCTAGATTGGTTCAGAAGACAAAAAACCCGCAACGCCCTTTTCTCCAACATGAGCGACTTTGGCACCGATGCCGAAGGCGAAGATTTGGACTTTTTGGAAAACCTGGGTGGCCTCAGCGAACCTGGTTTAGGAGAAAGTGCGGAAGACTTAACTCAACGAAAACAAGTATTTCACCAAATTGAGGCAGAAATACAAGAATTACCGCCTCGTCAACGCGAAGCCTTCCTGCTGCGTTATTGGGAGGAGATGAACCTTTCTGAGACGGCAGTTGCCATGGGCTGCACTGAAGGCAGCGTCAAAACTCACTGTTCTCGGGCTGTTCAAGCGCTGAGTAAAGCACTTCGCGCCAAAGGATTCAACACATGAAAACGAACGCCAAACCAGACATGCACAGAATTGACCAAGTTGGCCGGGCCATCTCGCGCCAGTTAAATGAGCATGCCGCTGACCTGCCGCACGACATCACAGAGCGCTTGCGTGTGGCCCGAATGCAGGCCCTCGCTCAGCGCAAACCAGAGCCCATTCGCATTGTTGTGCCTAATTTGGCCACATCCGGCGGACCTGGCGTGGGCAATTTCGACGAAGGTTTAAACCTCTGGAGCCGTTTGGCGTCCGCCCTGCCCCTCATTGTTTTGCTGTTTGGCTTGGCCACCATTCATGTTTTTCAAAACGAGCACCGCGCCAATGAAATAGCCCAGCTAGATGCCGAGCTTCTCATTGACGACCTGCCCCCAGCGGCCTACACAGACCCCGGATTCTTGATCTTTTTGAAGTCCAACCCCCTCGAATCAAAGGCGCCCGATTGATCCATTCGAGTTTGATGGCCGGCTGTCTCGTTGTCGTTTTATGTACGGCAGTCACAGGCGTGTTCGCGCAAACTCTCCAGGCTAGCGCCGCCAATCCTCCAGCCCGATCCTCGGCGGCACCCTCTTCAAATTCATCATGGCAAAGTTTGCAGAGTTCGCAAAAAAAAGCCCTAGCACCTTTGGCGCCTCATTGGGCGCAAATAAGCCCTGCCCAAAGAAACAAATGGCTGGCCATGTCAAACAACTTTGACAATTTGTCCAACAAAGAACAAGCCATCCTGCACGAAAGAATGGCTGAGTGGTCATCTCTCAGCCCCAGGCAAAGAGCACAAGCCAGGCTGAATTTCAATCAGACCAAAACCCTAGACGCCGACGCCAAAAAAACGCAATGGGAGCAGGCAAATCCATACCGGCTGAAGCCGCTACCAAATCCACCAGCAGCATTGTGATCGACAAGAAAACCTTATTGCCCACCATCGTGGCCATTCCCGAAGGTACTTGAGTTGAGTGATACACCTTTGATGCCTGAAGATTCTGTCGATTCAAGCACTGAAACCCCGCTGACTTTCACTACGCCTTCACTGGCGCGCCGCATGGCCTGCTGGTTTTATGAGGGCATGTTGCTGTTTGGCGTCATTTTTCTGGCTGGCTATTTGTTTGGCACCCTCAGCCAAACAAAGCACGCGCTAGACAACCGCCATGGCCTTCAAGCTTTCTTGTTTCTTGTTTTTGCCATTTACTTCACCTGGTTATGGTCCAAGGGTCAAACACTTGCCATGAAGACTTGGCATATCAAAGTGTTGGACTCTTCTGGCAAACCACTCACTCAGGCTCGGGCGTTGCTCAGATACTTACTGAGCTGGTTATGGTTTTTACCACCCATTGTTGCGGCCGTTCCCTTTAAATTACCCGCGCCAGTCGTTGGACTGCTGGTCCTTGTTTGGGTTTTTGTTTGGGCCCTCTCAAGCAAATTCCAATTGCGTGGACAATATTGGCATGACGTCTGGGCTGGAACGCAGCTGGTGGATGTTCAAAAGAAACCCTGAAATCCATCGCTGCCCAAGTTTCATGACCATTGACCATGTGAATCCCCAGAAGGCTCGAAAGGGTCTGTCGCGCATTTTCCATGCGGGTGGCTATTCCATTGCGGGGCTCAAAGCCGGATGGGGCGAAACCGCATTTCGCCAAGAAGCCTTGCTTGCCATCTTTCTCATTCCTGCGGCCTTTTGGCTAGGACAAACTTGGGTAGAAGTTTCCTTGTTGTGCGGCTCGGTTATTTTTGTCATGGTGGTCGAGCTGTTAAACACCGGCATTGAAACGGCCATCGACCGAATTGGCACTGAATGGCATGCGCTGTCCAAGCGGGCCAAGGACATGGGCAGTGCCGCTGTGCTGCTCAGCCTTTTTCTCTGCTTAGGCATTTGGTCTGCCGCCATTTGGAAATACATCCATGGCTGAGCCTCTTTTTTCAATGTGTGTTTACTGCGGCTCCAAGCCTGGCAATGAACCAGCCTTTGCTGAATCTGCCCAACAAGTGGGGCAATGGATTGCACAACACGGCGGGCAGCTTGTGTACGGTGGTGGCAGAAACGGGCTGATGGGCATCGTTGCCGATGCCACCCTTGCTGCAGGCGGCCGCGTGGTGGGCGTCATACCGCGCGCCTTGGTTGAAAAAGAATGGGCCCACACGGGCTGCACCGAATTGCATGTGGTGGAAACCATGCACGATCGCAAAAGAATGATGGCAGAACGTGCCGACGCATTCATTGCATTGCCGGGTGGCATCGGTACCTTTGAAGAGTTTTACGAGGTTTGGACTTGGCGCCAGTTGGGCTACCACAACAAGCCCATTGGCCTGCTAAACCTAAACGGCTTCTACAACCCTATGCTGGCTTTTTTAAGCAGCGTGGTGCAACACCAGTTCGTAGGGCCATGGCAAATGGATTTAATCCAAACAGACAGCGATGCTCTGAAATTGTTGCCCAGTTTGATTCAAGCGGCAGGCATGCCAGCGCCGTTTTTAAGCCAAGCCATTTAGAACATCAAAACTTAAACAGCGTCGTCGTCAACTTCGCCTGTGCGAATGCGAACGACTCGCTCGACTGAAGTGATGAAAATTTTGCCATCGCCAATTTTGCCTGTGCGTGCGGCTTTCACAATGGCGTCAACGCAGTTTTCTACATCTGAATCTTTGACGGCGACTTCAACTTTCACCTTGGGCAAAAAATCGACCACATACTCGGCACCGCGGTACAACTCTGTGTGGCCTTTTTGACGACCAAATCCCTTGACTTCCGTCACAGTGAGTCCTGTCACGCCGCATTCAGCAAGTGCCTCACGCACTTCTTCAAGTTTGAAGGGTTTGATGATGGCTGTGATTTGTTTCATGCGTCAGGTCCAGTCTGAAAAATTAAGCTCGAAATCGATTGGTAATAGGATAACGCCAATCTTTGCCAAAACTGCGGTGTGTGACACGAATTCCCACAGGAGATTGTCGGCGCTTGTACTCGTTTAGTTTAATCAGCCGGGTAACTTTTTCAACATCTGAGCGATCAAAACCATCTGCCACCAAGGCTTGAATGCCTTCGTCGTTCTCCATGTACCTTTGAACGATGGCATCTAAGACTTCATAGGGCGGCAAACTGTCTTGGTCTTTTTGGTCTGCCCTCAATTCAGCGCTAGGCGGGCGGGTGATGATTCGCTCGGGTATGGGATTGCGGCCCGTGCCATAAGGATCATTTTGATTGCGCCACTCGGCCAACTTGAAGACTTGTGTTTTGACAACATCCTTGATGACTGCAAAACCGCCAGCCATGTCGCCATACAGGGTGCAATACCCTGTGGCCATTTCACTCTTGTTGCCGGTGGTCAGCACAATGGCGCCCGTTTTATTGGACATGGCCATGAGCAGCGTACCGCGAACACGCGCCTGAATATTTTCTTCGGTGGTGTCTTCCGCCAAACCTTTGAATTGGTCTGACAAAGCCAATTTGAAGCCCTCAAACAAAGGCGCAATGGCGATTTCGTCGTACCGCACACCCAGGCGTTTCACCATCTCTCGCGAATCGATCCAACTGATGTCAGCGGTATAGGGCGACGGCATCATGACTGCATGCAGGTTGTCTGCTCCCAAGGCGTCAACGGCCAGCGCCAGCACCAAGGCGGAATCGATGCCCCCAGAAAGCCCCAAGATGGCGCCTGGAAAACCGTTCTTGCCTAAATAGTCGCGAATGCCCAAGACCAATGCGTGCCAAAGGTCTTCTTCCCAAGAGTTGCTTGCAGACACCGTGGTACCTGAAATTTGCAGGCCCTCAGGGCCTTGATTATTTTGAACGCTGAGGGTTTGTAAGCACTCTTGAAATGCGGGTGCTCTGGCGACAACTTCTGCCTTGGCATTGAGGGCAAAGGACCGCCCTTCAAAGATGACTTCGTCTTGGCCACCCACCAAATGCGCATAGACCAACGGCAATCCGCACTCTTGTACACGTTGGCCCATTTGAACCTCGCGCTCGAGTCCCTTGCCCACATGGAAGGGGGACGCATTTAAGACCAGCAACAACTGTGCACCTGCATTGCGTGCACTTTGCGCAGGCGCTTCAAACCATGCATCCTCACAGATCAACAAGCCCATTTTCACGCCGTCAACTTCAAACACACAGGGCTCATGCCCCTGTGTGAAATACCGACGCTCGTCAAACACTTGGTAATTGGGCAATTCTTGTTTGGCGTAGGAGGCAATGACCTGCCCCTCGCACAAGACACTGGCCCGGTTGAAACGCTTTGTGACGGAGACGCTGCGGCTTTGGATACCGCCGCCTTCAGGGTGCCCCACCACCACGTGCAAACCTTTTAACCCAGCCAACTCGCGGGCCACTGTTTTCAAGGCATCATCGCAGGCATCCATGAATGCAGGTCGAAGCAGAAGGTCTTCTGCGGCATAACCACAAATGGCCAGCTCAGGGGTGATCAAGACCTTTGCGCCTTGGTCGTAAGCTGTGCGAGCCGCATCGATGATTTTGCGGGCGTTGCCCGGCATATCGCCGACGACGAAGTTGAGTTGGGCTATACAAAGTTGAAGGGTCATACAGGTGAAGGAATTCAATTCCAACAATTATGTCATTGAGGTGCAGGGTTCGATGCGCAATGTTTCGGCGAAGGACTGGGATGCGTTGCTAGAGGCCCAAACCGAGCCCACCCCCTTCATGCGCCACGCCTATCTGAGCGCCATGGAGGAAAGTGGCTCGGCCTCGGCTCAATCGGGTTGGAAATTGCAGCTTGTCACCCTTCGCCATGCCATGCCGCCAAAGCTTGGCCAATTGGCGGGGGCTGCTGTTTTGTACATCAAGCCCCATTCTTATGGGGAATATGTGTTCGATTGGGCTTGGGCGGATGCCTACCAAAGACATGGCTTGAACTATTACCCCAAAGCTGTGTCTGCCGTGCCGTTCACGCCAGTGCCTGGCTCGCGCTTGCTGGCCGACTCAAGCCAGAGCCAATCTGCCCTTCTGTCGGCCATGGTTGAGCTGGCCCAAAATGAAGATTGGTCCTCTTTGCACTTGTTGTTTTTGTCGAACGATGACCTTCAAGTGACTGAAACTGCAGGTTGGCTAAGCCGTCATACCGTTCAATTTCATTGGCACAACGCAGCTTACGAAGACTTTGATGATTTTCTGAAGGCTTTGAATCAGGAAAAGCGCAAAAAAATCAAGCAAGAACGACGCAAAGTGGCTGATGCAGGTGTGGTTTTCAAAGCCTTTGAAGGCGTTCAGATTCAAAGCGCTGACTGGGATTTCTTTTACCAATGCTATGCCCAAACCTATTTTGAGCATGGCAACGCGCCTTATTTAAACCGTGACTTTTTCCAGCGCATGCAAGACACCATGCCCGAGAACTGGGTGCTTTTCATTGCAGAAAAAAATGGCCAGCGCATGGCTTGCAGCCTGATTGGCTTGGGCAATAACGTAGCCTATGGCCGCTATTGGGGTGCCTTAGAGCGAGTCGATTGTTTGCACTTTGAGGCCTGCTATTACCAACCCATTGCCTGGTGCATTGCCAAAGGGGTTGAGCGGTTTGAAGGGGGTGCGCAAGGTGAGCACAAAATGGCACGCGCCCTGCTGCCGATCAAGGCCAACAGCGCGCATTGGCTTGCCCACCCAGGCTTTGCAGATGCAGTGGAAAAGTATTTAGAAAAAGAAGGCCACGGCGTGGCGGCCTATTTGGAAAACTTGGAAGGCCGATCGCCCCTCAAAGCGAAGTGATCGGCTTTTCGGTTTGATTAGGCGTTTTCTTTTTGGTAGTTGGCAATGCCATCCAAGATTTCTTTCTTGGCGGATTCTGGGCCTTCCCAGCCAATAATTTTGACCCACTTGCCCACTTCCAAATCTTTGTAATGCTCAAAGAAGTGCGCAATGGTTTTCAAACGCAGTGGGTTTAAGTCTTCAGGCTTTTGCCATTGGGTGTAGATGGACAAAATTTTGTCGGTGGGCACGGCCAACACTTTGCCGTCTTCGCCCGCTTCGTCTTCCATTTTCAAGATGCCAATGGCACGGCAAGGCACCACAACGCCAGGAATAAGCGGCACTGGGGTAATCACCAACACGTCAACAGGGTCGCCGTCACCGCTGATGGTTTTAGGCACATAGCCGTAGTTGGTGGGGTAATGCATGGACGTGCTCATGAAGCGGTCAACAAAAATGGCGCCAGTGGCCTTGTCGACTTCGTATTTCACGGGGTCGGCGTTCATCGGAATTTCGATGATGACGTTGAATTGTTCGGGAACTTTGCTACCGGGGGTGACGTTATCTAAAGACATTTTTCTGAAAACTTAAAGAGTTGATGAGAATCTAAGAACCTTAGGATTAACCCCGATTTTACTTTCACAGGGCTTGCTTCTTCTGAACATTGCCCTTTTAATGCTTAAGTTGGCCAATCGACTCCTAGTGGGAGCGAGGAAGCAACGCAGGGAGGTGTTCCCAGAGCGTTGCACCTCCTTCTAGCTGTAAAAACTAAGGAGATTGATATATGACAGGCAATTCAGCGTTGATTTTGGCGCTAGTTTGTGGACTGATCGCCGTGATTTATGGCGTTTGGGCTCGAGGTTGGATTTTGGCCCAAGACCCTGGCAATGCACGGATGCAAGAAATTGCAGCCGCCATTCAAGATGGTGCAGCGGCTTATCTGGCCAGACAATATAAAACCATTGCCATCGTAGGCGTCGTCTTGGCCATCCTCATGGGTGTGTTCCTTGACAGCATGACCGCCATTGGCTTTGTCATTGGCGCTGTTTTATCGGGCGCCTGTGGCTTCATTGGCATGAACATCTCTGTTCGAGCCAATGTGCGTACTGCGCAAGCAGCCACAAAAGGCATCGGCCCTGCCCTTGACGTTGCATTCCGAGGCGGCGCCATTACCGGCATGCTTGTGGTTGGTTTGGGTCTATTGGGTGTCACGGGCTTTTACTGGTTCTTGGCTGGCAATGGCAACCACACCCCCGACGTCAAGCTGTCTGTCATCTTGAACCCGCTCATTGGCTTTGCCTTTGGCTCTTCCCTTATTTCCATCTTCGCCCGTTTGGGCGGTGGCATCTTCACCAAAGGTGCTGACGTGGGTGCCGACCTGGTCGGTAAGGTAGAAGCCGGGATCCCAGAGGATGACCCTCGCAACCCCGCCGTGATTGCCGACAACGTGGGCGATAACGTGGGCGATTGCGCCGGTATGGCCGCTGACTTGTTTGAAACCTACGCAGTCACCTTGATTGCCACCATGGTGTTGGGCTCGCTGCTCATCGCTGGGGCGCCAGGCAATGCCGTGATGTACCCCCTGGCTTTGGGTGCTGTGTCTATCATTGCCTCCATCATTGGCTGCTTCTTTGTCAAAGCAACCCCCGGCATGGTCAATGTGATGCCCGCCTTGTACAAAGGTTTGGCAATTGCTGGCGGCTTGTCCTTGATAGCGTTCTATTTCGTCACGATGTGGATCATGCCGGACAACGCCATTACGGCCACAGGCAGCCAAATGAAGTTGTTTGGTGCTTGCGCTGTCGGTTTGGTTTTGACGGCCGCCTTGGTTTGGATTACTGAGTTTTACACCGGTACCCAATACAGCCCTGTGCAACACATTGCGCAAGCTTCTACAACGGGTCACGGTACCAACATCATTGCCGGCTTGGGCGTTTCAATGCGCTCCACAGCTTGGCCCGTGATTTTTGTGTGCATTGCCATTTTGGCGTCTTACAAATTGGCGGGCTTGTACGGCATTGCCGTGGCGGCCATGTCCATGCTGTCCATGGCCGGCATTGTGGTGGCTTTGGACGCTTATGGCCCCATTACCGACAACGCTGGCGGTATTGCCGAAATGGCAGAACTGCCTAGCAGCGTGCGCGACATTACGGATCCGCTGGATGCTGTGGGCAACACTACCAAGGCCGTGACCAAAGGCTATGCCATTGGCTCTGCCGGTTTGGCTTCTTTGGTTTTGTTTGCCGACTACACCCACAAGCTCGAAACCTATGGCAAGGCCATTTCCTTTGACTTGTCCGACCCCATGGTCATTGTGGGCTTGTTCATCGGCGGCCTTATTCCCTACTTGTTCGGCGCCATGGCCATGGAGGCGGTTGGCCGCGCTGCGGGGGCTGTGGTGGTTGAAGTTCGCCGTCAATTCAGCGAAATCAAGGGCATCATGGAAGGCACCGCCAAGCCAGAGTACGGCCGCGCTGTTGACATGCTGACCACTGCGGCCATTAAGGAGATGATCATTCCTAGCTTGTTGCCTGTGGTGGTGCCCGTTGTGGTGGGCCTCATTTTGGGCCCCAAAGCTTTGGGTGGTTTGCTGATGGGAACCATTGTGACCGGCTTGTTTGTGGCCATTTCCATGTGTACCGGCGGCGGTGCATGGGACAACGCTAAGAAGTACATCGAAGACGGCCATCACGGCGGCAAAGGCTCTGAGGCTCACAAAGCCGCTGTGACCGGCGACACCGTGGGCGACCCCTACAAAGACACAGCTGGCCCAGCCATCAACCCATTGATCAAGATCATCAACATTGTGGCTCTGCTGATCGTGCCTTTGATGATGCAATTCCACGGCTAAATAAGCCCTCTCAAACAAAGCCCGTTCATGGCAACATGTTCGGGCTTTTTTACGCGCAAAATACGCCTATGCAACTCAACTTCATTCACAACCAATCGGTGGCCAGCCAGACAGGGCAAACCATCCCCATGCTTGACCCTTCTGATGGCCAAGTTTTTGATCACATTCAGCGCAGCTCGGCATCTGACATTGACCAAGCAGTGCAGTCGTCTCGGCAATGCTTCGAAGGACCTTGGGCCAAAATCACTGCTGCTGAGCGCGGTCGTTTGCTCATGGCACTTTCACGCAAAGTGGCCGAACATGCAGACGAGCTGATGCAACTTGAGCAACGCGACTGCGGCAAACCCACACAACAAGCCATGGCCGACGCCCGTGCCTTGGTTCGTTACTTTGAGTTTTACGCCGGTGCTTGCGATAAGTTTCATGGCGAAACCATTCCTTATCAAAATGGTTACAGCGTTCTCACATGGCGCGAGCCCCACGGCGTGACAGGGCACATCGTGCCGTGGAATTACCCCATGCAAATTTTTGGCAGGTGTGTGGGTGGTGCTTTGGCGGCAGGCAATGTCTGTGTCGTCAAACCCGCAGAAGATGCTTGCTTGAGCTTAATTCGCGTGGCGCAATTGGCAGCCGAAGTCGGCTTTCCCGCAGGCGCCATCAACATCGTCACAGGCTACGGCCATGAAGTAGGAGATGCTCTGGCCAAACATCCAGGCATCGATCACATCAGTTTCACGGGCAGCCCCACAGTGGGCACTTTGATTCAACAAGCGGCCGCCGCAAGACACTGCCCTGTCACGCTCGAGTTGGGCGGCAAAAGCCCGCAAATCATTTTTGCCGATGCCGACTTGGATGCAGCCATACCTGTGGTCATCAATGCCATCGTTCAAAACTCGGGACAGACTTGCAGTGCAGGCTCTCGCGTCTTGATTGAGCAAAGCATTTACGAGCCCTTGTTGGCAAGACTGGGTGAGGCTTTTTCTAAGTTGCGTGTGGGCCCTGCCAAGGCAGATTTGAATTTAGGACCCCTCATTCGAGCCTCCCAAAAACAACGCGTTCAGGGCTTCTTGGCAGATGCTCAAGCTGCCGGCATCGCCACAGTAGCGCAAGGCATGGTCGTTTCGGATGCGCCAGAGTCAGGCTTCTACCAAGCGCCCGTTTTATTGCGCGACGTTCCGGTCGACCACAGGGTCGCCCAAGAAGAAGTGTTTGGCCCTGTGCTGTCAGCCATGCGTTTTGAAGGAGAAGATCAGGCCATGCAGCTTGCCAACGCCACCTCCTTTGGGCTGGTGGCGGGTGTATGGACGCGAGATGGCGGTCGACAATTCCGAATCGCCAAACGTCTTCGAAGCGGCCAAGTGTTTATCAACAACTACGGCGCAGGCGGCGGTGTTGAGTTACCCTTTGGCGGCGTGAAGTCTTCTGGGCATGGCCGTGAAAAAGGTTTTGAAGCGCTGTATGGTTTCACCACCTTGAAAACAGTGGCCATCCACCACGGCTGAATTTTTTGTGCACTGAGTTGTCATTGCAGGCATTTCATTTTTAGGATTTCAAATGAACATCAATCAAAAAGTGGTTATCGTGACGGGTTCCGGTGGCGGTATTGGCGAAGGCATTGCCAAACATTTCGCAGCGCATGGCGCCAAGGTTTTGGTCAACGACATTCAAGCCGCTGCGGGTCACAAAGTGGTCCAAGAAATTCAAGCGGCTGGTGGCACTGCCGCCTTTTTTGCTGCAGATGTCACACGCTCTGAGGATGTCAAAGCGATGGTGCAGGAAGCAGTGAGGTTGTGGGGCCACTTGGATGTGATGGTCAACAACGCCGGATGGACGCACCGCAATCGCCCCGCCCTGGAAGTCAGCGAAGATGATTTTGACCGGTGCTACGCGGTCAACATGAAAAGTATTTATCTGTCCACCATTCACGCAGTCCCAGAATTTCGAAAAAATGGGGGTGGCGTCTTCATCAACATTGCGTCTACTGCTGGCATTCGGCCACGCCCGGGCCTCACTTGGTACAACGGCTCCAAAGGTGCGGTCATTACCACCAGCAAATCCTTGGCTGCAGAACTTGGCCCCGACAACATTCGTGTGAACTGCATCAACCCTGTGTTCAACCCCGATACCGGTTTGTCGGCAGAATTTGCAGGTGGCCCGGTGGACGATGCCAGACGCGCCAAGTTCATGGCCTCCATTCCGCTAGGTCGTTTTTCGACGGCCTTGGATGTTGCCAATGCGGCCTTGTATTTGGCCAGCGACGAAGGCTCATTCATCAGTGGTGTGTGCATCGAAGTAGACGGCGCACGTTGTGTCTGAACGCGTTATTCCCATCATCAGCCAGCCGCTGGGGAATTTGCCTATTCCATCCTCGGAACTGGGGCACGCTTGGAAACCAGGTCAGCAAGTGCTTGACCAAAGAAAACGTCCCTTGCGCGATTTGCGCATCAGCGTCACAGACCGTTGCAATTTTCGGTGCAGCTATTGCATGCCCAAAGAAATTTTCAACAATGACTACGTCTATTTACCTCACAGTGCCTTGCTCAGTTTTGAGGAAATCACCCGCACGGCCCAGAGCTTCATTGAGTTGGGTGTTGAGAAAATTAGACTGACAGGCGGTGAGCCTTTGCTGCGTAAAAATTTAGAAGTTCTCATTGGTCAGTTAGCGGTTTTAAAAACTTTGAATGGCCAAGACTTAGACATCACCCTGACCACCAATGGCTCCCTCTTGGCTAAAAAAGCTCAGGCCCTTAAGAGTGCTGGCTTAAAACGTGTGACCATCAGTTTGGATGGCCTTGACGATGAGGTCTTCAAGCAAATGAACGACGTTGACTTTCCGGTCAGCGACGTGCTGGAGGGTATTCAAGCCGCACAGGCTGCTGGCTTAGGCCCCATCAAAGTCAACATGGTGGTGAAGCGGGGCACCAATGAACAAGAAATATTGCCCATGGCGCGGTATTTCAAAGGCAAAGGCATTGCACTTCGTTTCATTGAGTACATGGATGTGGGTGCCACCAATGGCTGGCGCATGAATGAAGTGATGCCCAGTGCCGACATTTTGAAGTTGCTGCAAACCGAGATGGCATTGACACCGCTTCAAGCCAGCCAGGCCGGCGAAACAGCAGAGCGTTGGGGTTATCTGAATGAACAAGGCGTTCACGATCAGAGCTTGGGCGAAATTGGGTTCATCAGCAGTGTGACCAAAGCCTTTTGCAGCGATTGCAACCGCGCGCGCTTGACCACCGAAGGACAACTCTATTTGTGTTTGTTTGCCTCGCAAGGCTACGACCTCAAACCTTTGGTGCGAAGCGAGTTGGATCAAAGTGCTCTCACGCAGGCCATTGCGGCCATTTGGACGCAACGAGATGACCGTTATTCTGAACTTCGAGTCTCAGAGTCTGAATTGGAAAACGGTGCAACGCCAAGCGGCGCCAAGCGCAAGGTTGAGATGAGCTACATCGGCGGCTAATCTCATTCATTGGACATCTATGGAACAATTTTCTAAATGAACGATTTGAGTATGACAGGCTTGATTTTGGCCGGAGGTCGAGGTGCGCGCATGGGCGGCATTGACAAAGGTTTGCAAAATTTCAATGGCACGCCTCTGACCCTTCACACACTCATGCGCCTGCAAATGCAAACGTCTGAGCCTTTGTCACAGATCATGGTGGTGGCAAACCGAAACTTGTCGGCCTATGAATCATTTGGGGTGCAAGTATGGCCCGACAGCACGGATGGTTTTGCAGGCCCACTTGCCGGATTTTTAACAGGCCTTGAACGCTGTGAAACAGACTTGTTGCTAACCGTGCCTTGCGACAGCCCCTTGTTTCCATTCAATTTAGCGCAGCGTTTGTTGGACACCTTAATTTCTGAAGAAGCTGACATCACAATGGCGGCCGCCAGAGAAGAAGATGGCACTGTGCGAGCGCAACCCGTGTTTTGTTTGATGCGGGTGAACTTGTTAGAAAGTTTGGTCAAGTTCATGCAATCGGGCGGTCGCAAAATTGACGCATGGACAGCCTTGCACAAAACAGTGCTGGTGCCATTTGACTCAGCCGACGTTGACCCGCGTGCCTTTTTCAATGCCAACACCCTCGAAGAACTGCACCGCCTCGAACAAACCACATGACACACCCACCGTCACTGGCTGACATTGCCGCACAACTTGAAGCTTATGACCCGCAGGCACTTCCGGCCAACGAGGTCTTGAATTTTCTGGATCACTTGGTGACGCCAGTGCACGATTCAGAATCAGTCGACATCTTTGCTGCTCTGGGCAGAGTCACTGCGCAAGACGTGATCAGCCCCATCAATGTGCCACCGCACGACAACTCTGCCATGGATGGCTTTGCCTTCGATGGCGGCGGATTGAATGACTCAAAAGCCTTGTCACTCAAGGTGGTGGGTACCGCTCTTGCGGGCAAAGCATGGGAGGGGCATGTCAACGCCGGCGAATGCGTCAAGATCATGACAGGCGCCATCATGCCCAAGGGCCTGAACACTGTGGTGCCGCAAGAGCTTTGTCAAATCAAGACGAGCGATGCGATTGAGATTCCTGCTGGCCTGCTAAAGGCTGGTGACAACCGCCGCTTGTGCGGCGAGGACATCATGCAGGGGCATGCTGCCCTTCTGAAAGGTGCCTTGATCACGCCTGCAGCAGCAGGACTGCTGGCCAGTTTGGGCGTTCCCAACGTGTTGGTGGTGCGGCGCTTGCGGGTGGCTTATTTCTCAACGGGCGATGAAATTTTGAGCTTGGGCGAAGCGCCCCGCGAAGGCGCTGTGTATGACAGCAACCGCTACACGGTGCATGGCATGCTTAAAGCATTGGGCTGCGAGATGATTGACATGGGCGTTGTCAAAGACGAACCTGTCTTGCTGGAGAAAGCTTTTAACCAAGCCGCAGAGCAAGCTGATGCCATCATCACCAGCGGCGGTGTGAGTGTGGGCGAAGCCGATTTCACCAAGGCCATGATGAAGAAGTTGGGCGATGTGGTGTTTTGGAAAATCGCCATGCGCCCTGGCCGTCCGATGGCCGTCGGCCGAATTCAAAAAGGCCAGCGCTCAGCCGTTTTGTTTGGACTTCCAGGTAATCCTGTAGCGGTCATGGTCACATTTTTGGCTTTCGTCAAACCAGCCTTGCTGAAAATGATGGGCAGTACGGCCACGCCCCTGCCGATGCTCAGGGCCAGAACGCAGGAAGTGTTGCGCAAAAAACCAGGCAGAACTGAATACCAACGCGGCATTGTGTCTCGGAATGCGCAAGGTGAACTTCAAGTGATCACCACCGGCAATCAAGGCTCCGGTGTATTGAGCTCCATGGTGCAAGCCAATGGTTTGATTGTTTTATCGCACCAACAAGGCACAGCCCAGTTGGGTGACTGGGTGGACGTGCTGGTGCTTTAAACGGCAGTTTCAGTGCTGATGAACTGAACTTGCGGGTTGGTCCAGCGCATCGGCCTTGTTGGCGCCAGGAATTTTTTTGCGCGCAAAGAGCGAGTACATGGTGGGTACCACAAAGACCGTTAGCAGCGTTCCGAAACTCATACCACCCACAATGACCCAGCCAATTTGAATACGGCTTTCAGAGCCTGCGCCTGTGGAAAGGGCCAATGGCAGCGCACCCAATACCATGGCGCCAGTGGTCATCAAAATGGGGCGCAAGCGTTGGCCTGAAGCTTTCACAATGGCATCGAAGGTTTCGACGCCCTGCGCTCGCAATTGATTTGTAAACTCCACAATCAAAATGCCGTGCTTGGTGATCAAGCCAACCAAGGTGATCAAGCCAATTTGGGAATACACATTGAGCGTACCCCCTGTCAACTTCAGTGTCATGAGGGCACCAAACATGGACAAGGGCACCGACAACATGATGACCAAGGGGTCAATGAAGCTTTCAAATTGAGCAGCCAAGACCAAAAAGATAAAGAACAAAGCCAACACAAATACAACGATCAATGCGCCTTGTGAATTTCTAAATTCACGCGACGTACCATTCAGCTCTGTGGTGTAACCCGTCTTTAAAATACCTGCGGCTGTTTTATCCAGGAATGTCAGCGCGTCGCCCAGTGCATAGTCAGGCGCTAAGTTGGCTGTGATCGAGACATTTGGGTTTGCACAATGACATCGTATTGCTCTGCATCGCGTTTGTAACGTGTGACGACACGGCCGCCCAACATGGTTTCAATGGCCCGTGCAACCACATCCACGCTGACACCCAATTCTGTGGCCTTGATTCGATCGACGTCAATGCGAAGTTCGGGCTTGTTCAAACGCAAGTCGACGTCAGGCGCAATGAAGCCTGGATTCTTGGCAATTTCGTCCAACATCTGACGCGTCACTGCATTCAAGTTCTGATAACTGTCAGACGTTTGAATGACGAAATTGACAGGGCGCTCACGGAAACCTTGGCCTAACGATGGCGGCGTGATGGGGAAGGCATTGACGCCCGCAATGCCGTTGAATTTGCCTTGCATTTCACGCGCAATTTCGAGGGTTGTGCGCTTGCGCTGGTCCCAGTCAACGGCTCGGTAGATCACACTGCCTTGAGCAACAGTTGGATTGCCTAGGTTGGCAAATATTCGATCGAATTCTGGATAAGCAGTGCCAATTTTTTCGAGGGCCTTGGCATATTTATCTGTGAAGTCCAAGGTGGACCCATCAGGCGCTGTCACTGTTGCCAAAATGATGCCACGATCTTCCAAGGGGGAGAGTTCTTGCTTCATGGTGGGATAAACCAACACAATGCCAACGCCGCAAGAGGCCATGATCAAGACCACGAGCCAGCGCGCTTTTTTCAACACCAGGGTGAGTAACTTCGCGTAGCCATTTGACAAACCGGTTAGGATTTTTTCCATGAACCTGTCAAAGAAATTCGGATTGGGGTTGTGTCGCAACAGCAAAGAACTCATCATGGGCGAAAGGGTGAGCGCTACCACGCAAGAGACCAACACCGCGCCAGCCAAAGCCAAGGCAAACTCACTGAACAATTTACCGGTTCGTCCTGGCGTGAAAGCCAAAGGTGCAAACACAGCTGCCAAAGTGAGCGACATGGCCACAATGGCGAAGCCAATTTCTCTAGCCCCCTTGATGGCTGCAGAAAACGGATCGAGACCCTCTTCAATGTGACGGTAAATGTTCTCTAACATCACAATGGCATCGTCCACCACCAAACCGATGGCCAATACCAAGGCCAGCAAGGTCAATGTATTGATGGTGAATCCAGCCAGCGCCATCATGGCGAATGTGCCAACCAAACTAACAGGAATGGTAATGATCGGAATGATGGAGGCGCGGAAAGTTCGCAGGAATACAAAAATGACAAGCGCTACCAAAACGACAGCTTCAAGAATGGTTTTAAAAACGCTCTTAATGGATTTATCAATGAACACCGAGTTGTCGTTAGCCACACTGATCAGAACGTCACGCGGCAAATCCTGCTGAAGCTTGGGCATCATTTCTCGAACGCCTTTGGACAAATCCAAGGGGTTGGCGGTGGCTTGCCGTATCACACCTGCAGAAATAGCGGTTATGCCATTCAAACGAACACGACTGCGGTCATCCGCAGCAGCCTCCTCGACTTTGGCCACGTCGCGAATCTTGATAGGGAACCCGTTCACGTTGCGAATGGTGATGTCACCAAATTGGCCAGCTCTGATCAGGTCTGTTTGCGATGTGACACTGAACTCGCGCAGCTGTGATTCAATGCGTCCTGCTGGCAACTCTAGGTTATTGCGGCGTATGGCGTCTTCAACATCCTGGGAGGTCAGGCGGTAAGCCGCCATGCGTTCAGCATCCAACCAAACGCGCATGGCATATTTACGCTCACCAAAAATACGAACATCGGCAACGCCGGTTACGGTTTGCAAGCGCGGCTTCACAACTCGATTGATCAAATCGCTGATTTGAAGCGGCGACAAAGTCTCACTGGAGAAGGCCAACCAAATAACGGGGAAGGCATCTGCCTCTACTTTGGCAATGACGGGTTCTTCAATGGCTTGTGGCAAGCGGCCGCGAATTCGAGACGTTCTGTCGCGCACTTCTGCAGCAGCCGTGTCCGCGTCTTTTTCCAGGCGGAAGCGAACTGTGATTTGGGATTGATCGGCTCGGCTGATGGATGTGATGACATCGACGGCATCAATACCGGCTATGGAATCTTCCAAAGGCTTGGTCACTTGCGACTCAATCACCTCGGCCGATGCGCCGGGGTATTTCACACTGACCGTGACAGTGGGCTCGTCAATCTTGGGATACTCACGCAAGGAAAGACGGTCGAAGCTGAC
This sequence comes from Limnohabitans sp., assembly GCA_021300495.1. Lineage (GTDB taxonomy): Bacteria > Pseudomonadota > Gammaproteobacteria > Burkholderiales > Burkholderiaceae_C > Limnohabitans_A. The sequence continues at coordinate 11,663 of JAJTDK010000029.1, read as the reverse complement.
CGCGCCAATCAGAAGAATGAGCAGCGATAAAACGGTCGCGAAGACTGGCCTTCGAATGGATGTTTCAGCGAGTTGCATTCAGACCTCGTGTGCATGGATTCTCGCCTGAAACAGCTTGTGCATGACCGCCCCTGGCTTGTGCTGGGTTACCTCCCTTAGGGCCTGACTTATCAGCAGGTTTGGGAGCATTGCCTGCGGCTTCAGGCCTTGCACCTGTCGCATTGTTAGCACCTCCGCCTTGTGCTTTAGAAGCTTCCAGCACGCGGACAACAGTGCCTTCTTTTTGCAAGCGCTGCTGCCCTGCGACCACCACAGAATCGCCCATCGCCAAGCCTTCTAAAATCTCCACACGCCCAGGTTGGCGAATGCCAATCTTGACGGTGACTCTTTCAGAAATCAGTTCATCTTTATTGGGTCCGGGAACGACACGCACCACAGTTGAACGACCGCCTTGCGGCACGATGGCTTCTTCGGGTATGACCATGGCGTCAGCTCGCTCACCAAAGACCGCATTGACACGTGCAAACATACCAGGGCGCAATTGCATTTGTCGGTTGTCGATACAACCACGCACGCCCACAGAGCGGCCATTGGCATCAATCAAGGGATCGATGGCTTGTATGACGGCCGTGAATTTACGGCCGGGCAAAGCATCCATGGTGACTTGCGCTTTTTGCCCAGGTTTAACTTTGGCTTGGAAACGCTCTGGCAAACGGAAATCAAGCAAAACGGCTTCAATGTCCTCGACGTTGACCATGTCGGCGCCATCTTTCAAATAATCACCCACGTTAATTTGACGAAAGCCAGCGGTGCCATCAAATGGGGCAAGCACTTTCAAGCGCTGCAAGGTGGCTTGGGCCAATGCCAATTTGGCTTGTGCAACTTGAAGCGCTGCATCGGATTCATCCAAAGAACGTTTGCTGATGAAGTTTTGCGCAACAAGTTCTTGGTTTCGCTTGTGGTTGGCTTGTGCAATGGACAACTCAGCTTTGGACTGAGCCACTTGCGCAGCAGGCAATTGATCGTCAAATTGGACCAAGATCTGTCCCTTTTTAACTTTTTGTCCGTCCTTAAACAGCACCTGACTGACTCGGCCGCCGACCTCGGGTCGCAACATCACACCTTGAAACGAACGCAAGCTGCCAACCGATTGGGTTTCGTCCACCAACATGGCTTTTTCAACCTTGGCAACCTCGACTGCAGGTGGTCTTTGAGGCGCTCCCGTACCTGGCGCAGCACCGCCAGCGCCAGGTGCCGCAGCCGCAGCGGGGGCAGGCTGAGCAGCGCTGTTAGGGGCGCTGCCAGCAGCAGCAATCTCTGGCTTTGGCGCTGCAGGTTTATTTTGAAACCACCAAGCGGCACCAGCTGCAAGGACCAGACCGATGAGCGCAAGCGGGAGATAAGGTTTTTTGAAAGACATCAAAGATTCCGAACAGATCCAAAACAGTTTGGAAATGTAACAGTTGTTGCCCGAATTTGCAACCAAAAGGTCTAATTTTTGCCATAAATCGGCATTTTTAACGGGTTGCTTGGCGGCGGTTCGCCACCCCCTCGCTTTCCAGCCGTGAATCCACTCGGTAATGCCCTTTCGAACATACTCACTGTCCAAAAACAGTGTGACCTTGCAGGGACGCTTTAAGGCAAGCAAGGCTTCGATCACCGCCGTCAACTCCATTCGGTTGTTGGTGGTTTCTAACTCACCCCCAAAAATTTCTCGAACATGCTCGGCGGATCGCATCAGTACGCCCCAGCCCCCCGGCCCCGGATTGCCCTTACAAGCGCCATCCGTATGAATTTCAACGTGATTCACATTCACTCTTTCTTTGGACACCCGCGTCGCCTTGAGTTTGGTTTTGTCGCCGCGCCAGAGTGACAGCAGCCTTGGTTTGAGGCCTGCGTTGCTTCCAAGTCGCACCCAAAATACGCCCGCCCGGGACCTTTTTCACAGCCACAATGGCATAGGCCCCGCCCAAAATAGGCCACCAGTTGGCGCCCAATTTGTCCATGAAAGCCCAACGGTCGAACCATTTCGGCTTGTCCAGCGCAGGCCGCCAACACCCAAATTGACTCACTTTGACTTCAAAGCCCAGCAGTCGAAGCCAGTCCCTGAGTCGCCAATAGCCAATCAACTCATCGCAAGCAGGAGAGCTAAGGCCCTTAAAACCCCAGCGCCTGTACCATTGAGCACGCTTATGGCGCCAACCCCAGAGGCTGGTTGGGTTCAGACCGGTGATCAGCAAATGGCCCTCAGGCACCAAGACCCGCTCGGCCTCACGCAAAGTGGCATGCGCATCCAAACTTAATTCCAAGCTGTGCGGCATGACCAGCAAATCCAAACTGTCGGCCTTAAATGGCAGCGCGATGCTGTGGGCGGCAAACTGAAAATCCTGCCCCTCTGGCAATGCATGGGTTTCTGACAGAGCGAGCCACTGATGGGGCATGCGATTGGCTCGCAAGCCCACTAACTCGGGCATGCCCAATTGAAGTGCATGGTAGCCAAAGATATCTGACACCAATGCATCCACCTGAGATTGCTCCCAGCTCAACAAATAAGACCCTGCTGGCGTAGCCAACCATTGACGCCAATCTTGCGCCATTGAGGTGGTTTCTATAATAGGAAGAGTCATGAACCTAATACCGCTGCCCGCATTCTCCGATAATTACATTTGGCTGTTGCAACACCAAGGCCTTGCTTTGGTTGTTGACCCGGGTGATTCAACGCCCGTTGACAACTGGTTGGCTGCAAACAATCACAAACTGGATTGCATTTTAGTCACGCATCACCATGGTGATCATACGGGGGGCGTGGCAAAGCTTCAGCAACATTGGGGCGCCAAGGTTTATGGGCCGGCTCACGAAAAATTGCCCTTCGAATTTCAAGCCTTAGCGCAAGGAAACCAATTCAGCTGGCTTGGCTTGAATTTTCAAACATTGGATGTGCCGGGTCATACTGCGGGACACATTGCTTACTTCGCAGAGCCCGACGGCCAAGAACCTCTGCTTTTTTGTGGTGACACGCTTTTCTCTGGTGGCTGCGGTCGCTTGTTTGAGGGCACTGCACAGCAGATGCTCGATTCATTGGATCGGTTGGCCGCATTGCCAGGTACTTCGCGCGTTTGCTGCGCCCACGAGTACACACTGAGCAATTTGAAATTTGCCAGTGCCGTAGAGCCACAGAATTTAAGTCTGCAAACCTATGTCAAACATTGCAAGGACCTAAGGGCTCTGAATTTGCCCACCCTGCCCGCCAATCTGGCCAACGAGTTGCAAATCAACCCTTTCTTAAGAACCCGTTCGCCAGCGGTGATCGGTGCGGTCAAAAAATTTGCACCGCAGGTTAAAGACAATGAAGCAGATATTTTTGCCCATCTGCGACTCTGGAAAAACGACTACAAATGAACCACACCAACAAGGGCATCAGCCTGAAGATCAAGCTAGGCCTGTGTCTTGCTCTGTTTTTGACAGGCTGCGCCAATGTTCAGAAACAAGCTGAAACAAATCCTGCGGACATCAGCACAGCAGCTGAAAATGCTTCTACGTCTACCACTGCAACAACCACAGCGATACCGCCCACTGCTACGACGCCTCCTCAATTGCTTGCGCCTCTTAATGCGCCTATCGCCAAGGCCAAAATCGACGATGTCACTGAACCCCCTGCTGACATTTGGGTGCGAATTCGCCAAGGCTTTGCCATGCCCGATCTTGAAAATGATCTGGTGAAAGACCGCGAAGTTTGGTACGCAGCGCGTCCCGACTACATGGTGAGAATGACAGAGCGCTCCAGAAGATATTTGTTTCACATTGTTGAGGAACTTGAACGCAGAAACATGCCCACAGAGTTGGCCTTATTGCCCTTCATCGAGTCGGCCTTTAACCCTGAAGCGGTCTCTTCGGCCAAAGCAGCAGGCATGTGGCAATTCATGCCCGCCACTGGCAAATACTTCGATTTGAAACAAAACGTTTTCAGGGATGAACGTCGCGACGTGGTTGAGTCGACCCGCGCAGCCCTTGACTATTTGCAAAAACTTTATGGCATGTTTGGCGATTGGCACTTGGCTTTGGCAGCCTACAACTGGGGGGAAGGCAGTGTGGGACGCGCATTGGCCAAAAACAAAGCAGCCGGACTAGGACTGAGCTATTCAGAATTGAAAATGCCTAACGAAACACGTTATTACGTACCCAAGTTGCAGGCCGTTAAAAACATCATTGCGCAGCCCCAAAATTTCAATGTGCGGCTGCCGCTCATTCAGAACCACCCATATTTCAAATCTGTCAGCATCACACGTGACATCGATGTCAAATTGGCGGCCAATTTTTCAGGTGTCAGCTTGGAAGATTTCAAAGCTTTAAATCCGTCCATGAGCCGACCTGTTATTTTGGCTGCAGGCACACCTGAAATTTTGCTACCTTGGGACAACGCTGACCGGTTCCAGCGCCGACTCGAAGAGCATGCGCAAAAACAATTGGCCACTTGGACCGCTTGGTCTGTGCCCAAGACCATGAAGGTTTCGGAGGTCAGCAAACTGGTCAAAATGACCGAAGCCGAACTTCGCGCTGTGAATCAAATTCCAAGCGGCATGCAAGTCAAACAAGGCTCTACCTTGTTGGTTGCAAGACAAGGCGCCCTCGACGCCGACGTCACTGAACATCTGGCCGACAACGCCAAGATTTCTTTTGCGCCCGAAATTGTTTTGCGCCGCATGATGGTCAAAGTTCAAAAAGGCGACACTTTGGCCACGCTTGCAAGCCGTCATGACGTTTCACCTTCAAACATTGCCGCTTGGAATAAATTGAAGATGCCTGTGGCACTCAAACCGGGGCAATCTATTGCCATTTTGGTACCGACCACAGCCAGTTCCCGCGGAAGTAAAAATACAAGCAAGAAGTCGAGCGTCAACAAAGGTGTGAAAGCTTCAGCGGGCGCTCCCAATGCGAAGCAAGCCAAAGCCCAATCAAAGCCATCCGCCCCAAAAACTGCCAAACCAAAATCCCCCAGCTCTTCAGTCAGGAATTGACTTTACGTTGCGCAATTAGCGCAAATTCATTGGTATAGGTTTTAGCCAAGGTGGTCCAATTGGCCCGGTCGGAGCTAACGCGACTGGCTCTGGCACGCCAAGCCGTTTGCAAGGACTCTGTGGAAAACATGCCATCCAAGCTGTAGCTGTTGCGCACATTTTCCAAAGCGCCTAGGTAAATCGCACGGTCGCCCATCCAATTGTGAGAGGGCACCATTTTCAGAATATCGGAAGGCCCTGCGGTTTTGAGCCACTGCAATGCTTTGACGACTCCCTTGGTCAAGGTCAGAGCAACATCAGCACGTTTTTGCAAAAACTCACCCCTGCCAAACAAGCAAGCAGAAAGCATGGGGCCGCCAAACATTCGCTGCGTACTGATCAGCGATCGCGTCTCAGCCAAGAGACGCAATTCATTTTTTTGTTCCAGGTAGTGCATGACAGGATCGGTGTGACACAAAGCGTCAACCGAGCCCGTTTTGACAGCTTCCAACAACTGCCCTGTGGCAGAGCCTAATGCAACGAACTGAACGTTCTCGGCTGCAAGCTTGGCTTTCAATAGCCACTGCTGCGCTACCCAATGCGTGCCAGAACCTAAAGATGAAATACCCATCTTGACAGATTTGAGGTCGTCCAATGATTTCATTGTCAGCGCTTTTCGTGTAGCCAAGCCCACACTGATTTGGGGCGCTCTGCCCTGCAACACAAAGGCGCGGTAATTTAAGCCACGCGCTTGTAAATCAAGGGTGTGCTCGAAAGCGCCTGACACCACATCTGCTTGCCCATTCAGGGCCAGTTGAACCGCTTGAAGGCCCGATTCACATTCAAGCCAATCAATTTGCAGACCCTCGTTTTTGAACGCGCCCAATTGCTCAGCCAGGACCACAGGCAAATGAAACAAACTGGTTTTGGCGGCCATTGCAATGCTGACTTTTTGAGGCGAGACGGCAGCTCTAGCCAAGTCAGGCGCCAGCACAACACCGGCCATGGCCAATGCTGAAAATTCACGCCGCCTGAGCTTTTGTAACACGCCAATACCCCTTGAAGAGTTCCCATCAATGCTGAGATCAGCATACAAAGGTATCGGTCTTGGCGCATCGGGAAACATCCCAAGCGGGTAATTACGTAATGAAGAACACTGAGAACTCAGTATTCAAACTTGCAAGGCGCTCAGCGACGATCGACCAGTGCGTGGGCGATGGTGCCCAAATCGACATATTCAAGTTCACTTCCAGCAGGTACGCCTCTGGCCAGCCGCGTGACGCGCAAGCCTCGCTTCTTCAACATTTCAGCAATGACGTGCGCTGTTGCCTCGCCCTCGCCCGTAAAATTGGTAGCCAGAATAACTTCTTCCACCTGACCGTCATTGCAACGCTCTGACAGTTTGGCAAATCCAAGGTCGTTCGGTCCAATGCCATCTAGGGGACTGAGCTTGCCCATGAGAACAAAGTACAAGCCCTTGAAAGTAGAAGTTCTCTCAATGGCCGCTTGGTCTGCAGGCGTTTCCACCACACACAGCTGAGTCCGATTGCGCTCAGGGTCGGCACACATGCTGCAAACATCTTCTTCAGTGAGTGTGTGACAGGTGGTGCAATGTTTGACGTTGTCGCAAGCGTGCTCTAAAGCTTTTGCCAAATGCAGCGCAGCACTGCGCTCGTGTTGCATCAAATGAAATGCCATGCGAGAGGCAGACTTGGCACCAACTCCCGGCAAAACCCGCAGCGCTTGAATGAGCGCATCCAGTGCATGGGCATTGGGTTTTTGCATGACTTCAGAAAATTAGAAAGGCAACTTCATGCCGGGAGGTAAACCGGCCGTCAACTTGCCCATTTTCTGTTGAGACACTTCCTCTGCTTGTCGGACAGCATCGTTGAAGGCGGCGGCTACCAAGTCTTCCAACAAGTCCTTGTCGTCTGCCAGCAATGAGGGGTCGATCGTGACACGTTTGACCGCATGTTTACAGGTCATCAAAACTTTGACCATGCCACTGCCAGATGCGCCTTCCACTTCGACAAAAGCCAATTCGTCTTGGGCTTTCTTCATATTGTCTTGCATGGCTTGAGCTTGCTTCATCAAGCCAGCGAGTTGACCTTTGTTGAACATGTTTTTCCTTCCGTTGAATTTAAGAAATAAGCTTGATTGTGCCGGGCACTATTTTGGCGCCAAAATTTTCAACCATGGCTTGCACCATGGGATCTGAATGAATTAAATCTTCAGCCGCTTTTTGCTTTTCAGCCAAATCAGCGGCGTTCCGCTGTGCAGGTGAATCAGTCACTTTGCCAATTTCAACCACCAACTTGACAGCAAACCCTGCGGCGTTCAATGCGGCTTGTAAACGCTCGCGCGCAGTACCTTGGTTTAGGGATTCGCTGTCAATTCTCAAATGCCATTGATCGGTATCGCGTGCAATCAATTGCGATTGCAAGGCCAATTCACGCACCAAGGCCGTTACAGCTTCAGTGGCCACCAATTGACGAACTGTTTGAGTCCAAAAATGGCCTTCCTCTGTGGCGACCAACACTTTCGGCGCTGTTCTTTCTGACGGTTCACTGGCTTGACGAACAGGCAAATTTTTGACTTGAATAGGCACCATGCGATCGTCTGACACAGGCACGTCGTCTGCAGGCTTGTGAGCCGCAGGGGGCGCAGACGACGAATCCTGCTGCACGGGCGCTGAATTAGAGGGGGCTGAACTAGGTGGCGCTGTCGCTAAAGTTTTTTTTTGAGCCGCAGGCGCCTGCGCCTCATGAGTTGCATGAGCTTGATGGGCTTTGGGCTTGAAAGCCAGTAGCCTCAGCAAGACCATGGTGAGCGCAGCGTACTCATCGGGCGCCAAGCCCAATTCTGCACGGCCGTGCAAACACAAGCTGTAGAGCAACTGCGTTTCATCGGCGGGCATGGCCTCTGACAAACGCAACATTTCTTGGTGATCTGGGTCGTCCGATTCAGCAGCAGCACTGGGGACTGCTTGCAACACGGCCATGCGTTGCAACACCATCGACATGTCTTCCAAGGCCGAAGCAGCAGACAAACCATTGAGTCGAAGGCCCTCAGAAATTGCAACGACCGTGGCACCATCGCCCCGTGCTAGCGCGTCAATGAGGCCCATGACATGACTGCGGTCGACACTGCCCAGCATCAAACGAACCGTGGCTTCTTGCAATTGACCGCTGCCAAATGCAATGGCTTGATCGGCCAGGCTCAGTGCATCGCGCATGGACCCTCTGGCGGCTCGGGCCAACAACTTCAGCGCCAGAGGCTCGGCGGGCAAGCTCTCTTGCGCCAAAACCTTCGTAAGGTGTTCAAACACTGTTTCTGGCGCCATGGGCCGCAAATTAAATTGCAAACACCGAGACAAAACAGTGACAGGCACTTTTTGGGGATCGGTAGTAGCCAACACAAACTTAAGGTACTCAGGCGGCTCTTCCAGCGTTTTCAACATGGCATTGAAGGCCGTATTGGTCAGCATGTGCACCTCGTCGATCATGAACACCTTGAAGCGCCCCTGAACCGGTTTGTACACCGCCTGCTCAAGCAAACTTTGAACCTCATCGACACCCCGATTGGAGGCGGCATCAAGCTCCGTGTAATCGACAAAGCGACCTGAATCAATGTCCCGACAGGCCTGACAAACACCACAAGGCTCGGCCGTGATGCCGCCCTGCCCGTCAGTGCCCTGACAGTTGAGTGATTTGGCCAAAATGCGAGAGACTGTGGTCTTGCCAACGCCCCTGGTGCCCGTGAACAAATAAGCATGGTGCAACCTTTGTTGCACAAGGGCATTGGTCAGGGCTTGCACAACATGCTCTTGCCCCACCATTTCAGTGAAGTTGCGAGGACGGTATTTGCGTGCCAGAACAAGATAAGACATGTGTTGATTCTATCGGTGTCTTACAATAGCACTCGACGGGCCTTCCCGCATGGTAAAGCGGCCAACCGAGTCAGGTGGGGAACCAAGCAGCTCTAACTGCAGAGTCAGTGCCGGGGTCAAGGCTCGTCACCTTTCATTTTCGCGTGCAAGGCTTTTGCAGCTTTCACCCCCGTGGCCAAGCAGGCAGTGAGCAAATAGCCGCCCGTTGGCGCTTCCCAATCCAACATTTCACCGGCACAAAACACCCCTGGCAAAGCCTTGGTTTGCAGCCCTGCATCGAGCCCCTGCCACGTTACGCCCCCCGCGCTGCTGATAGCTTCATCGATGGGCCTTGGCTTTGTAAGCTTCACTGCCAAGCCTTTGATGGCCAAGGCCAGTTGGGCTGGATCTTGCAAGGTATGAGGTGAAAGCAGTTCGTTCAGCAAGGCCATCTTGACGCCCTCGATACCAAGTCGTCCCTTGAGGTGTGAAGACAAACTGCGCGAGCCCCGAGGATGTGAAACCTCATGAATGACTTTTTCCAAGGTCCAATCGGGCAATAAATCCAATTTGACTTCAGCCAGCCCTTGCGCTTGAATGGCCTTGCGCAAATCTGCTGAGGCGGCATAAATCAAACTGCCTTCCACGCCATAGGTGCTGGCCACAAACTCTCCCTGGCGCCTCATGACATGCCCATTGGCATGGACCCACTCCATGGCGACTGACTTAAGAGGGTGACCCGCAAAACGCGCCAAGAAAAACGGCGTCCAACCCTGCCCTTCTCTGCCGGCCACATGAAAGCCGCAATTGGAGGGCATCAGGGCGTTCACTGGTACGCCCATTTCAGTTAACCAAGGTGCCCATGCACCGTCAGAGCCCAGCCGAGCCCAACTTCCCCCGCCAAGCGCCAAGACCAAAGCTTGGGCTTTGACTTTGCGCATCTCAAGCTCAGGCGACGAGAGATGGCGCACCTCGAAACTTAATTCAGTCCAGTTGTCTTTGCCTTTGTCAGCGGACATCGCTTGCAAACCTGTTAACCGATGGCGCATGTGAAATTCAACGGGCTTGCCTGTTGCAGGATGGCGCAAGCGATGTAACCACGCTCTCAGCAAAGGAGCGGCTTTCATTTCTGTGGGGAAAACACGTCCGGAACTGCCAACGAAAGTTTCAACGCCTAAATTCTGAGCCCAAGCCCTCAGTTCATCAGAGCCCCACTCACTCAAAATGGGTTCGAGCTGAGGGGTGTGAGCCTCATAACGATTCACAAAATGATGGAAAGGCTCTGAGTGCGTGAGATTCAGACCCCCTCTCCCTGCCAACAAAAACTTTCGCCCCACTGAAGGCATGGCATCAAACAGATGGACAGAATGGCCCAAACTCGACAAAACCTGAGCAGCCATCAGGCCTGCGGGCCCGCCCCCGACGACCGCCACAGACAGGTCCAAGGGCTTTGAAGCGGAAGATGAAGGAACGTCCATGCGGTGAAAATGATTTGGATCAAGTGATGCGTGAGCAACTTTGTTCGTTTCTGTCAAAATACAGAAAGTTTACAAAGACGATTTAGCTGTAATTTCAATTTCAACAAGGAACAGGCCATGGCCAGCGATTTGATCAAACACACAACCGACGCCACTTTTGAGACTGACGTGCTCAAAGCGGACAAGCCAGTCATCGTTGATTTTTGGGCTGAATGGTGCGGTCCTTGCAAGATGATTGCCCCCATTTTGGACGAAGTTGCAACCGGCTACGAAGGCAAATTGCAAATTACCAAAATGAATGTCGATGAAAACCGCGACATCCCCGCCAAATTTGGCATTCGGGGCATTCCAACCCTGATGGTTTTCAAAGATGGTCAATTGGCCGCCACCAAAGTGGGGGCCATGAGCAAATCCCAGTTAACCGCATTCATTGACCAGCAGTTGGCTTGAAGCCAAAGCGCCCATCCAAGGCGCTTTGAGGCCAGCCTCCCCAATTTGAAGCTATTTGGGGGGCTGGCAAGCCCAGTTGCGACACTTCAAAAAATCCTGTCATAATCCGCTTCGTTGAGTCCCCAAAGGGTTTCAGCACAGTTTCAAGATAGAAATTGACAAAAGCCTACAGCGTCTACTTGCTCCCCTTGACGCATCTTCCCAGCTTTGGTTTCTAGACGTTTGAAATTTCGGCCTCCTTCCTCCCCCTGATTTTTTTGACATCGACCCATAAGGGTTGCTTTACGCAGGTAAATCCATGCACTTAAACGAACTCAAGGCACTGCATGTGTCTGAAGTCCTCAAGCAAGCCGACGAGCTTGAAATTGAAAACACAGGCCGCATGCGCAAACAAGAGTTGATGTTTGCCATCATTAAAAAACGTGCTCGCGCTGGCGAGCAAGTATTTGCCGACGGTGTTCTAGAAATCTTGCCCGATGGTTTCGGTTTCTTGCGCAGCCCCGACACCAGCTACACCGCCAGCACTGACGACATCTACATCAGCCCCAGCCAAGTGCGCAGATTCAATTTGCACACCGGCGACATGATTGAAGGCGAAGTTCGAATTCCCAAAGACGGAGAGCGCTACTTTGCTCTCACCAAGCTTGACAAGGTCAATGGCGACCTGCCAGAGAACAACAAGCACAAGGTCATGTTTGAGAACTTGACGCCTTTGTTCCCCAACATTCAGATGCGCCTTGAGCGCGACATCAAGGCCGACGAGAACATCACCAGCCGAGTGATTGACATCATTGCCCCAATTGGCAAAGGACAGCGCGCCCTCATTGTGGCGCAGCCCAAGTCTGGCAAAACCGTCATGATGCAGCACATTGC